>NZ_JBSFUR010000018.1:0-140092 GCF_053591895.1 Streptomyces sp. NPDC002867 | reverse complement strand
AGAAACCCCAGCACGGCCCCGTGCTGCGGCCGTAGCTCCGGATGCCCCTGCTCGGCCAGCGTCTCGAAGAGCTCCTTCTGGATCGAGAAGAGCAGGCGTGTGGACAGATTCCCGAGGTCCGGATCCTTTTGCTTCCGTTCGCTGCGCCGCACTACGGCACTCCCCTCGTAAGCGTTATTGACTGTCACCATCCGTAATAATAGTGGGCGCAGAAGGGGTGGCCGGGCCGCCGTCGCTCGCCCTGCGCGGATCTGCCGCGGGGTGCCCACCCGGGCCCGCTCCCCGCGCCCACGACATGGGCATCTGGCCCGGTGCCCTCGGGTCGCGTTCCCTTGGGCCGGCCGGACGGCTGGGTGCCGTCGCACCCTTTCTGCCGCCGCCGCATCCGCCGCTCGTCCAACGTCAACGGGTACCTGCCGTCCGGGAGTGTGTCGCCCGTCCCACGGCTTCGCACTGACCGACTCCCTCGGCCTCCGGCTCTGGACGCCGCCCTTCGGACCGGAATACGATCAACTTAGTCACACTTATTACTATCAAGTTATTTGACTAACTGATGAGGGAGTCGACACGAAGACCATCCGGAGGGCGGCTAGACCGTCACCAGATGCACATCGACCTCAGGGACGCCGACAGCTACGCCAACCTGTACGCCAAGGACGGTCACTACCGGAGTCCGTTCGGCTCCGCCGACGGCCGGAGCGGGATCAAGGCGATGTTCAACGACCTGGCCGAGAAGGGCTTCACCAAGGGCAAGCGGCACATGACCGGACCCGCCATGATCGAGGTCAACGGCACGACGGCCACCGCCCGTTCCTGGTACTGGGGCGCGGAGACCGAGGCGGAGCACGCCGTCTACGCCACCGGTACCTACACCGACAAGCTCCGCAAGGTGAACGGCAAGTGGGAGATCGTCCAGCGCGTACAGACGCTGGACGCGCTTGCTCCCCACGGCCAGTAGGTCCGCCGATCGGACCGCTCTGCCCGTCGCCCGCTCCCCCCGCTCGCGGAGCGGACCACCGTTGTCGCGCCGAGCTCTCCTCGGCGCGGTGACGGCCCTGCCGGTCGCCCGTCCCCTCCCAAAGGTCGTCATGTCCCAGGAAGACCGAACCACTGCCCTTCCCTCGTTCTCGCCCACGGGCGACCGCCCGGACACCGGCCCGGGCAGCGGCCCGCCCGCCGGCGGTGTGGTTGCCGCGCTCTCCATCGCGGTGCTGGCCTACGGGCTGCTGCAGACCCTGGTCGCTCCGGAAAGCCCTGCCCACGTTCCAGCGGCACTTCCGCGTGAGCGGCGACTGGGCCGCGTGGGTATTCACCCTCTACCTGCTCTCCGGCGCCGTGCTCACTCCGGTGCTCGCCCGCTTCGGTGACCGGCGCGGCAAGCGCCGCGTGCTGCTCGGCTCACTCGCTGTCTTCGGCGCCGGCACCGTGCTGGCGGCCCTCGCACGGAACTTCCCGGTCCTGCTCCTGGCGCGCGCGATGCAGGGCGTCCGCACAGTCGGCGGTGTCATCGGGACCCAGGTCGCCGTCGCGATCCTCAGTGCCCACTCGGTTGCCGGCTCGGCCCTGCCGAGCGAGGGTGCCTTCACCGTCGTGTTCGCGCTCGGCGCCGTCTTCGCTGCGGTCGGTGTGGCAGTGGTCCTGCTCCTGCCGCGCACTGTCACCACGCGTTGAAGCGTGCGGCGGCAGCGCGCATCAGCCGGCGAGCAGTCGGGAAGAAACGAGGCTTCCTCGCATCGGCGAGGATCGAGTGGCGTCGACGTGGAGCAGCCCGGCCAGGCGAGGGCCTCAAATCGCTTCGCCCCTGCTCGCCTCGCCCGGTACGGTCGCGAAAATGTTCTCACTGCGGGAGCCATGAGTTGCGCGTGCGGCCGCCCCGGCAGTTCCCACCCCGAGAGTAGGTTGCGTCAATGGCATGCCGTATCAGTGAGCTCGTGCTCAAGTGCCGCGACCCTGAGGTGCTGGCGCGGTTCTGGTGCGAGGTCCTGGACTTCGTCGTGCTCGATCGCGAGGAGGAGGGCTGCATCGAGATAGGTCCGCGCGAAGGGTTCGGCGGCCCGCAGCCGACGATCTTCCTCATCCGCAGCGACGAGCCGAAGAACGGGCATGCCCGGCTGCACATCGACGTCAACGCCACCGACCGCGACCAGGACGCCGAGCTCGAACGCCTCCTGGCCGTCGGGGCCGAACTCGTCGACATCGGTCAGCCCGCGGAGGCGTCCTGGCACGTCCTCGCCGATCCGGAAGGCAACGAGTTCTGCCTGCTCAAGCCCCGCCTCAACCCACTCTGACGGCCCTCGTCGGCAACGACGGCCGCGCCCGGGTGGAGGGCGGGTGGCCACGAGGTCTGTGGGTCCGAGGTTCTTCTTGGTCGCGGACTTCGCAACCGGCCTAGGAGCGCAAGGCGCGGCCGAAGCCCGCCGCCAACGGCATGCGCAGGCCCAGCGGCGGCGGAGCCGCCAGCGCGTCCGCCACCGGGCGCGCGTACGTCCGCGTGAACAGCGAGCCCCGCACGAAGTCCGCCGCCAGCGCCAGGACTTCCTCCTGGTACTGCCGCAGCGCGTGCCCGTCCGAGTGCACCTCGAAGCGGCACGTGTCCCGGTTCGACTTCTTCGCACGTTCCGCCAGCCGGTACGACAGCTCCGGATCCGTCGTCCGGTCGTTCGTGCCGTGGACGATCATCACGTGGCGGCCCGCCAGCTGCTCCACCGGTTCCGGCGGCGCCGCCACGTCGTCCTCCGGAAGCCACGGGGCCAGCGCCAGCACCGAGTTGACCGCCGGGTGGCCCGCCGCGTGCAGGGCCGCCCTGCCGCCCATGCCGTGTCCCGCCAGGCACACGGGAACGTCGCCGTAACGGCGTACGACCTCCTCCACCGCCCAGCTCGCGTCCGCCGCGAGCCGCGCGTCCGGTCCGTTCCAGCCGCGCGAGCGGTACCGCACCCAGTGCACGACCAGCCCCTCCGCGCGCCCCGCCCGCGCCAGCGCGCGGCCCAGCGGCAGCACCGCTGCGTACGACAGCGCCGACGCCCGGCGCTCCGACTCCGGCTCGCCGTCCGGGAGCAGCAGGACCACGCCCGCAACCGCCGCGTCCGCGCCGCCGCGTGCGCCGGAACGCCCCGGCAGCCGGCCGAGCCGGGCCTGCGCCGCTGTCCGTCCGGTGCGCTCCACTCGCCCAACCGCCGTCTCACGTAGGGCTGCCGACCCGACGCCCGGTCTGTCCGGACGCCCCCGCCACCGGGGCAGTGCGTGGTGTGCCATGGCCCAACAGTCTCAGAAGGCGAGGTGTACTCCACCCGTACGCGCGGTCACTGTTACGTATCGACGGGCCTCGCCGGGGGGCGCGCTCTACGCGCGTAGGGGCTAGAGTGCGCAGATGACGAGCCAGACCCTCAATTCGCCCACCCAGGACCAGATCCGCCGCGCGCCGAAGGTCCTGCTCCACGACCACCTCGACGGCGGTCTGCGTCCCGGCACGATCGTCGAACTCGCCCGGGACAGCGGCTACGGGGCCCTGCCCGAGACCGAGCCCGACAAGCTCGGCATCTGGTTCCGCGAGGCCGCCGACTCCGGTTCCCTGGAACGGTATCTGGAGACGTTCGCGCACACCTGCGCCGTCATGCAGACCCGCGACGCGCTCTTCCGCGTGGCCGCCGAGTGCGCCGAGGACCTGGCCGAGGACGGCGTCGTCTACGCCGAGGTCCGCTACGCCCCCGAGCAGCACCTGGAGGCCGGGCTCACCCTCGAGCAGGTCGTCGAGGCGGTCAACGCCGGCTTCCGGGAAGGCGAGCGCCGCGCCCGGGAGAGCGGCCACCGCATTCGCGTCGGGGCGCTGCTGACCGCGATGCGGCACGCCGCTCGCGCCCTGGAGATCGCCGAACTGGCGAACCGTTACCGCGACACGGGCGTCGTCGGTTTCGACATCGCGGGAGCCGAGGCCGGCTTCCCGCCCACCCGGCACCTGGACGCTTTCGAGTACCTCAAGCGCGAGAACAACCACTTCACCATCCACGCCGGCGAGGCCTTCGGGCTGCCGTCGATCTGGCAGGCGCTCCAGTGGTGCGGGGCCGACCGCCTCGGCCACGGGGTGCGCATCATCGACGACATCGAGGTGGCCGAGGACGGCTCCGTGAAGCTGGGCCGGCTCGCCGCGTACGTGCGGGACAAGCGCATCCCGCTGGAGATGTGCCCGACGTCCAACCTGCAGACCGGCGCGGCCGACTCGTACGCCGCCCACCCCATCGGCCTGCTGCGCCGGCTGCACTTCCGGACCACGGTCAACACGGACAACCGTCTGATGAGCGGCACCAGCATGAGCCGCGAATTCGAGCTGCTGACCGAGGCGTTCGGATACACGCTCGACGACATGCAGTGGTTCACCGTCAATGCCATGAAGTCGGCATTCATTCCTTTCGATGAACGACTGGCGATGATCAACGATGTGATCAAGCCCGGCTACGCCGAGCTGAAATCCGAATGGCTGTTCCGGCAGACCGCCACAAGCGGGAACTGAGCGTCCGGCGGGCCCGCGGACACGCTTACACCGAAGCGGCCGGAAGCGTCAATATCCGGCCGCTTCGCGGTGTTTGCGGTGCCTGTGCCAAGCTGACTAGCTTGCGGAGCCGCTCATATTTCCGTCCCCAAGGAATTGTCTGAGATGAAGCATTCCGCAAAGACCCTCGGTGTCGCCGCCCTCGGCGCCGCCTTCGCCGCTGCCGGTGCGGGCACCGCCTCCGCCGCGCCCGCGCTGCCCGACACCACCGGCGCGCTGGGCGCCGTCTCCCAGCTCACGCCGGTCCAGGAGGTCGCCGCCAAGCTCCCGGCGGGCGCCCCGCAGTCCCTCGCCGGTGGCCAGGCCGCCCTGGCGAAGTCCACCGCCGTGCTGCCCGGCGCCCTCCAGCAGTCGGCCGGCAAGGTGCTGGCGTCCGACGACGCGGCCGCGCCGGTCAGCGGCCTGATCGGCGGCCTGAAGACGGGCGAGCTGAGCGGCGGCCTGCTGCCCGGCGGACTCGCGGGTTGACGAACCGGCCGGCGTGCCACGACGCCCGTCCGCGTGTGGGGCGTACACCCGGCCAGGGTGTGCGCCCCACGGCGTTCGTGCCGGAGCGGCCTATCTCCTGCCGACAGCGCCAGGCGTTCTCCGGGCCCCGCCCTCAGTCGGTCGGAACCAACCCGAGCGTGCTCGCGAGCGGCGGCGCGATCAGGCACCGTCCGGCGCGGCACGGGCGACCGAGACGATCCCCGTCGCCGCGCGCGGACGGGTACGTGGCCGGTGCGGCTGCGCCGCGGGTCACCAGGCGGTGGCGGCCGTCTTCTCCGACGGCAGCAGCAGCCACAGCGCCAGATAGAGCAGGAACTGCGGTCCGGGCAGCAGGCACGAGACCACGAAGATCACGCGCATCGTCGTCGCGGACATGCCGAAGCGCCGGGCCAGCGCTGCGCACACTCCGCCGAGCATGCGGCCGTTACGGGGGCGGGCAAGTGCGGCCATGGTGGGCTCCTTCGCGAGAACCGTCCGGGGAGCCTCTCGTCGTGCTCCCGATGCCTCCATGGTCGCGCCGCGAAGGGGGGCGAAGCGTCGCTCTACGGGGCGATCCCGACCCTGGGAATCGTCGGGGTCGCCCCCGGAGAGCCCTCGTCCCTGAGCATGGCCCGGGGCTCCTGCCCGCGGCCGCCCTCACGGAGCGCGGACCCGCGGCCGGGGCGCAGCACTCTGCGGCGCAGCCGCGCGCGGCCCGCGGGGACGACGGCGAGGTGCGCGAGCGCGACGCCGCAGGTGTTGAGCAGGATCGAGTCGATGTCGACGACCTGGCCCGGTACGCCGGTCTGGAGCAGTTCGATGCCGAGCGACAGGAGCACGCCGGCGGCGACCGTACGGGCCAGCGAGGCCCACGGGGAGACGGCCAGCCGCCCGCCGGCCATGGGCAGCAGCACGCCGAGCGGCGCGAGAAGGAGCAGGCCCCCGCCGATGTGCCGGGCCGCCGCCGACGGCCCCAGCGCCAGCGAGGCCTCGATGCCGGCGAACGGTTCCAGGTTCGCCGCGGTCACCCACAGCACGTCGCGCGGGCGCAGTGTCAGCCAGGCGACGAGCAGCAGATGGAGGAGGAGGAGCACGAGCCCCGCCGCGCGGAAGCGGATGGCGGCACGGCCGCCCGAACCTTGACGCTGCACGCCCCCCAAGACGCAGCCTCCCCCGGAAACGGTTCCGCACGACCCGGGATGCTCCGCGCGCCCGGCACAGACGTGACCGGCGCGCGGGGTCAGCCGGCCGGCTGAGGCATGTCCGTCGTCGGGACCGCGGAGTCGGGGCGCTCCTTGGTCGCGTCCGGGCAGGTGTACGCGCGCGGGGCGTACTCGCCCGGGCCGCCCAGCAGCACCGAGCCGCCCGTCGCCGCACCGTTCTCCAGCAGCGTGCACACGATCTGCGCCAGCGCGGACGGCGACAGGTCCTCCGGCTGGCGGCTCAGGCGCAGGGTGCCCGAAGGGTCGTCGCGCCGCCCGGCGTTCAGCAGCAGCGGACCGCGTACGTAGGTCGAGAAGCCCGCCTCGTGCTCGGGCGACGACGGCTCCCGCTGGAGCTCGTCGAGCAGAGCCTGCGCGGTCGCGACCCGGTCGGCCGGAGCCTTCTCCTCCGTCGTCCCGGCCATGCGGTCGACCGACACCAGCTGCGAGGCGCACACCAGGTACACCCGGACCGGTATGCCCGTACGTCCCGCCTGCGGGGCGATGTCCACGGCCGACACCTCGCACGGCACCCGCGAGGGCGCCGGCCCGGCGTCCACGGGCACCTGGGTGGGCCTGATCCCGCAGCCCGCGAGCACGAGGGCGCCCGCGAGCGCGGCGAGCACGGCCACCGGTCGGCGGCCCGCACGTGTCCTGGGGAGTATCACTGTGCGTCCCCCTCGGTCCGCCCGCCGCCGGTCCCGCTGTCCGCGTCGTCCGACCCGGCCGCCTCGCAGTCTGCGAGCGCGGACACGTCGCGCGGCAGGTGCAGCACGAAGACCGCGCCGTCGCCGTCGGGGGAGTTGGCCGCGGTGATCGTGCCGCCGTGGATGTGGGCGTTCTCCATGGCGATCGAGAGGCCGAGACCGCTTCCGTCGGAGCGCGGTCGCGACGCGCTGGCCTTGTAGAACCGGTCGAAGACGTGGGGCAGGACGTCCTCGGGGATGCCGGGACCGTGGTCGCGCACCTCGATGAGCAGTTCGTTGTCTCCGGGGCGGACCGACACCCGCACCGGGGACCCGCCGTGCTTGAGGGCGTTGCCGATCAGGTTGGCCAGGATCACGTCGAGCCGGCGCGGGTCCAGCCGCGCCATGATCCCGCGCTCGGCGTCCAGTTCGACCGCGTCCAGCCAGGCGCGGGCGTCGATGCACGCGGTGACCTGGTCGGCCACGTCCACGGTGTCCAGCACGAGCCGTGCGGTGCCCGCGTCGAAGCGGGTGACCTCCATCAGGTTCTCCACGAGGTCGTACAGCCGCCGCGTCTCGCTCACCACGAGGTTCACGGCCGGGGCGATCATCGGGTCGAGGGTGTCGGCCTCGTCCTCCAGCACCTCGGTCACGGCGGTCAGCGCGGTCAGCGGGGTGCGCAGCTCGTGGGACATGTCGGCGACGAAGCGCCGGCTCGACTCCTCCCGCGCGCTCATGTCCGCGACCTTCTTCTCCAGCGACGCGGCCGTCTTGTTGAACGTCCGTGCCAGCTCGGCGAGTTCGTCGGTGCCCGAGACCCGCAGCCGGGTGTCGAGCTTGCCCTCGCCGAGCCTTCGCGCCGCCTCGCCGAGCCGGTGCACCGGCTTGAGCACGGTCGTGGCGGCAGCCTGCGCGAGCAGCGCCGAGCCGATCAGGGCCAGCAGGGTGGCGATGCCCAGTGACCAGGCCAGGGAATTGAGGTCCTGGCGCTCCTGGTCGAGCGACTTGAACAGGTAGCCGGTCGGCCCGCCGCCCATGATCCGCGTACCGCCGACGAGATAGGGCTCGCCGCGGCGCTCGGTGCGCTGCCAGTACAGGTGGTACGGCTCGGAGTTGCCGGCGTCGACGTCCTGCCGGTCGTTCACCGCGTCCTGCAGCGACTGCGGCACGTCCTCCATCGTGAACGTGTCGCGGTCGGACGCCCCGGTGACCGGCTTGCCCTCGGCGCGCTCGCCGACCAGCACCACGCTGTAGTCGCCGCCGCCCGCCATCTGCTCGGCGGTCTTCTGCAGTTCGGCCGGCGTGGGCCGCAGCGGCAGCGCCGCCGCCCTGTTCTGCATCTCCTGCCGGAAGTCGCCGAGCGCCGCGTCCTGGGTGCGGGTCAGCACCGCCTCGCGGTTGAGCCAGTACGCGATGCCGGAAGCGGACACGGCCGCGGTCAGCGCGACCAGCGCGAAGACGACCACGAGCCGCAGTCGCAGGCTCGTCAGGCGCAGCCCGGCGAGCGGACCGCGCCGCACGCCCGCGCCGCCGTTCGTGCCGTCCGCCGCGCCGCTGTTCGTACCAGCGCTCACCGAACGGTCCCGTCCGGCGCGCACGCGCCCACCCCGTGGATCACTGCGGAGCGTCCAGCCGGTAGCCGACGCCACGCACCGTACGGATCAGGGTCGGTGAGGACGGCACGTCCTCGACCTTCGCCCGCAGCCGCTGCACGCAGGCGTCCACCAGGCGTGAGTCGCCGAGGTAGTCGTGCTCCCACACCAGGCGCAGCAACTGCTGGCGCGAGAGGGCCTGTCCGGGCCGGCGGCTCAGCTCCAGCAGCAGTCGCAGTTCGGTCGGCGTGAGCTGCAGGTCGTCGCCGTTCTTGGTGACCGTCATCGCGGAGCGGTCGATCACCAGGGAGCCGAAGGTCGCCGAGTCGGTGGACTCCCGCTCGCCGCGGCGCAGCACGGCACGGATACGGGCGTCCAGCACCCGCCCCTGAACCGGCTTGACCACATAGTCGTCGGCGCCGGATTCCAGCCCCACGACCACGTCGATGTCGTCGCTGCGCGCGGTCAGCAGAATGATCGGCAGCTGGTCCGTGCGCCGGATGCGGCGGCACACCTCGAACCCGTCGATCCCGGGCAGCATCACATCCAGCACGATCAGGTCAGGCCGCTGCTCGCGCAGCAGCTTCAGGCCGTCCTCTCCCGTCGCCGCGGTGGCCACACGGTGGCCCTGACGGGACAGGGAGAGTTCGAGCGCCGTGCGGATGGCGTCGTCGTCCTCGATCAGCAACAGGAAAGGCACGGGCCCATTCTGGCCCATGCGGTCGTCCTCGTTCGACTCCCCGGTGCATCACCGTTGTCCACGGCCTCTGTGACGCGCCTGTGACAGTCGGCGGACACCGCCATGAAAGTGGCCGGGCAAGCTTCTTGTCACACGGAACCAAGCAGACTCCACTCGACGGGGGGCGCGAGATGAACGCACTGCACAGCACCACCTCAAGCGCAGTTGTCACGCGTCTCCACGACGTCGCGCGGAGCGCCGAGAAGTCCGGCGCGGTGAACGGACGGGGGTGCGTTCGCGGCGCCGGGCGTCAGCACAAGGCGACCTACATGGTGGCCGTGCCTGACGGGGGAGAGACGTACGGAGAGGCCACGGGGGAGCGGACGGGCCAGGCCGGGGCGGCGGACGCCGAAGCGGCGTTCACCGCCTACGTCCAGGAGCGCCGCGCCTCTCTGTACGCGACCGCCTACCACCTGACCGGCGACCGGTACGAGGCCGAGGACCTGCTGCAGAGCGCGCTGTTCTCGACGTACCGGGCCTGGGACCGGATCAGCGACAAGGCGGCGGTCGGCGGCTATCTGCGCCGCACCATGACCAACCTGCACATCAGCGCCTGGCGCCGGCGCAAGCTCAACGAGTACCCGACGGAGGAGCTGCCGGAGACGGCGGGCGACACCGACGCGATGCGGGGCACGGAGCTGCGCGCGGTCCTGTGGCAGGCGCTCGCCAGGCTTCCCGAACTCCAGCGCACGATGCTGGTCCTGCGCTACTACGAGGGCCGCACCGACCCGGAGATCGCGGAGATCCTGGACATCAGTGTCGGCACGGTGAAGTCGAGCATCTGGCGGTCGCTCCGCCGGCTGCGCGAGGACGAGGTCCTCAGCTTCGGCCGTGACGAGGAGGAGTCCTTCGGCGAGCTGGTGGCCTGAAGGCGAGGGACACGGGGACAACGGGGGAAACGGGGGCCGCTGTTTCGGGGGAGACGGCGGGACGGGATCCACGGGGACACGGGGGACGCGGGGATCCACGGGGAAAACGGAGTGGGGTCGGACAGACCGGGGGGTTCTGTCCGACCCCACTCCCATGTCCGCGCCTCCCGCGCGTCAGGCGGCCGCGTCAGGCGGGCTGGCGTGCGGCGAGCGTACGGCAGCGGCCGGCCGCCGCGTCCGCGAGACGCCCGAGGGCCTCGGCCTTGCCGCACGGGTGGGCGCCGAGACCGGTCTGGCGGGCGACGACGCCGCGCTCGGCGCGCATCAGGCGCCAGCCGCGGCGCAGCAGGAACGGGACCGACTTGCGGCCCTCCCGGAGATCGCGCGCGAGGCGGCGGCGGAACGTGGTGGAGGGGCGGCCGCGCAGGCACAGCGCGTCGGCCAGTACGCCGAGTTCCTGGCAGCGGCGGACGAGGTCGGCCGCGAAGATGCCCTCGGCGACGAACAGCGGGGTGCGGGCGATGTCCAGCGTCTCGCGGCCCACGCGCGCGCTCGCCGCGATGTCGTACACGGGGACGTCCGCGCGCCCGGTGGCGCACAGTTCCTCGATGGCGGCGACGGCCGCGTCGGCGTCCCACGACGCCGGTGAGTCCCAGTCGATGTCGGCACTGCCCGTCACCCGGGGCAGCGTCGGGTCGTTGCCCTCTTTGTAGAAGTCGTCCAGACGCAGGACCGGCAGTCCGGTGCGGGCCGCGAGGGACGACTTTCCGGAACCTGAGGGGCCCGCGAGCAGCACGACGCGGGTCGGGATGGGTTGGGAACTCACGGAAGACAAGTGTGACGCATGGAGCCGCCCAGGAGACCCCCCGGAGACGGGGTGGTTGCCCGTCTCACACCTCAACCACTGTCCGTGCGCTCACGATGACTCGATTAGGCAGGAATTCATGGCTCGTCATGCAGCTTCCCCCCAGCGGCGCCACACGCTCGTGCGCGCCGGACTGACCGTCGCCGCGGCGGGCGCGGCCCTCGGCGCGGGCTCGGCGGCCGCGCAGGCGGCTCCGGCCCCCGAGCCGGTCCGCGCCCAGCCCGTGGCCGGACCCGGCACCGCGCTCGCCACCGCGCCACTGACGACCCTCACCGGCGCCGTCACCCGCTCCGTGGACGGGGTCGGCGAGCTCAAGAGCCTCCAGTTGAACCCGCTGGCGAACACCGGTGCCGACCCGCTCGACAACGCCGTGGGCACCCAGGTCGCCGACTTCAAGCCGGTGAGCACCACGCTGGTGACGGACCACGTCACCCGCGGGCAGGCGCTCGAGGACCTGCCGGTGGCCGGCTCGCCGGCGAAGCACGCGCTGCCGTAGCGCGCCGGGCGCACCCACGGGAAGGCGCCCACGGGAAAGCCCCCACGGCCGACGCCGTGGGGGCTTCGCGCTGAGGGCTCAGTAGGACGAACCCGAGGCGCCGAGCGAACCGGTGGGGTGCCAGACTGTCTTGGTCTCCAGGAACGCCGTCAGGCGGTGGGTGCCGGGATCGGCCGACCAGTCGTTGTCCACAGCCTGTGGACGCAGGACCCGCTTGAGGTTGTCCGCCGCCGCGACCTCCAGCTCCTTCGCCAGGACCTCGTCGGCGCCGGTCAGGTCGATGCCGTTGACGTCCTGGTGAGCGGCGAGGGGGGCCGCGATCTCCGCCGTACGCCCCGACAGCACGTTGACCACACCGCCCGGCAGATCCGAGGTGGCCAGCACCTCTCCCAGGGACAGCGCCGGCAGCGGCGACTTCTCGGAGGCGATCACGACCGCCGTGTTGCCGGTCGCGATCACCGGCGCGACCACGGAGACCAGGCCCAGGAACGAGGACTCCTGCGGCGCGAGGATCGTCACGACGCCCGTCGGCTCGGGGGTGGAGAGGTTGAAGAACGGGCCCGCGACCGGGTTCGCCCCGCCCACGACCTGGGCGATCTTGTCCGTCCAGCCCGCGTACCAGACCCAGCGGTCGATCGCGGCCTCGACGACCGCGGCCGCCTTCGACTTGGACAGCCCCTCCGCGTCCGCCACCTCGTGCACGAACTGGCCCTTGCGGCCCTCCAGCATCTCGGCGACGCGGTAGAGGATCTGGCCGCGGTTGTACGCGGTGGCGCCCGACCAGCCGCCGAACGCCTTGCGCGCGGCGACGACCGCGTCACGGGCGTCCTTGCGGGAGGAGAGCGGCGCGTTGGCCAGCCACTTGCCCTTCGAGTCCGTCACCTCGTACACCCGGCCGCTCTCGGAGCGGGGGAACTTGCCCCCGACGTACAGCTTGTAGGTCTTGAAGACGCTCAGACGCATCGACTCAGACATCGAGGTAGGCCTCCAGCCCGTGGCGGCCGCCCTCGCGGCCGAAGCCCGACTCCTTGTAGCCGCCGAACGGCGAGGTCGGATCGAACTTGTTGAACGTGTTGGCCCACACCACACCCGCGCGGAGCTTGCTCGCCACCGCGAGGATGCGGGAGCCCTTCTCCGTCCAGATGCCGGCGGACAGGCCGTACTGGCTGTTGTTGGCCTTGGCGACCGCCTCGTCCGGGGTACGGAACGTCAGGACGGACAGCACCGGGCCGAAGATCTCGTCGCGGGCGATCGTGTGCGCCTGCGTGACGTTGGTGAACAGCGTCGGCGCGAACCAGTAGCCGGACGTCGGCAGCTCGCAGGCGGGGGACCAGCGCTCGGCGCCCTCCGCCTCGCCCCGCTCCACGAGCGTGGTGATCCGGGACAGCTGCTCCTCGGAGTTGATCGCTCCGATGTCGGTGTTCTTGTCGAGCGGGTCGCCGAGGCGCAGCGTGGACAGGCGGCGCTTGAGCGACGCCAGCAGCTCGTCCTGGACCGACTCCTGGACCAGCAGGCGCGAGCCCGCGCAGCAGACCTGGCCCTGGTTGAAGAAGATGCCGTTGACGATGCCCTCGACGGCCTGGTCGATCGGGGCGTCGTCGAAGACGATGTTGGCGCCCTTGCCGCCCAGCTCCAGGGTGACCTTCTTGCGCGTGCCGGCGACCTGGCGGGCGATGGCCTTGCCGACCGCCGTCGAGCCGGTGAAGGCGACCTTGTCGACGCCCGGGTGCTCGACGAGCGCCGCACCGGTGTCCCCGTAACCCGGGAGGATGTTGACGACACCCTTCGGCAGGCCCGCCTGGCGGCAGATGTCCGCGAAGAACAGAGCGGACAGCGGGGTCGTCTCGGCAGGCTTCAGGACGACCGTGTTGCCGGTCGCGAGCGCCGGGGCGATCTTCCACGCGAGCATCAGCAGCGGGAAGTTCCACGGGATGACCTGGCCGGCGACGCCCAGCGGCTTCGGGTCCCGCCCGCTGTGCCCTTCTGCCGTCATCCGGCCGAACCCGGCGTGGCCGAGCTTGTCGGCCCAGCCCGCGTAGTAGAAGAAGTGCGCCGCGACCAGGGGGAGGTCCGCGTCGCGGGTCTCCTTGATCGGCTTGCCGTTGTCCAGCGTCTCCAGGACGGCCAGCTCGCGGCTGCGCTCCTGGATGATCCGCGCGATGCGGAACAGGTACTTGGCGCGCTCCGAGCCGGGCAGCGCCGACCACTTCTCGAACGCCTTGCGGGCGGCCTTCACCGCGCGGTCGACGTCCTCCGCGCCGGCCTGGGCGACCTCGGAGAGGACCTCCTCGCTGGCGGGCGAGACGGTCTTGAAGACCCTGCCGTCGGCGGCGTCGGTGAACTCGCCGTCGATGAACAGGCCGTACGACGGTGCGATGTCGACGACCGACCGCGACTCGGGTGCGGGTGCGTAATCGAATGCGGAAGCCATGATGATCAGTCCACCGTCACGTAGTCGGGGCCGGAGTAGCGGCCGGTCGCCAGCTTCTGGCGCTGCATCAGCAGGTCGTTGAGCAGGCTCGAGGCGCCGAAGCGGAACCAGTGGTTGTCCAGCCAGTCCTCGCCCGCGGTCTCGTTCACCAGCACCAGGAACTTGATCGCGTCCTTGCTGGTGCGGATGCCGCCGGCGGGCTTCACGCCCACCTGTACCCCAGTCTGCTCCCGGAAGTCGCGGACGGCCTCCAGCATGAGCAGGGTGTTCGCGGGGGTGGCGTTGACCGCGACCTTGCCGGTCGACGTCTTGATGAAGTCGGCGCCGGCGATCATGCCGAGCCAGGAGGCGCGGCGGATGTTGTCGTACGTGGAGAGCTCGCCGGTCTCGAAGATGACCTTGAGCCGGGCGTCGCCGGAGGCCTCCTTGACGGCCCGGATCTCCTCGAAGACCTTCATGTAGTCGCCCGCGAGGAAGGCGCCGCGGTCGATCACCATGTCGATCTCGTCGGCCCCGGCCGCCACGGCGTCACGGACGTCCGCGAGCTTCACGTCGAGCGCGGCGCGCCCAGCCGGGAAGGCGGTCGCGACGGAGGCGACCTTGACGTCGGAGCCCGTGAGGGCGGCCTTGGCGGTCGCCACCATGTCGGGGTAGACGCAGACCGCCGCGGTGTGCGGGGTCGTGCGGTCGGTCGGATCAGGATTGACGGCCTTGGCGGCGAGCGCCCGGACCTTGCCCGGGGTGTCCGCGCCTTCGAGCGTCGTCAGGTCGATCATCGAGATGGCCAGGTCGATGGCGTACGCCTTCGCCGTGGTCTTGATCGAACGGGTGCCGAGGGACGCGGCGCGCGCTTCGAGGCCGACGGCGTCGACGCCGGGCAGCCCGTGCAGGAAGCGGCGCAGCGTGCTGTCGGACGCGGTCACGTCAGCGAATGCTGGTGCATTGGTGGGCATGGTCACCAGATGAGCATATCTACGCGCGTAGCGACCTGTACAGGGGGTGCGGCGCACCGAGAGGTCACGGGTCGGTCGCACCCCGGTCGCGACGAGGGGGCAGGTCCCGGCCGACGGCCGCGGGCGTACGGCAGAATCGGACCCATGACGAGCCCCCAGCAGCCTGCCGAGCCCTCCTACGCCGACCGGGTCTTCCGGTCGCCCGCCGGGATGGCGGGCGGCGGGCTGCTGCTCGCGCTGATCGCCTGGATGGTCGTGGACGCCCTGCTGCGCGGCGAGGGCCGCACGCCGTGGCTCGCGCCGGCGGCCGCGCTGGTCGTGGTGCCGCTGATCGTCGCCTTCAGCCTCCGCCCCGCCGTCTTCGTGAACGAGGAGCGGGTGCGGATCAGGAACCCGTTCCGGACGATCACGCTGCCGTGGAGCGCGGTCGCCGACGTGCGGGCCGGGTACTCCAGCGAGCTGTTCACCACGGAGGGCGTGAAGTACCAGCTGTGGGCCATCCCCGTCTCGCTGCGCCAGCGCAAGCGGGCCGCCCGGCGGCAGATGCGCAACGCGGCCGACGACCCGCACGGCGCCACCTCCGTGACGGCGGACGTGACCGACTCGCAGGCGCGGATGGCGCCCGCGGACCAGACGATCGCGGACCTGCGCGACATGGCCGAGCACCTGGGCCCGCGCTCGTCCGCACCGGGCGGGCCGCAGGTGCGCTGGGCGTACGAGGTGCTCGCGCCGGTGGCGGCGGGCGTGGTGATGCTCGCCCTGGTGCTCGGCCTGACCTGACGGGCCCGGAGCCGGTGCCCTGTGTTCAGGGGAGGCTCCGGCTGCCCGATGCGCGGTGGACGCGCATCGGGCAGGGCGGCCCTCAGATGCCCGCCGCGGCCGAGAGGTCCCGCTTGACGTCCGCGAGCACACCGGCCGCCCGCTCGCGAGCCGTGCCCAGCTCGCTCGCGTCGGCGACCGGCACCACGACCTCCAGGTAACACTTGAGCTTGGGCTCGGTGCCGCTCGGCCGGACGATCACGCGAGCGGTGAACTCCCCGTCCAGGTAGTAGCGCAGCCCGTCCGTCGGCGGCAGCTTCTCCGTACCCCGCGTCAGGTCCTCGGCGCTCGTGACCCGCAGTCCCGCGAGCATCACCGGGGGCCGCTCGCGCAGCGCGCGCATGGCGTCGGCGATCACGCCGAGGTCCTCGACCCGCACCGAGAGCTGGTCGGTGGCGTGCAGGCCGTGCTCGACGGCCAGGTCGTCGAGCAGGTCGGAGAGCGTACGGCCCTGCTCCTTGAGCTCCGAGACCAGCTCGGCGACGAGCAGCGCGGCGGTGATGCCGTCCTTGTCGCGCACGCCGCCGGGGTCGACGCAGTAGCCGAGCGCCTCCTCGTAGCCGTAGCGCAGCCCGTCGACCCGCGCGATCCACTTGAAGCCTGTCAGCGTCTCCTCGTGACCGAGGCCCGCCGCCCGGGCGATGCGGCCCAGCAGGGACGAGGACACGATCGACTCGGCGAAGACGCCCGTGGCGCCCTTGTGGACGAGGTGCGCGGCGAGCAGAGCGCCGACCTCGTCGCCGCGCAGCATGCGCCACCCGGCCTCGGTGGAGTCGTCGGGGACGGCGACCGCGCAGCGGTCCGCGTCCGGGTCGTTGGCGATGACGACGTCCGGCCGGACCCGGCGGGCGGTCTCGAACGCGAGGTCCATCGCGCCGGGCTCCTCCGGATTGGGGAACGCGACGGTCGGGAACGCGGGGTCGGGCTCGGCCTGTGCCTCCACGAGCGCGGGGGCGGGGAAGCCGGCCCGCGCGAAGGCGCTGAGCACGACGTCCTTGCCGACACCGTGCATGGCCGTGTAGACGATGCGGGCGGTACGCGGCGAGGCGGCGGTCAGGACGGCGTCCGTACGCTCCAGGTACGCCGCCAGGACCTCGTCGCCCAGGATCTCCCAGCCGCCCTCGGCACGCGGCACGTCGTCGATGCCGGCGATCGCGCCGATCTCGGCGGCGATCTCCGCGTCGGCGGGGGGCACGATCTGCGAGCCGTCGCCGAGGTAGACCTTGTAGCCGTTGTCGCGGGGCGGGTTGTGGCTCGCGGTGACCTCGACGCCCGCGACGGCGCCCAGCTTCCTTATGGCGAAGGCGAGTACGGGAGTGGGCAGCGGCCGCGGCAGCACTGCGGCGCGCAGGCCCGCGGCGACCATGACGGCAGCGGTGTCGCGCGCGAAGTCGGCCGACTTGTAGCGGGCGTCGTAGCCGATGACGACGAGTCCGTCGCCCTGACCCTTGGCCTTGAGGTACGCGGCGAGCCCGGCGGCGGCCCGGATGACGACGACGCGGTTCATCCGCATGGGCCCGGCGCCCAGCTCCCCGCGCAGTCCGGCGGTCCCGAACTGCAGCGTCCCGCCGAACCGGTCGCCCAGCTCGGCGAGGTCACCGGCCTCGATGAGCTTGCCGAGCTCGTCCCGGGTCTCGCTGTCCGGGTCCTCCGCGAGCCACGCCCGGGCCCGCGCGATGAGGTCCTGCTGCACGGTAGGTCCGCCTCTCGTGTGTGCGTACGTCGAGTGTGCGCGCCGTGCGCCGACGCGCGATGCTTTTCCGCCCCTGCGCGGCGTTCCTGTCGGGCTCCGCGCCTTCGCCCTTGCCGGGGCTCCGCCCCGAGCCCCGGCACTCAGGCGCCGGCGGGCTTGATGGGCCCGGCGGGCTGGGGCTGCCCGGTGGGGCCGGTGGTGCTGTTGTGCGGCGTTGCTGTCGACGCTCCGCCCGGAGCCCCGGAGCCTCAAGCGCCCCCTACGCCATGCGGCGTGGGAGGTGCCACCGGCGGGGCCGCAATTCCAGCCCGTCCGGGGCACTCCCCTGGCTGCGCCGGGGGTGACTCCCACCCACGGCCGCCAGGCCGTAGGGGGAGTTCGAGGACACCGCGCGAAGCGCCGTACAGGCTCTGGCGGAACCCAGGAGCCGGCGTCCGCCAGGACGCGCAGCCCACGGGCCCGGCGTGAGCTCCCGGGGCCGCGCCTGTCGGGGTGCAGAGCTCCCGGGCCGGACGCGCCCCTCAAGCGCGTGTCCGTCAGGGCGCTACGCCCCGGGGCGCAGCCCCCGAAGTTCGCGCCCGTGAGGACGCAAAGCCCAGGAAGCCCACGGCCCGGGCGAACCCCGGCCCGGCGTCCGCCAGGACGCGCGGCCCACCGGGCCCTGGTTGAGCCCCCGAGGCCGGCGCCTGTCAGGGTGCAGAGGCCCAGGGCCGGGCGCGCCCCGCAGAGCGCGTGCGCCAGGGTGCCCGCCACGGCCTGAGGCGCAGCCCGGGAGCCCCCAGAGGCACACGAGCCCGGGGTGAGGACCCCGTGGTCGGCGCCTGCCAGGGTTGCAGAGCATCCGTCGGCGGAGCGCCGCCCCGAAGGCGCGCGCCCGTCAAGGCGCTACGCCACGGGCCCCCGGGGCGCACCGAATCACGCCCGTCGGGCACAGAGCGCAGTGCCCCGGTGAGCCGGACGGGTCAGAGGCGCGCGAGCACCCGCGTCAGCAGCTCACCCATCCGCGCCGCCGAGTCGCGCCCCGCCTGCAGGACCTCCTCGTGGTTCAGCGGCTCGCCCGTCAGGCCCGCAGCCAGGTTCGTCACCAGGGAGATGCCGAGCACCTCCGCGCCCGCCTCGCGCGCCGCGATCGCCTCGAGGACCGTCGACATGCCCACCAGGTCGCCGCCCAGCACGCGCACCATGTTGATCTCGGCCGGCGTCTCGTAGTGCGGGCCGGGGAACTGGACGTACACGCCCTCCTCCAGCGTCTCGTCCACCTCCTTGCACAGCGCCCGCAGCCGCGGCGAGTACAGGTCCGTCAGGTCCACAAAGTTCGCCCCGATGATCGGCGACGTGGCCGTCAGGTTGATGTGGTCGCTGATCAGCACCGGCTGCCCGGGGCGCATGCCCTCGCGCAGGCCGCCGCAGCCGTTGGTCAGCACAACGGTCTTGCAGCCTGCGGCGACGGCGGTGCGCACGCCGTGCGAGACGGCGGCGACGCCACGGCCCTCGTAGAAGTGCGTACGGCCCAGGAAGACCAGCGCGCGCTTGTCGCCGATGCGGTAGGAGCGGATCTTGCCGCCGTGGCCCTCGACCGCCGGCGGGGGGAAGCCGGGCAGTTCGGTGACGGGGAACTCGGCCTCGGGCGCGCCGAGCGCGTCGACCGCGGGGGCCCAGCCGGAGCCCATCACCAGCGCGACGTCATGGGTCTCGGTGCCGGTCAGCTCGCGCAGCCGCGCGGCGGCGGCGTCGGCCGCGGCATGGGGGTCGGCGAGAGCGCCGACGAGGTCCGGATTCACAGATGCGTTCACGCCGATGAGGGTAACCCGACAATCCCTACGCGCGTAGATGACGCAGCGCACGGTCTTCGGATCGTTGCCTTGTCGTTTCCGACGAAGAGGCGGGGCGTCACCGCGCGGTCACGGATGTGTGCCATCGGCGACCGTCCGGAGTCCGGGGGCGCCGCGTCAGCACGGGCGCTTGCGCAGCTCCATGACGTAGTCGTGGGGCGCGCCCGCGGACTCGGCCGCGTCGGCGATCTCGCCGAGGTAGCGGGCGGACGGCAGGCCGCCCTCGTACGCGTTCAGCACGTACACCCAGGCCGCCTCCTCGCCGTCCAGTGTGTGCACCCGCACCCGCATGCGCCGGTATATGTCGAGGCCGACACCCTCCCAGCGGTCCATCGAGTCCTCGTCCATCGGCGCGATGTCGTACAGCGCGACGAAGACCTGGGAGCGCGGCGCTTCCACGATCGTGGCCAGCGCTCCCTCCCAGCCCATCTGCTCGCCGCCGAAGGTCAGCCGCCAGCCGTTGAGCCAGCCGGTGCCGCGCAGCGGCGAGTGCGGTGCGCGGCGGGTCATCAGCCGCGCGTCGAGGTTGCCGGCGTACGCGGCGTAGAGCGACATGGGATCGAGGGTACGGGAGCGCAGGGAGAGACGGCCGACGCGTCCGGGCGGTCGCGACCGCCGGGAGACCCCTCGTGAGCGGCAAGTGCCGTGGTCGCGGGCGTATCGCGGCCCCGGGGCGAGAACCGGGACGCGGTGCGGGACAATGAGGTACGTACTGCATTCCCCCGGGGGCACCCCGGACCCCCGGCAGAGCGGGCAGGCGGGCCGGGATCGACAATGCGAGGCGGACTTTTTCGTGACCCGGATCGTGATCATAGGTGGCGGACCCGGCGGCTATGAGGCGGCGCTCGTCGCCGCCCAGCTCGGTGCGGAGGTGACCGTCGTCGACTGCGACGGCCTGGGCGGGGCGTCGGTGCTGACCGACTGCGTGCCCTCGAAGACCCTGATCGCCACCGCCGAGGTCATGACGACCTTCGACTCCTCCTACGAGGAGCTCGGCATCATCGTGGCCGACGACACCCCGCACATCGAGCAGGCCGCCCGCGTCGTCGGCGTCGACCTCGGCAAGGTCAACCGGCGTGTCAAGCGCCTCGCGCTCGCCCAGTCGCACGACATCACCGCCTCCGTCACCCGTGCCGGCGCCCGCGTCATGCGCGGCCGCGGCCGCCTCGACGGGCAGCAGGCGATGGACGGCTCCCGCAAGGTGATCGTGCGCGCCGCCGACGGCACCGAGGAGACGCTCACCGCGGACGCCGTCCTGATCGCGACCGGCGGTCACCCGCGCGAGATCCCCGACGCGCTGCCCGACGGCGAGCGCATCCTGAACTGGACGCAGGTCTACGACCTGAACGAGCTCCCCGAGGAGCTCATCGTGGTCGGTTCCGGTGTCACGGGCGCCGAGTTCGCCGGTGCCTACCAGGCGCTCGGCTCGCGCGTCACCCTCGTCTCCTCCCGCGACCGGGTCCTGCCGGGCGAGGACCCGGACGCCGCCGCCGTCCTGGAGGACGTCTTCCGCCGCCGGGGCATGAACGTCATGGCCCGTTCCCGTGCCGAGTCCGCCAAGCGGGTCGGCGACCGGGTCGAGGTCACGCTCTCCGACGGCAGGGTCATCTCCGGGACGCACTGCCTCATGGCCGTCGGAGCCATCCCGAACACGGCGGGCATGGGCCTGGAGGAGGCCGGCGTCCGGCTGAAGGAGTCGGGCCACATCTGGACCGACAAGGTCTCGCGCACCTCCGCTCCCGGTGTCTACGCGGCCGGGGACGTCACCGGCGTCTTCGCGCTGGCCTCGGTCGCGGCGATGCAGGGCCGTATCGCCATGTACCACTTCCTCGGCGACGCGGTCGCCCCGCTGAACCTCAAGACCGTCTCGTCGAACGTGTTCACCGACCCGGAGATCGCGACCGTCGGCTACACGCAGGCGGACCTCGAGGCGGGCAAGATCGACGCCCGCGTCGTCAAGCTGCCGCTGCTGCGCAACCCGCGCGCCAAGATGCAGGGCATCAGGGACGGCTTCGTCAAGATCTTCTGTCGCCCGGGCACCGGCATCGTGGTCGGCGGTGTGGTCGTGTCGCCCCGCGCTTCGGAACTGATCCACCCCATCTCGATCGCCGTCGACAACAACCTGACGGTGGAACAGATCGCAAACGCGTTCACCGTGTATCCGTCTCTGTCGGGCTCGATCGCGGAGGTCGCACGCCAGCTGCACACCCGCAAGGCCACCGCCGAGAGCTGACGGCGCCCCGCGGGGGACGAAACCCGGCGAAGTGCGGGCACTCCACGCGGCGATCGATCAACTGAGAGGCCGCCTATACCACTTGGCGGCCTCTCAAATGCGCATTTTCCGCTATCCGGCGCATAGAGCTGAAAACTGACGGGCGGTGGGGTTACTGTCAGTTTCGTGTTCGCTGCAGAACGTCGTCAGTTGATCCTCGAAATGGTGCGCGCCAACGGAGCCGTGTCGCTCCGAGAGCTCGCCCGCGTCGTCCAGACCTCCGAAGTGACCGTACGGCGGGACGTGCGGGCACTGGAGGCAGAAGGACTCCTCGACCGCCGGCACGGCGGTGCGGTACTGCCGGGCGGCTTCACCCGCGAATCCGGCTTCCCGCAGAAATCACTGTCCGCGACCGCCGAGAAGACGGCCATCGCCGACCTCGCCGCCGGACTCGTCGAAGAGGGCGAGGCCATCGTGGTCGGGGCCGGGACGACGACGCAGGAGCTGGCCCGCCGGCTCGCCCGCGTCCCGGGACTGACCGTGGTCACCAACTCCCTGCTGGTGGCGCAGGCACTGGCCCACGCCAACCGGGTCGAGGTCGTCATGACCGGCGGCACGCTGCGCGGCTCCAACTACGCCCTGGTGGGCAGCGGGGCCGAGCAGTCGCTCCAGGGGCTGCGGGTCTCGCGTGCCTTCCTCTCCGGGAGCGGGCTCACGGCCGAGCGGGGCCTGTCCACGTCCAACATGCTCTCGGCGAGCGTGGACCGGGCGCTGGTGCAGGCCGCCGCGGAGGTCGTCGTGCTGGCGGACCACACGAAGCTCGGCACCGACACGATGTTCCAGACGGTGCCGACGGACGTGATCACCCGCCTGGTGACGGACGAGCCCCCGCCCCACGACGACCGGGCAGCGACGGAGCTGCAGGCGCTGGCGGACCAGGGCGTGCAGATCGCCGTGGCGGGCGCGACCGCGGTGGCGGGCCCCGCCCGCCACGAGGTCCCTCTCCCCGGCCAGCGCCGTACTCGCGCCCAACTGCGCGGCGCCAACGGCTCGTTGACTCCGGAGCAGCTGCAGGACCGGGCACCGCGGGTCGCGGACCTCCGCCGCCGCTGAGCTCACCGCACGGCGTCGTCCCACAGCGCGGTGCCGTGCGCTCCGACCACCTCGCGGGTACGGCCCAGGACCTCCTCGGCGGGCCGCTTGCTCCCCGCCGAGGTCCATCGGGGGAACATGTCCTCGCTGTAGTGGGACCAGTGCCCGGAGATCTCGTACAGCTCACGTCTGCCGAGGGCGGGCGAGTAGCAGCGGGCCCGCTGGGCCGTCCCGCGCCTTTCCGCCCACCGCCCCGACGGAGGCCGGGGCCCTGAGGTCCACCGGCCCGTGGGGCCGTGCGCGCGGGCTGCCAAGCTCGTGCGGCGAGGCTCGTGCGGCGAGGCCGGGCCGCCGGGCCGGGCGCTCATGAGCCGGTCGCAGCGCCGTCCGGCCGGTCCGCCTTCAGGCCGCGCAGCGTCAGCGTGAGCAGCCGGTCCGCCAACCGGCCGTCGTCGGGGCTCTCTTCGGCCGCCAGCGCGATCGCGTTCGTCAGCTGCATCAGATCGCCGATCGAGACATCCGTTCGCACCGCGCCGCTCTCCTGCGCCCGCGTCAGCAGCCGTTCGCCCGCCGCGCGCAGGGGCACGCTGCACGACGCCAGCGCCGAACCCTTGTCGGCGGACGCCGACATGAGCGCGCGGGCCAGTCCCCGGTACTCACCCGCGTGAGTGATGAGGGCGCGCAGCCACTCCACGAGTGCCCCGCAGGGCTGCTCGGCGCCGGCCAGTTCCCGGGAGCGCTCCAGCAGGTCCGCCAGAGCCTCCTGGAAGACCGCGCTCATCATCGCGTGGCGGTTGGGGAAGTGCCGGTACAGCGTGCCGATGCCCACGCCCGAGCGGCGGGCGATCTCCTCCAGCGACGCGTCGGTGCCGTGCTCGGCGAAGACGGCGCGCGCCTCGGTGAGCAGACGTTCATAGTTGCGGCGGGCATCGGCCCGCATGGGCCGCGGTGCGGGCATGCCCGTGCCCGCCGCCGTGCCGGCCGTACTCGTTGCCATCGCCTCGTCCTTCCGGAGTCCGCCCCCGGTTCCAGGATGCCATTGCCGGATCGGCGCCCGGCCATGACGTGGACACGAACGTGGGGCCTGCCCGGTGTCCGCTCGGGCGGACGGGCAGGCCCCACATGCCGACGTGCTGGGTCAGTCCTTGATCTCGCAGATCGTCGCGCCGGAGGTCAGCGAGGCGCCGACCTCGGCGATCAGGCCCTTGACGGTGCCGGAGCGGTGCGCGTTCAGCGGCTGCTCCATCTTCATCGCCTCGAGGACGACGATGAGGTCGCCCTCCGTGACCTCCTGGCCCTCCTCGACCGCGACCTTGACGATCGTGCCCTGCATCGGGGAGGTGAGGGTGTCGCCGGAGGCGGCCGACGTGGACTTCTTCGCCGCGCGGCGCTTCGGCTTCGCGCCGGCCGCGAGGCCGGTGCGCGCCAGCGTCATGCCCAGCGACGACGGGAGGGAGACCTCCAGGCGCTTGCCGCCGACCTCGACCACGATCGTCTCGCGGCCGGCCTCGTCCTCCTCGGCCTCCGCGGGGACGGCGAACGGCTTGATCTCGTTGACGAACTCGGTCTCGATCCAGCGGGTGTGGATCCGGAAGGGGTCCGCGGTGAACGCCGGGTCGGCCACGACCGCGCGGTGGAACGGAATGGCGGTCGCCATGCCCTCCACCTCGAACTCCGCGAGCGCACGCGCGGCGCGCTGCAACGCCTGCTCACGGCTGGCGCCGGTGACGATCAGCTTGGCGAGCAGGGAGTCCCACGCCGGGCCGATGACCGAGCCGGACTCGACACCCGCGTCGAGGCGGACGCCGGGGCCGGTCGGCGGGCGGAAGGTGGTGACGGTGCCGGGCGCGGGCAGGAAGTTGCGGCCGGGGTCCTCGCCGTTGATGCGGAACTCGAAGGAGTGGCCGCGCACGGCCGGGTCGCCGTAGCCGAGTTCCTCGCCGTCGGCGATACGGAACATCTCGCGCACCAGGTCGATACCGGTGACCTCTTCGGTGACCGGGTGCTCGACCTGCAGACGGGTGTTGACCTCCAGGAAGGAGATCGTGCCGTCGACGCCGACCAGGAACTCGACGGTGCCGGCGCCGACGTAGCCGGCCTCCTTGAGGATGGCCTTCGACGCGCGGTACAGCTCGGCGTTCTGCTCGTCCGTCAGGAACGGGGCCGGAGCCTCCTCGACCAGCTTCTGGTGGCGGCGCTGGAGCGAGCAGTCACGGGTGGAGACGACCACGACGTTGCCGTGCTGGTCGGCCAGGCACTGGGTCTCGACGTGACGGGGCTTGTCGAGGTAGCGCTCGACGAAGCACTCGCCGCGGCCGAAGGCGGCGACGGCCTCCCGGACGGCGGAGTCGTAGAGCTCGGGGACCTCCTCCAGCGTGCGGGCGACCTTGAGCCCGCGGCCGCCGCCGCCGAACGCGGCCTTGATGGCGATCGGCAGACCGTGCTCCTGCGCGAACGCGACGACCTCGTCCGCCCCGGAGACCGGGTCGGGCGTGCCCGCGACGAGCGGGGCGCCGGCGCGCTGGGCGATGTGACGGGCCGCGACCTTGTCGCCGAGGTCGCGGATGGCCTGCGGCGGCGGGCCGATCCAGGTCAGGCCCGCGTCGATGACGGCCTGGGCGAACTCCGCGTTCTCGGACAGGAAGCCGTAGCCGGGGTGAACGGCATCGGCTCCCGAATCGGCCGCGGCCTGGAGCACCTTGGCCATGTCCAGATAGCTGGCGGCCGGGGTGTCACCGCCCAGGGCGAACGCTTCGTCGGCTGCGCGGACGTGCAGAGCGTCCCGGTCCGGATCGGCGTAGACGGCTACGCTCGCGATCCCGGCGTCCCGGCAGGCACGGGCAACGCGGACAGCGATTTCGCCACGGTTGGCGATGAGCACCTTGCGCACGATGGCTCCCTCCTTGAAACAAGCTGAGTTTAGGGACTGCCGACACGGCCTTTCGACCCGTCCCCAATGGTGAGCTTGCCCACACGGAGCGTGATTCGAGGCTCGCTCGATCGCGAAATCCCTTGTCGCACCACGGTACGACGGGTTCCTCCCTCGCACAGTAGCCCTCTGGTGTGGCCAAGGTCTCTGTTCGGGGGCCCAGCGGCCGAACGGGTTTCTTTGTCGAGTCCCTACGAATGGCCCAATCATTCTTTGCCGTGTGACGGAGAGTGTCACACCTCTTGTCCCCGCGTTTACCGGTGAGTAGCCTCACGCTGTCGTACGTACGTCCGGTAACTGAGGGTTGGGGGCGCCGTGGTGCGCAGACCGGTGGCCGTCGTGGCTGCGCTCGTCCTGTGGGTGGAGGCCGTCGGCATCGTCGTACTCAACGGGATCATGGCCCGGTTCGTCGAGGCGCAGAGCATGTCGCTGGACGGCCTCGACCCGGACGCGATGGTGGCCGGCACGTGGGGGATGGGGATCGGCTCGGGCCTGTTCCTCGCGCTGTGCGGCGTCCTGTTGCTGGTGACGGGCATACGCGACCGGGGGCCGGGCCGCTTCGCCCGCATCGTGCTGATCGGCTGCGCGGTCGTGCACGGGGTGCTGGGGGCGCTCACGGTGGGCCTGGTCGGGTGGCCGGCGTTCGCGTACATGATGGGCGTGCTCGGCCTGCTGGTGCTGTCGCTGATCGCGTACGGCACGGAGGACGGGCCCGGGCGCGAGGCGGCCCCGTCCGAGGCCGCGCCCGCGTGACGGTCAGACCCAGAGGTCGGTGATCGAGAAGCCCAGCTCGGCGAGGAGCCTGCGCAGCAGCGGCAGGGAGAGGCCGATGACGTTGCCGTGGTCGCCCTCGATGGATTCGACGAAGGGAGCGGAGAGCCCGTCGAGCGTGAACGCGCCCGCGACGTGCAGGGGTTCGCCGCTGGCCACGTAGGCGGCGATCTCGTCGTCCGTCGGCTCGCCGAACCGCACGATCGTGGACGCGGTCGCGGACGTCTGCCTGCCGGTTGCCGTGTCGATGAGGCAGTGCCCGGTCTGCAGCACGCCGGCCCGGCCGCGCATCGCCTTCCACCGGGCGGTGGCGTCCTCGGCGTCGGCGGGCTTGCCGAGTGCCTGCCCGTCCAGCTCCAGCACGGAGTCGCACCCGATGAGCAGCGCGCCGGCCGCCTCGGGCCGCGCGGCGACGGCGGCGGCCTTGGCCTCGGCGAGCACGAGCGCGAGCTCGGCGGGGGTGGGGGCGGTGAGGGCGTCCTCGTCGACGCCGCTGACGATGACGTGCGGATCGAGTCCGGCCTGCTTGAGCAGGTTGAGCCGCGCGGGGGAGGCGGACGCGAGCACGAGACGCGGGCGGGCGGGGGAGGTCATGCGCCCATGTTAGGCGCCTCGGTGTGCCCCACTGCGGGGCCCTCCCGCTCTGCCGGCGGCGCCGACGCGCTTGCGCGTCTCCGGCCCGGCCCGCGCGCCTCTGTCGTCGGTGGGGCTCGATTCGGGGGCTCTGCCCTCGGGCTCCTGCGCCTCAATCGCCGGCAGGGCTTGATTCGGGGCGCTGCCTCGGGCCCCGCGCCTCAATCGCCGGCGGGCTGGTTTGCGCGCGCGCACCTGTTGGGCTACGGCCCGGGCCCCGCGCCTCAAACGCCGGCGGGGCTTGATTCGGGGGCTGCCCCCGGACGCGGGCGCCTCACTCTCCCCGTACGGCCTGGCGGCCGTGGGTGGGGGCCTCCGGCGAAGCCAGGGGGGTGCCCCCAGCGGGGCTGGATCTCGCGGACCGAAATCAGCCCGTCCGGCGATGGAGGACACCGCGCGAAGCGCGGTACGGGGTCCGGGGCGGAGCCCCGAAGCCTGTACCCGGCAGGGCGCAGGCCCAGGGGGGCCGGGGCTTGCCCCGGTTTGGGAAGGGGGTACCGCCCACGGCCGCCAGGCCGGGGAGGGCAGGGTCGGGGAACGGCCTCACCGCACGCCCGCCACGAACATCCCCACCACCATCGCCAGCGCCAGCAGGATCCCCGCGCGACGGAGCATCGCCTGCATGTCGCGCAGCTCCTTCGGAGGCTCGTTCTTCGGGTCGGACCACAGCATGCCTTCGATCCTGCGGTCGCGAGCCGCCTCGCGCCTGAGTACGCGTACTCAACCCAGGAAGACCCCGCGCGCAGCACCTCCAGCGCGTCCGTACCCGCCGGGACGTTCGACCACGGCGATCACCCGCACCCCAACGGCAAGGGCACGAGGTCATGGCCGCTGTACCGGCCGAGGTCCTGTGGACGGGCATGGACAAGGGCCGGGCCCCCGCGACGCGGGCCCGGCCCTTTCCGCTGAGGGCCTCAGACCGGCCAGTAGCTGCGCGCCCACGACCGCGGGCCCGGCATCGGCCTGCGGGTGCGCGCGATCCGCGCCGGGTCCGACCAGCCCTCGGTCACCGGCGCCGACGTCCCGGCCGCGGCCTGCGCGGTGGCCGCGGCCCGGGCCTGGACCACCGCGAGGGCGGCGGCCAGCTCCTCCGGGGTGGGGTTGCCTCGTACGACCTTGATCATCTCGTTGGCCTCCTAGAGGGGGATGTTGCCGTGCTTCTTCGGCGGCAGGCTCTCCCGCTTGGTGCGCAGCTGGCGCAGCCCCTTCACTATCTGCGCACGCGTCTCCGACGGCATGATCACCGCGTCGATGTAGCCGCGCTCGGCCGCCGTGTACGGGTTCAGCAGGGCGTCCTCGTACTCCTGGATCAGCCGGGCCCGGGTGGCCTCCTGCTCCTCCGCGCCCTCGACGGCCGCGATGGTGCGGCGGTGCAGGATGTTCACCGCACCCTGCGCGCCCATGACCGCGATCTGGGCGGTGGGCCAGGCCAGGTTCAGGTCGGCGCCCAGGTGCTTGGAGCCCATGACGTCGTACGCGCCGCCGAACGCCTTGCGCGTGATGACCGTGATGAGCGGAACGGTCGCCTCGGCGTACGCGTAGATCAGCTTCGCGCCGCGCCGGATGATGCCGCCGTACTCCTGGTCCACGCCCGGCAGGAAGCCCGGCACGTCCACGAAGGTCAGCACCGGCACGTTGAACGCGTCGCAGGTGCGCACGAAACGGGCCGCCTTCTCCGAGGCGTTGATGTCCAGGCAGCCGGCGAACTGCATCGGCTGGTTGGCCACGATGCCGACCGGGAAGCCCTCCACCCGCCCGAAGCCGGTGACGATGTTCGGCGCGAACAGCGCCTGCGTCTCCAGGAACTCGCCCTCGTCCAGCACGTGCTCGATCACGGTGCGGATGTCGTACGGCTGGTTCGCCGAGTCCGGGATGAGCGTGTCCAGTTCCCGGTCCTCGTCGCCGACCGCCGTGTCCGAGGTCTCGGGGAACGCCGGGGGCTCGGAGAGGTTGTTGGACGGCAGGTACGACAGCAGCTGCTTGACGTACTCGATCGCGTCCTTCTCGTCGCCCGACATGTGGTGCGCCACGCCGGACGTGGTGTTGTGCGTGCGCGCGCCGCCGAGCTCCTCGAATCCGACGTCCTCGCCGGTGACCGTCTTGATGACGTCGGGGCCGGTGATGAACATGTGCGACGTCTGGTCCACCATCACCGTGAAGTCGGTGATCGCGGGGGAGTAGACGGCGCCGCCCGCGCACGGGCCCACGACCAGCGAGATCTGCGGGATGACGCCCGACGCATGGGTGTTGCGGCGGAAGATCTCGCCGTACATGCCGAGCGCGCTGACGCCTTCCTGGATGCGCGCGCCGCCCGAGTCGTTGATGCCGATGACCGGGCAGCCGGTCTTCAGCGCGAAGTCCATCACCTTGATGATCTTCTGACCGAAGACCTCGCCGAGGGCGCCGCCGAAGACGGTGAAGTCCTGCGAGAAGACCGCGACCGGACGGCCGTCGACCGTGCCGTAACCGGTGACGACGCCGTCGCCGTACGGGCGGGTCTTCTCCAGGCCGAAGTTGGTCGAACGATGGCGCGCGAACTCGTCCAGCTCCACGAACGAGTCCTCGTCCAGCAGCAGATCGATCCGCTCGCGGGCGGTCAACTTGCCCTTCGCATGCTGCTTTTCCACGGCGCGTGCGGAGCCGGCGTGCGTCGCCTCGTCGATTCGGCGCTGGAGATCCGCGATCTTTCCCGCGGTGGTGTGGATGTCGATCTGTTCCGGCTCGGACATCGGGATGCGGCTCCCTGGCTGATCACGGGGACGGTAATGGAAGTCGATGAGCTGTTCCGTTGCTACTGACTCGTAGCGTATCGGCGCGGATACCGTTCGGCAGTGCGGCGTTTACCACACCTAACCTGGCTTGCATGACGCCAGACAATGCGCCTGACGGCGCGCCCGCAAGCCGCTGGTCCGACCTCGACCGCCCCCCTCTGAACGTCCCCGCGCTGCGCCGGGGTCTGCTGGTCCCCGGCTCCCTGTGGACCTCGCTCGACGTGGTCGCGGCCACCGGCTCGACCAACTCCGACCTCGCGGCGCGGGCCGCGTCCCTGCCGGAGGGCGCGGTGCTCGTCGCGGAGGAGCAGACGGCGGGCCGTGGGCGCCTGGACCGCATCTGGAGCGCGCCGGCGCGCTCCGGCCTGTTCTTCTCCGTACTTCTGCGGCCCGGCGGCAGCGTGCCCGCCGAGAGCTGGGGCTGGCTCCCGCTGCTCGCCGGAGTCGCCGCCGCGACCGGTCTCGCCCGGTCCGCGGGCACCGACATGTCCCTCAAATGGCCCAACGACCTGCTGGTGACCGTCGACGGCGAGGAGCGCAAGGCCGGGGGCATCCTCGCCGAGCGCGCCGGGGACGACGCGGTCGTCCTCGGCATGGGCATCAATGTGACCCTGCGCGCCGACGAGCTGCCCGTCCCCACCGCGGGCTCCCTCGCGCTCGCGAACGCCGTGTCCACCGACCGTGACCCCCTGCTGCGGGCCGTGCTGCGCTCGCTCGAGCACTGGTACGGCGAGTGGCGCGCGGCCGGCGGCGACCCGGCCGCGTCCGGGGTCCAGGAGGCGTACGCGGCGGGCTGCGCCACCCTGGGGCGCACGGTGCGCGCTGACCTGCCCGGCGGGCGCTCCTTCACCGGGGAGGCCGTGGCCGTGGACGGTCAGGGCCGGGTGGTGCTGGTGGCGGCCGGGAACGGCGAGCGGATCGCGGTGAGCGCGGGCGACATCGTGCATCTGCGGACGTCGGACTGAAGCGGACTCCGCCGTGCCCCGTGCGGGCGCGGCGGCGCCCCCGCGGTGCGCCCACCTCCGCGAATCGGGTCCGTCGTCGGGACGTGAGCTGGGGCACACCTGCCGTATCGTTGAGGCGATCGAGCGACAGATCGGCAGGGCAGTGCGCAGGGAACGGGCAGGAGGCGGGTGGTGACCGTCGACGACACCACTTCCGGCGCGGGCGATCGGGGCACCGGCTCCGGTGCGGGCTCCGGCTCCGGGTCGGTGCATCCGACACCGCACCACGAGGTCGACCACACGGCGGAGCCGACCGACGACCCGCTGGCGATCCGCCTGGAACAGCTCATCCTCGGCGCGGAGCGGCGCTACACCGCCTTCCAGGCCGCCCGGACGGCGGGCGTCTCCATGGAGCTGGCCTCCCGCTTCTGGCGGGCGATGGGCTTCGCCGACATCGGCCAGGCCAAGGCACTCACCGAGGCCGACGTGCTGGCCCTGCGACGGCTCGCCGGTCTGGTCGAGGCCGGCCTGCTGAGCGAGCCGATGGCCGTGCAGGTGGCCCGGTCCACCGGGCAGACCACCGCCCGGCTGGCCGAATGGCAGATCGACTCCTTCCTGGAGGGGCTGACGGAGCCGCCCGAGCCCGGCATGACCCGCACGGAGGTCACGTATCCGCTCGTCGAACTGCTCCTGCCCGAGCTGGAGGAGTTCCTCGTCTACGTCTGGCGGCGCCAGCTCGCCGCGGCGACCGGCCGGGTCGTGCAGGCCGCCGACGACGAGGAGATGGTCGACCGCCGTCTCGCCGTCGGCTTCGCGGACCTCGTAGGCTTCACGCGGCTGACGCGCCGCCTGGAGGAGGAGGAACTGGGCGAGCTCGTCGAGTCCTTCGAGACGACCTGCGCGGACCTGGTCGCGGCGCACGGCGGCCGCCTCATCAAGACCCTCGGCGACGAGGTCCTGTACGCGGCGGACGACGCCCGCACGGCGGCGGAGATCGCGCTTCGGCTCATCGACGCGATGACCCAGGACGAGACGATGCCCGCGCTGCGGGTGGGCATCGCGTTCGGGACGGTCACGACGCGGATGGGCGACGTGTTCGGTACGACGGTGAACCTGGCGAGCCGGCTGACGTCGATAGCGCCGAAGGACGCGGTGCTGGTGGACGGCGCCTTCGCGGAGGAGCTGATCAGGACGGGCGACGCGCCCAGGTCGGAGGCGGAGGCGGCTGCGGCGGAGAAGGAGAGCGACGAGCCGCTGCCCTACCGCTACGGCCTCCAGCCGATGTGGCAGCGCCCGGTGCGCGGCCTGGGCGTGGTGGAGCCGTGGCTGCTGTCGCGGCGCCCCACCGCGTGAGAGTCCCCCTACCCCGCCCTTCCCGGCATCCCTGACGAGACCGCCGCCGTCCCGGCTCCTGCCGCGCCTGCTTCGCGGCGCGCGTTGCCTTCCGGCCTCGCATGCCCCTGGCCTGCGGCGCGGGCTCCGGGTTCCGGCGCAGGGCTCCAGCTGGGGGCCTGGGCACGCGTGCGCCGTCCCCGGGGCAGCAGCTTCGCGGTGCGCGTTGCCCTCCGGGCTCGGCGGGGCCTGGCCCCCGTGGTGCCCGCTCCGCGGCGCGGCCGTGTCGCCTCCGGGGCCCGTGGCGTCGGGCGCGGACCCGGCCCGGCGCCGGGGCCGAGGGAAGCCTCGAGGGCGCGGGCGGTGGGGCGCTAGGCTGCGCGGAGTGAACCATCGTTAACCGGGAGGGTGGCTGTCATGTCGGAGTCCGAGCAGCGCTTCGGGGAGTTCGTCGTCGTCCGCAGGCACGAGCAGGGGCACGTCGCCGAGCTCGTGCTCGACCGGCCCAAGGCCATGAACGCCGTGTCCACCGACATGGCCCGTTCCCTCGGCGCCGCCTGCGACGCGCTCGCCGTCGACCGGGACGTGCGCGTCACCGTGCTGACCTCCAGCAACGACCGCGCCTTCTGCGTCGGCGCCGACCTCAAGGAGCGCAACTCCTTCTCCGACGCCGACCTCGTGCGCCAGCGCCCCACCGCCCGCGGGGCGTACACCGGCGTGCTGGAGCTGCCCATGCCCACCGTCGCCGCCGTGCACGGCTTCGCCCTCGGCGGCGGGTTCGAGCTCGCGCTCTCCTGCGACGTGATCGTCTCCGACGAGACCGCCGTGGTCGGCCTGCCCGAGGTCTCCGTCGGCGTGATCCCCGGCGGCGGCGGAACCCAGTTGCTGCCCCGCCGGGTCGGGGCCGCGCGGGCCGCCGAGCTGGTGTTCACCGCGCGGCGTGTGGAGGCGGCGGAGGCACGGGAGTTGGGGCTCGTCGACGTGCTCGCGGAGGACGCCCGCACCGAGGCCCTCGCGCTCGCCGCCCGGATCGCGGTCAACTCGCCGGTGGGCCTGCGCAACGCCAAGAAGGCCATGCGGCTCGGGCAGGGGCTCGACCTGCGCGCGGGGCTCGAGGTCGAGGACGCGGCCTGGCGGGCGACGGCCTTCTCCGGCGACCGCGCCGAGGGTGTCGCCGCGTTCAACGAGAAGCGGAAGCCCGCCTGGCCCGGCGAGTGACCCGCGTCAACGGATCAAATCGGCCGAAACCTCCCTAAGCTGGGGAGATGGCTGAGGATCAGCGATTGCGGGCCGTGGTGGCACTGGCGCAGGCGATGGCGGCCGCCCACACGCCGCGCGAGTCCTGGCGGGCGGCGGCCCTGGGCGGCTGCGTCGCGCTGGACGGCACCTTCGCCGCGCTCTCCGTGTGGGAGCGCGAGCGGGGCCGGCTCAAGGTGCTGGTCAACGCCGGGCAACGGGCCGAGGGAGAGGAGGAGTTCCCCGAATCGGAGACGTACCCGGTGAACCGATTTCCCGAGATCACCGAGTTCCTGCACGAGCAGTGGGCCGGCGGCGGCGAGCCCGACGCCTGGGTGGAGACGGCGGACGGACCGGCCACCGACGGGCACGGCTACTGCCACCAGAGGGTCTCCGCGCTGCGCAGGCGCCGGCGCGGCTGCTGCGTCGTGGCCCCGATCGTGCTGCACGGCCGGGCCTGGGGCGAGCTGTACGTGGCGCGGCCGCTCGGCGCCCCCGTCTTCGACCGGGAGGACGCCGACTTCGCCACCGTGCTCGCCTCGGTCGTGGCCGCGGGCATCGTGCAGACCGAGCGGCTGGAGGAGGTGCGCAGGCTCGCGTACACGGACCCGCTGACCGGCCTCGCCAACCGCCGTGCCGTGGACACCCGCCTGGACGAGGCGCTGGAGCAGCACCGCAGGGACGACTCGGTGGTGAGCCTCGTGGTGTGCGACCTCAACGGCCTCAAGCAGGTCAACGACACACTCGGGCACGCGGTCGGCGACCGTCTGCTGGAGCGCTTCGGCTCGGTGCTCTCGCGGTGCGGCGCGATGCTGCCGGGCGCCCTCGCGGCGCGCCTCGGCGGTGACGAGTTCTGTCTGGTCAGCCTGGGTCCCTCGGCCGACGAAGTGATCAAGGCGGCGGACGAACTGTGTGTGAGGGCCGCCGAGTTGGAGCTCGGGGCGGGTGTCGCGTGCGGGGTCGCGTCCACCGGCGACCCGATCGGCCAGGTCCACTCGGGCCGGCGGCTGTTCCGGCTGGCGGACGCCGCCCAGTACCGGGCGAAGGCGGCCCGGTCGCCCCGGCCCGTGGTCGCCGGCCGCGACGGCGCCGTCATGCGGCTCGCCGACAGTCCGCCGCGCTCCCCGCAGTACCGCCGCCGCTTCCGCGACGCCCGCCCGGAGGAGGACGCGGAGGCGCAGGAGCCCTGGAGCGAGCCGTGAGGCGGTGAGGGGGGCGGGTCCGGAGCCGACTGGTGACAGGTTGGGATTCAGTCCGTACGCTGCTGAATATGGATATGCAAACAGTCGTGGTGGGGACGTCCGGTACCACCGCCGATGACGTCATCGCCGTGGCCCGCGAAGGCGCCCGCGTCGAGCTCTCCGCCGAAGCCCGCACCGCCCTCGCCGAGGCCCGCTCCATCGTGGACGCCCTGGCCGCCAAGCCCGAGCCCGTCTACGGGGTCTCCACCGGATTCGGCGCCCTGGCCACCCGGCACATCAGCCCCGAACTCCGTGCCCAGCTCCAGCGCAACATCGTCCGTTCGCACGCCGCCGGCATGGGCCCGCGCGTCGAGCGCGAGGTCGTGCGCGCCCTGATGTTCCTGCGGCTCAAGACCGTGTGCTCGGGGTACACCGGCGTACGCCCCGAGGTCGCGCAGACCATGGCCGACGTGCTGAACGCGGGCATCACGCCCGTCGTCCACGAGTACGGCTCCCTCGGCTGCTCCGGCGACCTCGCGCCGCTGTCGCACTGCGCGCTCGCCCTCATGGGCGAAGGCGACGCCGAGGGCCCGGACGGCACCGTGCGGCCCGCCGGCGAGCTGCTCGCCGAGCACGGCATCGAGCCCGTGAAGCTGCGCGAGAAGGAGGGCCTCGCGCTCCTCAACGGCACCGACGGCATGCTCGGCATGCTGATCATGGCCCTCGCCGACCTCGACCGCCTCTACAAGTCCGCCGACATCACCGCCGCGCTTTCCCTGGAGGCGCTGCTCGGCACCGAGAAGGTCCTCGCGCCCGAGCTGCACACCGTCCGCCCGCACCCCGGCCAGGGCGCCTCCGCGGCCAACATGCTCGCCGTCCTCAAGGGCTCGGGCCTCACCGGCCACTTCCAGGAGGAGGAAGCGCCCCGCGTCCAGGACGCGTACTCGGTCCGCTGCGCCCCGCAGGTCGCCGGCGCCGGCCGCGACACCATGGCGCACGCCCGCCTGGTCGCCGACCGCGAGCTCGCCTCCGCCGTCGACAACCCGATCGTGCTGCGCGACGGCAGGGTGGAGTCCAACGGCAACTTCCACGGTGCGCCCGTCGCCTACGTCCTGGACTTCCTCGCCGTCGCCGCCGCCGACCTCGGCTCGATCTCCGAGCGCCGCACCGACCGGCTCCTGGACAAGAACCGCTCGCACGGCCTGCCCCCGTTCCTCGCCGACGACGCCGGCGTGGACTCGGGCCTGATGATCGCCCAGTACACGCAGGCCGCCCTGGTCAGCGAGATGAAGCGGCTCGCCGTCCCGGCGTCCGCCGACTCCATCCCGTCCTCCGCCATGCAGGAGGACCACGTCTCCATGGGCTGGTCCGCCGCCCGCAAGCTGCGCACCGCCGTCGGCAACCTGGCGCGCATCATCGCCGTCGAGCTGTACGCGGCGACCCGCGCCATCGAGCTGCGCCGCCACCTGACCCCGGCTCCCGCCTCGCAGGCCGCCATCGCCGCCCTGCGCGCGGCTGGTGTCGAGGGGCCGGGCCCGGACCGTTTCCTCGCGCCCGACCTGGACGCCGCGGAGACGTTCGTACGGGAGGGGAAGCTCCTCGCGGCCGTGGAGCCGGTGACCGGACCGCTGGCCTGACGCCCGAGCGGAAGGGCCGCCCTGCCGTCGCCGGCGGAGCGGCCCTTTCGGCGCGTCGGGTGAGCGTCAGACGGCGTACTCGCCGCGGCGGCGCACGGAGTACGCCACGAAACCGGCGCCGACCGCCAGGAAAGCCGTCCCGCCGATCACGTACGGGGTGGTGTCCACGCTGCCGGTGTCCGCGAGCCGCAGCTCCTGCCCGACCGAGGTCTCCGCGTCGGCGACCGGGCCGGCGCCGGACTGATGCGCGCCCTGTCTCTCGGCAGTGGCGTTCGCCGAGGGGACGAACCACAGCGCACACAGCAGGGTCCCTGCGGCAGTGGCGGTCAGCAGCGGTCGACGTGCGACGGACACGGACTCGATCCCCCCTTGAGGCATCCTCGAATTGGCCGGGTGAGCTGATGCTAGTGAAAGCAGCGGGTCGCGGGAAAGCCGGGCGTCCGGGCACCCTACGCTCCGCTCCATGACGACTTCTGAGACATCACGGTTTGTACGGCTGCGGGTGGAGCTGGTGCTGGAGATCGAGGACTCCGAGGTGCTGACCGGCGCGGCACTGGAGCGCATCGCCGCCGACGAGTTCATGCCGGACGAGGAGCGCACCCACGCCCGGTCCGCGGTGCGCGAGGACGAGGCGGAGGCCCTCGCGTATCTCGTCGACCCCTTCGACCTGGTCGCCGAGGTGCCCGGGGTGGAGCTGGCGCAGGCGTCCTGGAGCAGCGAGCAGGTCGACTACGACCCCGAGGCCCAGGAGTGGGACCTCGACGACGACCTCGACGGCATCCGCGACGAGGACGACGAGTACGACGACGCGGGCGACGCCGAGGACGAGCGGAGGCAGTAGCGCGCGGGGCCCGGACGGGAGGCGTGTGCGGGGCCGGGTCCGGCGAGAGAGATGATGGGAGGGGGTACGGACGCCCGCCGTGGCACGCGAGGCGGCCGGCCCTCCGCGAGACGACATGCTTCAGGTCCCGGTCCGCCGGGCAGGCGCACCGGGAGCCGGAATTACCGCGCCGAATCTGTGGGACCCGTGCAACCGTCGGGACGGGAGCAGCGTCGATCACATCGGTGAGGTGGGTGTCGGGGGTCACGCCGCCAGGCAGTGGTATTTCCCACATCCCTTGCGGATGGGGAACCGGATGCCCCGAGATGGGGGTTGTCCATGGATGAGGGTCAGGGGAATCGGCAACGATGGAGAAGCGTGTGATGACGGACAGCAAGCGGCGCAGGGGCCTGATGGCCGCATCCGCGGTGCTCGGCGGCGTGCTGGTGCTTTCCGCATGCAGTGACGGGGGCGGGGACAAGCAAGCCGGCGCCGAGAGGTCGAAGGCGTCGCAGGCCGAGGTCGACGAGGCGGCGGCCAAGGAGGTCTCCAAGGCCCGAATAGCGATCTCGCCGAAGAACGGCTCGACCAACGCCAGCATCAACAACGCCGCCAAGGTCACCGTCACCGACGGCACCCTGACCGAGGTCACCATGACCACGGCGGACGGCACGGCCGTCGAGGGCACCCTCTCCTCCGACGGCAAGAGCTGGAAGCCGGACGGCCAGCTGCAGCGCTCCACCACGTACAAGATCGCCGCGACGGCCAAGGACGCCGCGGGCCTGGAGGCCCACGAGAACGCGTCCTTCACCACCGTCTCGCCGGCGAACAGCTTCATCGGCAACTTCACGCCCGAGGACGGCTCCACCGTCGGCGTCGGCATGCCGGTCTCGATCACCTTCAACAAGCCGATCACCGACCGCAAGGCCGTCCAGTCCGGCATCACCGTCACGTCCAGCAGCGGCCAGGAGGTCGTCGGGCACTGGTTCAACAGCCAGCGTCTGGACTTCCGCCCGGAGCAGTACTGGGCCGAGGGCTCGACCGTCACCATGAAGCTCGCGCTCGACGGCGTCGAGGGCTCCGACGGCGTCTTCGGCGTCCAGCAGAAGACGGTCTCGTTCACGATCGGCCGCAACCAGGTCTCCACCGTCGACGCGAGCACCAAGATCATGACGGTCACGCAGGACGGCAAGACGGTCAAGACCATCCCGATCTCCGCCGGCTCGCCGGAGAACCCCACGTACAACGGTCAGATGGTGATCTCCGAGAAGTTCAAGGAGACCCGGATGAACGGTGCCACCGTCGGCTTCACCGACGACGACGGCAAGGGCGAGTACGACATCAAGGACGTCCCGCACGCCATGCGGCTGTCCACGTCGGGCACGTTCATCCACGGCAACTACTGGGGCGCCGACTCCGTCTTCGGCAACGCCAACACCAGCCACGGCTGCGTCGGCCTCAACGACGTCAAGGGCGCGAAGGACCCCAAGCAGCCGGGCGCCTGGTTCTACAACAACTCGATCATCGGCGACGTCGTGATCGTGAAGAACTCCAAGGACACCACCATCAAGCCGGACAACGGCCTGAACGGCTGGAACATGGACTGGGCGCAGTGGAAGGCCGGCTCCGCCGTCTGATCCACGCCCCGTACACGACCACGAAGCGGCGGCACCCGGACACGGGGGCCGCCGCTTTCGTGTGCGGGCCGGGCCCGAGTCCGCCCGGGGCCCGGAGAGGCGGCGTACATTCGCCTGCGGCGGCCCGCCCGGACCCGTAGCGTCCACCGGATGACCGTCCTACGCCTGCCCGCCGCACCCGCCGACCGCGCCGTCGACGCCTGGCACGACGTCGTCCGTGCCGCCCATACGCACGACCTGCCCGCCACCGTGCCCCCGCCCGGCCGGGCCGAGAGCGCGGGCAAGCTCCGCCACCCCGGGCCCCGCACCCGCGCCGTCCACCTCGCCGCCGTCGCCGCCGACGGCTCGTACGACGGCGTGGCCACGCTCGTGCTGTTCGACGAGGAAGCCAACCGGCACACCGCCTTCCTCGACGTCCTCGCCGTGCACCCGCGCGCCAGGAACCGGGGCACCGGCGCCGCGCTGTGGCAGGCCGCCTGCGCGCAACTCGCCGACGACGGGCGGACCTCCGTGTCCACCGTCGTCGAACGCGGCGGCCGGGGCGAGACGTTCGCCCGCGGCCTCGGCTTCGAGAACGTGCTCCCGCTCGGCTGGTACGTACAGAACATCCCCGACGCGCTCGCCGCCCGCCCGGCGGAGCCCGTCCTGCCCGACGGGTACGCCTACGCGCACTGGACCGGCGTGGTGCCCGACCGGCTGGCCGACGCCTTCGCCGAGGCCCACGACGCCATGCGGGACGCGCCCACCGGCGACATGGACCAGGCCCCGCGCGCCTGGGACGCGGCACGCGTGCGCGCCGCGGCGCAGGTGGTGGCGGACCGCGGCGGAGTCATCCTGTCCTCGGCGGTCCTCCACCGGGCGGACGGAGCCGAGACCGTCGCCGCCTACACCGAGCTCGTCCTGCGCGACCCCTCGGACACCAGGGCGCTCCAGTACGACACCGTCGTCGTCCCCGTCCACCGCGGGCGCGGTCTCGGCGCGGCCGTCAAGCACCACATGATGGGCGTCGTCGCCGCGGCGTGCCCCGGCGTGCGGGAGATCGGCACGACCGTCGCCGACGACAACGGCCCGATGCTGGCCGTCAACGAACGCCTCGGCTACCGGCGCGAGCGGACGGCCGGCTGCTTCCAGGCCACGCTCGAGGAGTGACGCCGCTCAGCGGGCGTCCGCGTCCACCGCCTCGTCCACGCCCCAGCCGGACAGCAGCCGCAACGACTCCTCCGAGCGGCTGCCCGGCTCGGTGTGGTAAGTGACCAGCGACAGGTCATGGTCGTCGGGGAACCTCAGCGTCTCGTACGCCACCGTCATCTCGCCCACCAGCGGATGGTGCAGCCGCTTGACGCCGTGGCCCTTGTCCTGCACCGTGTGCGCCGCCCACATCGAGCGGAACTCCTCGCTCTTGACAGACAGCTCGCCCACCAGCGCCGACAGCTGCGGGTCGTCCGGATAGCAGCCCGCGCACAGCCGCAGCACGCTCACCACCTCGACCGCCTTGGACTCCCAGTCGGCGTAGAGCGAGCGGGCGTTCGGGTCGAGGAAGATCAACCGGGCCATGTTGCGCTCGTCCGGCGCCATCGCCGCGAAGTCGCCGAGCAGCGCGCGAGCCATGCGGTTCCACCCCAGGATGTCCAGCCGCCGCCCGAGGAACAACGCGGGCACCGTCTCCATCGCGTCGATCAGCTGCTGCAGCTGGGGCCGGACCTTCTGCGGCCGGGCCGCGGCCGCCCGCTTCTTCTTTGCCTTCGGCTTCGCCAGGTGGGTCAGATGCGCGTGCTCCGTCTCCGTCAGGCGCAGCGCACGGGCGATGGAATCCAGCACCTCCGTGGACACGTTCTGCCCGTTGCCCTGCTCCAGGCGCGTGTAGTACGCGACGGACACACCGGCCAGCTGTGCCAGCTCCTCGCGGCGCAGTCCCGGCACCCGCCGGTGACGCCCGAAATCGGGCAGCCCGACGTCCTCCGGCTTCAGCCGGGCCCGCCGGGACCGGAGGAATTCGCTGAGTTCGGCACGCTGGTCCATGCAGCAAGTATTCCGGGTCGCGCGGCGGTGCGGTCGTGCCGTCCTGACCCTGCCAGTGGTAGGCACAGCGGACGTAGGCACAGCAGAGGGCTGGGTGGCAGGCTCCGGACCGGACAGGCTTGTGGCCATGACCACGAAACTTTCCTCTGTCCCCGCATACGCCGCTCCCGCAGCGGGCGCGCCGCTGGAGCGCACGACCATCCCCCGCCGTGCCGTCGGCGAGCACGACGTCCTGATCGAGATCAAGTACGCGGGCATCTGCCACTCCGACATCCACCAGGCCCGCGACGGCTGGGGCCAGGGCATCTACCCGATGGTCCCGGGCCACGAGATCGCCGGCGTGGTCACCGAGGTCGGACCCGGCGTCACCAGGTTCGTGGTGGGCGACCGCGTCGGCGTCGGCTGCTTCGTCGACTCCTGCCGCGAGTGCGCGTACTGCCGGCAGGGCCTGGAGCAGTACTGCACCCGGGGCGGGACCGCCACGTACAACGCGCTCGACAAGAACGGGGAGCCCACCTACGGCGGCTACTCCACGCACATCGTCGTCGACGAGAACTACACCGTCCGCATTCCCGAGGGGCTGTCCCTCGACGAGGCCGCGCCGCTGCTGTGCGCCGGCATCACGCTGTACTCGCCGCTGCGCCACTGGAACGCCGGCCCCGGCAAGAAGGTCGCCGTCGTCGGGCTCGGCGGCCTCGGCCACATGGGCGTCAAGATCGCGCACGCGCTCGGCGCCGAGGTGACCGTGCTGTCCCAGACGCTGCGCAAGAAGGACGACGGCCTCGCGCTGGGCGCCGACCACTACTACGCGACCAGCGACGACGCGACGTTCGAGGCGCTGGCCGGCACCTTCGACCTGATCGTGTCGACCGTGTCCGCCCCGCTGCCGTTCGACAAGTACCTGAGCCTGCTGAAGACCGACGGCGCCCTCGTCAACGTCGGTGCGCCCGAGGAGCCGGTCTCCCTCAACCTGTTCTCCGTCATCGGCGGCCGCAAGACCCTCGCGGGCTCCATGATCGGCGGCATCCGCGAGACGCAGGAGATGCTCGACTTCTGCGCCGAGCACGGCTTCGGGGCCGAGATCGAGCTGATCCGGGCCGACCAGATCAACGAGGCGTACGAGCGGGTGCTCGCGAGCGACGTCCGCTACCGCTTCGTCATCGACACGGCGACGATCTGACGCACGCGCCGGCGCCCGGCGGTTACCTCACGGGTAATCGCCGGGCGCCGCCGTTCCCGGCAGGATCGAGGCACCGCAACGGCCCCGATCCCGGGAGGACACCATGACCGCGTACGCCGTCGGCCACATGCACCCCGCCGCCCGCCTCGACGAGGAGGTGTTCGCCTACATGGAGCGCATCCAGTCGACCCTCGCCCCCTTCGGCGGCCGCTTCCTCGTGCACGGCGCCACCGTCGAGGTGCTCGAAGGCAGCTGGCCGGGCGGGCTCGTCGTCATAGGCTTCCCCGGCATCGACGAGGCGCGCGCCTGGTACGCGTCCGCCGCCTACCAGGAGCTGGTACCGCTGCGCACCCGCCACATGGCGGGCGACGTGGTCCTCGTCGACGGGGTCGCCCCCGGCTACGACGCCTCGGCGACCGCGGCCCGGCTGCGCGCCGCGCAGTCCGCGGCATGACGCGCACCCTCCGGCGGGCCCGGCCGGCCACCGTGCTCGACCGCGCCGCCCCTGGCGCGGACCGGCCTGGCAGGGCGGCCGCAGGACGCGCCCGCACCCGCTATGGCTGCTCCGGCACGTGGCAGACCGCCTCCACGTTGTTGCCGTCCGGGTCGCGGACGAACGCCCCGTAGTACGCCGGGTGGTACTCGGGCCATACCCGCGGCTCGTGCAGCACCTCGGCACCTGCGTCCACCGCCGCCGTGAAGAAGGCCCGCACGGCGGCGCGATCGGGCGCGGAGAACGCGAGATGAGCCTCGCGCGCCTGCCCGCCCGTCGTCACCGGGCCGATCCAGAAGGACGGGAACGAGGTCCCGTACCCGATCACCCTGCCCTCGTCATGCTCGAACAGCCGCTTGCCGCCGAGCGTGGCGAGGACACGGTCGTAGAACGCGGCACTCGCCGCGGGGTCCGCCACCTGGACCGAGATGTGGTCGATCATGGCCCGAGCGTGACACACGCCACTGACAATCCCGCCTCGCCGGGCTCAGTCGCAGTGGCCGCCCGCCGAACGGTGCAGCCGGTACGCCGAGTCCAGCCGGTACTCACCGGCGTGCGGCACGGTCAGGCGCGTCCACGCGCCGTCCGGCCGCACACACGCCCCCTCCGCGCGCAGCCACGGCGAGTACGCCACCCGCACCGTCACCGTTCCCGCGCGGGGCATCCGGACGACCAGCTGCGCGTCGTCGCCGCGCACCACGCTCGCCGGGGCCCCTACGAGCGGCACCGCGTCCCGTACGCGGTACACCGTCCAGTGGGCGTCCCTCCACACCCGCTCCAGCCACGCCGGTTCGCTCCGCACGATCGCCGCCTCGCCCTCGGCGGGTCCGTCGGGCTTCCCGTGGTGCAGGGCCACCAGGCCCACCGCCCAGCGGTCCAGCCACGTGCGGTACGTCGCGGGGGACAGCGACCCGTCGTAGAACAGCCGCCCGCGCTCCACGTCCAGCTGGCGGTTCCAGCCACGCGCCATGTTCACGTGCGGCGCGAGCGCGGTCGCCTCGCGGTGGTTGCGGGCGGGCACCACCTCGACCCGCGTACGGTCGGCGCCCAGCCGCTCCAGCTCGGCCACGACACCGCCGGTGTGCGCCGCCCACGCCGGCACGTCGTTGGAGACGACCAGGTCGTCCTCCGTCTTGTCCGCCAGCCAGTACGCGTTGAACACCAGCGCGGCGGCGAGCAGCGTGCGCAGGATCCGCGCCACACCGCCCGCGAGCACCGCCGCCACCAGCACGGGCGGACCGGCGAGGCCCAGCAGCCGCTCCACGTTCGTACCGATCGGTGAGGCGATCAGATACGTGAGCACGACCCCCACGCCGTAGATCCCGGCGCCGTACCGCACCACCCGCCACTCGCGCGGCGCCGCGACGGCCGTCACCGCGGACAGCACGACCGGCAGCCACACCTTGCCCGCGGCCATGGGCTGTTCGCCCTCGAACGGGAACAGCAGCGTCACCGCGCCCACCACCGCCACCGGCGGCAGCACCAGCACCGCCGCCCTGCGCCACCGCCGGTCCAGCCCGTACGCCGCGCCCACGACCAGCAGGAACAGCCCGGCCACCGGGCTCGCCGCCGTCGCCAGCGCCGCGCACGCCGTCGCGAGCGCCGTGCGGCGCACGTACAGCACGGCCGCGAGACCGATCGCGACCCCCACGGCGAACGTCGTACGGCCCGACGCGATGTTGCACCACAGCGCGAGCGCTCCCGCGAGCGCCGGCCACAGCGGCTGCCGCACGCCGCGCCGCACGAACAGCAGCGCCAGCAGCCACGTCGCCGCGAGACCGGCGGCGACCGACACCGTGCGCACACCGAGGAGCGCCATCAGCGGCGGCGTCAGCACGCTGTAGTTCGCGGTGTGCATGCCGCCGTACCAGGACAGGTTGTACGCGGAGCCGGGGTGCCGCTCGAAGAACCCGGACCAGGCGAACTGCGCCGCCAGGTCGCCGCCGCCGGTCGCGAGCACGAGGGCCCACAGCACGTACAGCGGCACGACGGCGCTCGTCGCGACCAGCGGGACACGCCACCACGTCGCCGCCTCCCGCGTTCCGGCGGCCGGCTCCGTGACGATTCGCGCGCTGATCCCCACGGCGCACACCCTAACGGGCGGGAATCCGCGGGCCGCCGTCAGTCGGAGGCGCGGGAAGAGGCGATCCGGGTCGTCACCGAGACGACGACTCCCGTGGCGAGGACCAGGGCCGCGGCACCGTAGATCACCCGCAGCCACAGGGGGCGGTCGCCGGAAAGCGACTGGAAGGACAGCAAGCCCGCTGCGAGCAGACACCCGAGCATCTGCAGGGGGAACGTCTTCCGGCGTTCGTCCGAGGGCTTCTTGACCGACATGTGCTTCTCCTGGTGAGTGCGGGGAGTTGGGAGATGGGATCACAGTTGATGGGCGAGCAGTACGGCCAGAGCTCCGGCCCACACGGTGACGACACGGCAGGCCGCACCGGCGGTCGTACGGGCGGTCGTACGGTCCTTGGCGCGTTTCGTGTGCGCGCATCGCCCGCCGGTGCGGCCGACGGTGAACAGGAAGCCGGAGGCCATCACCGCGGCACCGGCGGTCCACAGGGCCGGGGGCAGCGAGAGCCAGTCGCCCAGCCGCCAGGTGAGCCACAGCGCGGCGGCCCCGGAGAGGGCGTGAATGCCCGCCAGGACGCGGCGCCTGGCCCCTGGAAAACCGGGCACAAGGCCGGTCACCAGCAGAGGGAGGGGCGCTGCCAGGGTGGCCAGTGCCGTGCCCAGGGCGTGGCCGGTGCCGGCGGACCGCGGCCCGGTCGCGGACACGCCGAGCAACCGCTGCCCGATGGCGTCGACGGGGCGGTCGGTGTTCGACAGCACGGCGACCCCGCGGCCGGTCTCCCGGTCGAAGGCGATGTACGACGTGAAGCCTCCCGTCGCTCCGCTGTGCCAGGTGACGGCGTGTCCGTCGAGCGTGGTCGTGACCCAGCCCAGGCCCGTCCGGGCCTGCGGGCCCGCGTCGTGCGTGGGTACGGCGGCACGCGCACCGGGCGCCGTCCCCTTCATGACTCCGTACAGGAAACGGCCGAGGTCCCGGCCCGTGGTCCACACGTCACCGGCGGGGGTGTACCCCGAGGCGTACCAGTGGTCCGTGGAAGGGCCGGTCGCCTGCTGGCCCCGCGCCGTCCCGGGAGGCTCCGGATCGCCACGGCGCACGATGCGTGAATCGCTCATGCCGAGCGGGGCGAACAGGCGCGTGGTGAGCAGTTCGCCATACGGGCGCCCCGTACGGCGCGCCGCCGCGTAACCGGCCAGCGCCATACCGAGGTTGGAGTAGGCGTACGTGCCAGGGGTGCGTGCCGACGACGTCCCGGCCGCAGCCAGCACCTCTTCTTCGCCCAGGCCCTGGTAGGGATCCTGCCCGAGCAGCCGCAGGCGCAGGGTCCGCGTGGCCGTCCCGAGATCCGAGGGCATCTTCTCCAGGCCGGCGCGGTGGGTGGCCAGATCCTCGAGCGTGGCGCCGGCGACGGCGGTGTCGGCGAAACGACTGCCGGGCAGCAGCTGTTCCAGGGGCGTGCCGAGGTCGAGGGTCCCGCGGTCCGCGAGGTCGGCCAGCAGCATGCCGGTCATGGGTTTGCCCACGCTGCCCGCCTCGAACACGGTGGAGGAATCCACCTGGCGGTGCGCGGGGTTGCCGGAGTCGCCCAGTCCGGCCAGCCGCAGCGAACCCCCGTCGACCACCGCGACGGATATGCCCCGGTATCCGCGCCCGTCGCCCGCCGCCTCGCGCACCTGGGCCGTCAGATCCGCGTCCCCGGTGGAGGCGGAGCCGAGCCGCGGAGGTGCGGGAGCCATCCGGCTTGCCGCACCCCCGCAGACAGCGAGGAGGGCCGCTGTGGCCACCCATGCCGCGGCGCGCCGTGCACGGGGGTGCAGCTTGCGGCTCATCCGGCCGGCGCAGTCGTTCATTTGGCGCTGAGCACGGGAGCGGACGACGGGACGGCCGTGCCGGACTGTTCCGCCGGCCCGGCCCGGAGGATTCTCCGCAGCCGCCGGTAGTGGGCATCGCCCATGATGACCAGTTCGAGGGCCACCATGGTCAGGGAGAACGTGATCAGTCCGGCCATGTGGAAGCCGATTCCCAGGTGCAGGAGGACTCCTCCGGCCACCGCGAAGACGCGCCGGCGCCGGTGCAGGAGCAGGAAGGAGAAAGCGAGCTGGAAGAAGACGGTGGCATAGGTGAGGGCCACCACCAGCAGCGCGCTTTCATAGATGTACCGGTTGACACCGGGCCATCCGAACTCGTCGACTCTGAGGATGTAGTAAAGGGCCGTGCCGTTCTGCCAGCGTTCGCCCTGCACCTTGTACATGCCCGACACGAGATACACCGTGCAGACCTGGAGGACCACCGCCAGCACGCCGGCGTTGTGCACGAGGGAAACGGAACGGGATCGCAGCGACTCCCGGCCGTCTTCGGTCCCGGTCCTTCCTTCGCTGTCCCTCTTTCCCCTGCGGCGGGAGTCGAGCGAGAACCGGGCTCCCGAGTCGATGCAGAGGAAGAACACCAGGACGATGGCCATGACGTTGTCCCCGCCGTCGAGAAGGACGGGGTTTCGCTGATGCAGGGACCACAGGAAGACGTAGTGCAGGACGGTCATCACGCGTGTCCGCCAGCCCAGCATGAACAACAGCGCCGCCAGCATGCCCAGATGGAAGACCGCCTCGAACCAGATCTCCGACCGGCTCACGGAATAGAGGGAGATTCCCTCGCCTCCCGCCGGCCCGGTGAAATTCTGCCAGGGCCAGATACCGTCAGGGCCCCAGAGGTAGGTGCGCTCGAAGTAATCGCGGGCGTAGTAGTAGAAACCGAGAGCGCCCAGCAGGATGCGCGCCAGCGCGCTTCCGATGAGGGAGCGGCGCCGCAGACTGAGATCGTCGAGCCGGGCGTGAAAGGCCGTGCGCCTGCGGGCCGCCGCCGCGCGCAGCACCGCGGATATGCCGTCGAATGTCATCGGGCGACCTTCAATGGCTTCATCCAGGCGAGATCGTAGTATTCGATCTTTCCCTTGTTGCTCCGGACCTTGCGTTCGGAGAACCGCGGATACTCGTTGGTCACCACGCGTACCTGTACGGCGCTGATGCGCTCACCCCACAGCGCGGTCGCCTCGTCACTTGCGAGGGCGCGGATGTAGAGCAGTGTGTTGTCGCGCCCGACGAGCTCCCCCGGCGTCAGAGGGGGGTCGAGCTCGCGTGCGTCCGTGGGATCATCGCGCTCGGCGCTCTTGCCGGCATCGGGCGGGCTGTTCTCGAGGCGCAGCTTGTCCAGCTGCGGGTCCCGCCAGGATTCGAGCTGCTGGCGTACGGACGGCGCCAGGCGCTCGACGCGGGAGGGCCAGAAGCGCTGCCGGTGCAACTTGGCGATGTGCGGCGAGGTCACGTCCACCCAGTCGGTGGTCGTGACGGAACCGTCCGGCTCGCGCTTCTGCGCGCGCACCAGCCACCCCGCGTCGTCCGCGATCGGATTCGGTGCGAAAAGGTGCCAGTCCTGCTGGAAGTACGGCGACATGTACGCGTGGATCTGCTCGTCGTAGCGCTCGCGCACCGGATTGAACGGACTGTTGTGGAGAGCGGTCATGCCGAAGTGGAACAGCAGGATTCCGGAGACCAGAAGTCCCACCGAGGACAGAGTGAAACGCCTGCCCCTGCTTCCGTTCGCAAGACTTCGGACCTCGTTGTCTTCCGTCACTTTGTTCTCTTGTTTCCCCGTGCGGCGGGCGCGGCACTGCCGCGCCCGCCGTCCTGCTCTGTGTCCGGTCAGTCGAAGGAGCGCGAGAGGTCCACGTGGCTCGGGGACTCGTAACCGGCCACGTCGCCACGGCGGAACTGACGGCCGCTCTTGTTCTTCGGAATGGCGCCCACGGCCTTGACGTAGTCGTAGGCGGCCGAACCGGCGGCGGACCCCGCGGCCTTCTTCAGGAAGGAGGCCCAGGACCTCGGCTGGACCGAAGGGTCGACGACGTTCTCCGGCTTCGCTGCCGCCTCTGCGAATGCGGCAGCGGTGGTCCCCTGCTGCACTCCGGCGTTCGACGGCTCGGCGGATGCCGACGAGGTGAAGACGATGCCGGCGGCCATTCCGGCAGTAACTGCCGCGGCCGTCAAGGCGATTCGGCGCATTAATTTCCCCAGATCAATAACGTTTTGATGGTCAACTCAAAACTGGCGCACCAGTGGCGCGCTGAAGATCATCTTACGTTACGAAACAGGGCCTTGATCATCTTGTGACTGACGGCACAGGCGGTGGCCAAAGGTTTCGGAATGAACTATTCCGGATTCTGGGGCAGGGGCTTTCCGGGGAAAGTCAGGTGGAAATCCGGCAGCCCCCGGCGGATCAACCGGCGGAGCCGGCGCTCACCCGCCGGCCGGCGCCACGCCGATCGGGCAGCTCACGCCCGTGCCGCCGATGCCGCAGTAACCGCCCGGGTTCTTGTCGAGGTACTGCTGGTGGTACGCCTCGGCCGGATAGAACGGGCGGCCCTCCGCCGGCAGCAGTTCCGTGGTGATCGTGCCGTAGCCCGAGCCCGTCAGGACCTTCTGGTAGGACTCGCGCGACGCCTTGGCCGCGGACTCCTGGGCCGGGGAGTGGGTGTAGATCGCCGAGCGGTACTGGGTGCCCACGTCGTTGCCCTGGCGGAAGCCCTGGGTCGGGTCGTGGGACTCCCAGAACAGCTTCAGCAGCTGCTCGTACGACACGACCGCGGGGTCGAAGACGACGCGGACCGCCTCCGTGTGACCGGTCAGGCCCGAGCAGGCCTCTTCGTACGTCGGGTTCGGCGTGTGGCCGCCCTGGTAGCCGACGAGGGTCGTCCACACGCCCTTCGTCTGCCAGAACTTCCGCTCCGCGCCCCAGAAGCAGCCCAGGGCGAAGTCGGCGACCTCCAGGCCCTCGGGGTAGGGGCCCAGCAGCGGGTTGCCGAGGACCGTGTGGCGGTCGGGGACGGTGAAGGACGGGGCGGGGCGGCCCTTGAGGGCCTCCTCCGGGGTGGGCAGCACGGGCGTACGGCCGAAGAGCATGGCGGTTCTCCTTCACGGTGACGGCACCGGGAACAACGTCCCGGCGCCACCGGGAATTCCGGTCGGCCACCCCGTCCTGGGCGGCGCGCCGGGTCAGTGCGGAAGCGTCGCCGGGCTGCCGCCGTTGGCCTCGTAACCCGCCACCGCGAGGGCGCGGTAGACCGCGTACTCGGCCGCCGGATCGCTGTTGTGCGTCCACGGCAGGGCGCCCACGTGGCCGTCCACGTGGACCAGTTGGTTCATCGCCTCGGCCCAGCGCTCGGAGCGGACCAGGAACATCACGAGCAGATGGCGCACGTGCGCGAGCATCGGGTCGTCGGGGCGGGCCGAGTGGACCGCGTACAGGGCGCCTTCCACGGCCTTGGTGACCACCGCGCTCTGGTAGAAGCCGGTGACCAGGTTGAGCTCGGGCAGGTGCTCGTACACCGCGAACAGCGGCAGGGCCGCGAGCAGCGAGCCCTGCGGCGCCCGGGCAGCGGCGGTCGTCGCGAAGTGGTCGGCCTCCTCCCGGGAGCCGTGCCACTTCTCGCACAGGTAGTGGAGGGCGGCGAGGTGGGCGCCCATGTGGGTGGGCGCCCGGTCGATGACCTTCGCCCACAGCTGGTCGAACTGCTCCGGTGAGTCGCCGAGCCCGCGGGCGACGGCGAGTTCGACGATGTACGGGACCGGGTCGCCGGGCGCCAGGAGCGCGGCCTCGGCGCACACGGACCTGGCCTCCTCCAGGATGATCCGGAAGTCGTCCGTGCCGGCGGCCGACGACCGCCACGCCTGCTGGACGAGGAACTCGGCGTGCACCTGGGCGCCGCCCGCGTCCTTCGGCGCCTGAGCGCGCCAGGCGCGCAGCCACGCGCCACCGGTGCCGGGCTGCTGCTGGAGCTCCAGCGACGCGGCGCCGGCGAAGGCCTGGACGCGCTGCCAGCGCACCTCGCCCTCCTTCGGCGTGCCGGCGAGCAGCTGGGCGGCGGCGCGCCAGTCCTGGGTGCGCTGGACGACGTCGAGCACGTCGAGGAGGTCCTGGTCCGGTCCGGGCAGGCGAACGTCCAGCTCCTCCTGGCGCAGGAAGCCGTAGTCGTCCGGGTCGGCGGCGTCGGGCGAGCCGGGGCGGGCCAGCCGGATGCCCGCGTGGCGGCGCCTGAGGACGGGGCCGATGACCGCGGCCAGCATGCACATCGCGATCAGGAACCAGAGAATCTCCATGGCTCCATTGTCCCGGACGCCCGCCGCGTCCACGGCGGGCAGGTCCGCGCCGCGCACCGCCCCTCGCGGGACTACGCTCGGGCCTCATGAGCGACGACCACACCTTGCACAGCTTCGAGACCCGCGCCATCCATGCGGGCAACACCGCGGACCCGCTGACCGGCGCCGTCGTGCCGCCGATCTACCAGGTCTCCACCTACAAGCAGGACGGCGTGGGCGGGCTGCGGGGCGGTTACGAGTACAGCCGCAGCGCCAACCCGACCCGGACCGCCCTGGAGGAGAACCTGGCCGCGATCGAGGGCGGCCGGCGCGGTCTGGCCTTCGCGTCCGGGCTCGCGGCGGAGGACTGCCTGCTGCGTACGCTGCTGAAGCCCGGTGCCCACGTGGTGATCCCGAACGACGCGTACGGCGGCACCTTCCGGCTGTTCGCCAAGGTGGTCGAGCGGTGGGGCGTGGACTTCTCCGTGGCGGACACCTCGGACCCGGCGGCGGTGCGGGCGGCGGTCAACGACCGTACGCGGCTGATCTGGGTCGAGACCCCGTCGAACCCGCTCCTCGGCATCACGGACATCGCGGCGGTCGCGGACGTGGCGCGCACGGCGGGCGCGAAGCTCGTCGTCGACAACACGTTCGCGAGCCCCTACCTCCAGCAGCCGATCTCCCTCGGCGCCGACGTCGTCGTGCACTCGCTGACCAAGTACATGGGCGGTCACTCGGACGTCGTGGGCGGTGCGCTGATCGCGGCCGACGCGGGGCTGGGCGAGGAACTGGCGTACCACCAGAACGCGATGGGAGCGGTGGCCGGCCCGTTCGACGCGTGGCTGGTGCTGCGGGGCATCAAGACGCTCCCGGTGCGCATGGACCGCCACAGCGAGAACGCGGCCCGCGTCGCGGAGATGCTGACCAAGCACCCGAAGGTCACCTCGGTGCTCTACCCGGGCCTGCCGGAGCACCCGGGACACGAGGTGGCGGCGAAGCAGATGAAGGCGTTCGGCGGCATGGTGTCGTTCCGCGTCGAGGGCGGCGAGTCGGCCGCGGTCGAGGTCTGCAACCGCGCCGAGCTGTTCACGCTGGGCGAGTCGCTGGGCGGTGTCGAGTCGCTGATCGAGCACCCGGGGCGGATGACGCACGCGTCGGTGGTCGGTTCGGCGCTGGAGGTGCCGGGCGACCTGGTGCGGCTGTCGGTGGGCATCGAGGCGGCCGACGACCTGCTGGCGGACCTCAAGCAGGCGCTCGGCTGAGGGAGTTGACCCCTGTCGTACGCAATCGGGCCCCGGCCGGATACGGCCGGGGCCCGATGTGCGGGTGCCGGGTCAGGCAGTGACCTTCTCGTCCTCGAGGGAGTCACGGATCATCTGCCGCAGCTCGGGGCCGTCGGTGTGCTCGTGGACGGACACGGCGTGCTCGGCGGCCGCCCGTATGACTTCGTCCTCCTCGCCGGAGATGGTGAGGGTGCATCCGGAGACGCTCGGGCTCTTGCGGCAGTCGACGACTTTCCTGGTCATGAGGGCCTCCTCGGCTCGCTCTGGGTGCCGCTCGCTTTCAGGATAGATCCGGAGGGACCGGCGGACGCGGCAGGACGGACGGACGCCCTCGCGTCACCGCGGTGCGCGTCGTCGCACGTCAGAAGCCTTCGAGCGGCGGTGTCGTCTCCGACGGCGGCGCCACCCACGGCTGGTTCACCGTCGCCCACACCGCGAAGGCGAGGGCCGCGGCGACGATCAGCAGCCAGGTTGCCCGGCGCAGCGCGCGCCGGCGGCGCAGCAGTCGTCCGCCGTGGGTCGCGGCGCGGACGCCCAGATCGGCGGGCACGGCGGGCAGAGGGCCCTCCATCATCCGGCGGACCTCGCTCTCCTTGCGGTCGGCGCCGCTCATGACGCCGCCCGCAGCCGGGCCGCCGGAGGCCGGGGCGGAGTGCTGCGCATGACGGCGACGGCCCGTGTGCAGATCGCGCGCACCCGGTCCGCGGGGATGCCCAGCAGCGCGGCGGTCTGCTCCTCGGCGACCCCTTCGTACAGCCGCAGCACCAGGATCAGGCGCTCCTGCGGGCTGAGCCGGGCGAGCACCCCGTCCCGCGAGCGGTGGTGACGCCAGGCGCCGCGCGCGAAGCGGTTGGCGAGCTCCTGGCGGGTGCGGTCGTACGGGTCCTCTCCGCGCAGCCGGTCCCAGTCGGCGTAGGTGCGGGCGAGCGCGGCGGTGAGCAGTTGCTGTGCGTACGGGTTGGCGCCCGCAGGCTCGGCCGTGAGCAGGGTCGCGGCGTGCAGCAGCCGGCCGGCCGCGCCCGCCACGAAGGCGTCGAACTCCCGGGCACGGCGGCGGTCCCTGGCCGGATTCCGCTCGCTCACGTCCTCATATAGGGCCCATGCCGCGTCCCCGGTCAAGGGGTCGGCGGGGGCCATCGGCCCCGCCCTGGTCAGGAGGCCGGCGGAGCTTCCACCTCCGCCGGGGGCAGCCCGGCCTGGCGGGCGGACAGGGCGGTGTTGAAGCGGGTGAGCAGGGTGCAGAACGACTCGCGCTCGCTCTCCGTCCAGCCTTCCGTGACCTGCCGCATCAGTTCGCGCCGCGAGGCGCGGACCTCGTCGAGGCGGGCCTGGCCGCGGGGGGAGAGCTGCAGGACGACGGCGCGGCCGTCCTCCGGGTGCGAGGTGCGCTTGACCAGGCCGGTGTCGACGAGCGGAGCGACCTGGCGGGTCACGGTCGACGAGTCGATCCCCATGCCCGCCGCGAGCGCCTTGACGCCCATGGGGCCTTCCTGGTCGAGGCGGTTGAGCAGCAGGTAGGCGGCGCGGTCCATGGAGTTGCGGACCTGGCCCACGCCACCGAGCCGGGTCTGTTCCGCGCGCCGGGCGAAGACGGCCACCTGGTGCTGGAGGGCATCGAGGAGGCCGGGAGCGAGATCTGTCGTCATGTCCTGTGAAGTGGGCATGGCAGTGGGGGGCTCTCTCGTGCGGTGGTCGGTTGGTGGGGGACAGAGTACGCGGCCGGGCCGTGGCGCGTACGGGCGCTGCACAATCCTGCGGCAGACCGCCCGGGATGCGGACGGCGGCCCGGTCGGCGGGGCGAACTGCGAGACTTGTGCCATGAGCTTCCGCACGCCCGAGATCCTGCGCTCCGTCATCCTCGACGACATCCGCGGGGCCCAGAAGATGCTGTCCGGGGTGGCGCGGATGACGCCGATGGAGGGCAGCAGGCACCTGACGCGGCTCGTGGGGGCGCCGGTCCACCTGAAGTGCGAGAACCTGCAGCGCACGGGATCGTTCAAGCTGCGCGGGGCCTATGTGCGCATCGCCGGCCTGCGGCCGGAGGAGCGCGCGGCCGGAGTGGTCGCCGCGTCCGCGGGCAACCACGCGCAGGGTGTCGCGCTGGCGTCGTCGCTGCTCGGGGTGCGCTCCACCGTCTTCATGCCGGTCGGCGCCCCGCTGCCGAAGGTGGCCGCGACGCGGGAGTACGGCGCGGACGTGCGGCTCGTGGGGCACGTGGTCGACGAGACGCTGGCGGCGGCCGAGCAGTACGCGCGCGAGACGGGCGCCGTGTTCATCCACCCCTTCGACCACCCGGACATCGTGGCGGGCCAGGGCACGGTGGGGCTGGAGATCCTGGAGCAGTGCCCGGAGGTGCGGACGATCCTCGTCGGCGTCGGCGGCGGCGGTCTCGTGGCCGGCATCGCCGTGGCGGTGAAGGCGCTGCGGCCGGATGTGAAGGTGATCGGCGTGCAGGCGGAGGGCGCGGCGGCCTATCCGCCCTCGCTGGCGGCGGGGCGGCCGGTGTCGATCGAGGCGCCGACGACGATGGCGGACGGCATCAAGGTCGGCCGGCCCGGGGACGTGCCGTTCAAAATCATTGGCGATCTTGTGGACGACGTCCGTACGGTCTCCGAGGACGAGCTCTCCAGCGCGCTGCTGCTCTGTCTGGAGCGGGCCAAGATGGTGGTCGAGCCGGCCGGGGCGAGCACGGTGGCGGCGCTGTTGAGCGATCCGGCGTCGTTCGACGGCCCGGTGGTCGCACTGCTGTCGGGCGGCAACGTGGATCCGCTGCTGATGCAGCGCATCCTGCGTCACGGCATGGCGGCGGCGGGGCGGTACCTGTCGCTGCGGCTGCGTCTGACGGACCGTCCGGGCGCGCTGGCCGGGCTGCTGGGGGCGCTGTCGGTGGCGGACGCCAATGTCCTCGACGTGAGTCATGTGCGGACCGATCCGCGGCTCGGGCTCACGGAGGTCGAGGTGGAACTGCACCTGGAGACGAAGGGGCCGGAACATTGCGAGGAGGTCGCGGCGGCCCTGCGTGCCAAGGGTTACACCATCCTCGGCTGAGGCCCGCCGGGCCGGCGGGCGCTCCGGCTGCCACCGCGCGGCGTCCGTGCGCTCCGAATGTCGCGACTCGCTTGATGAGACGCGATGTATCGCGATACTGTGAACACATGACCGTATCCATCTGTGTGGATACGCGTTGCTCTGCATGCTTGCGTCCAGAAGTGACCCATTCCACCTGTTTCTTGGGAGACCCCCATGCCAGGCGCCATCCACGCCGAAGGTCTGGTGAAGACCTTCGGCGACGTCAGGGCACTCGACGGCGTCGATCTCGACGTCCCGGAAGGCACGGTCCTCGGACTTCTCGGCCCGAACGGCGCCGGCAAGACGACCACCGTGCGCGTGCTGACCACCCTCCTCCGGCCCGACAGCGGCTCCGCCGTCGTCGCCGGGACAGACGTCCTCAAGCACCCCAACGAGGTGCGCAGGTCCATCGGCCTGTCCGGTCAGTTCGCCGCCGTCGACGAGTACCTGACCGGCCGGGAGAACCTCCAGATGGTCGGGAGGCTCTACCAGATGAACGCGCGCGCCGCGAAGATCCGCGCAGGCGAGCTGCTGGACCGCTTCAACCTCGCCGAGGCCGCCGACCGCCCCGCCAAGACCTACTCCGGTGGCATGCGCAGGCGGCTCGACCTGGCCGCGGCGCTGGTCGTCTCCCCGCCCGTGATGTTCATGGACGAGCCGACCACCGGTCTCGACCCGCGCAACCGCCAGCAGCTGTGGGAGGTCATCCAGGAGCTCGTCAGGGGCGGTACGACCCTGCTGCTCACGACGCAGTACCTGGAGGAGGCCGACCACCTCGCCGACACCATCTGCGTCGTCGACCACGGCAAGGTGATCGCCCGGGGCACCGCCGACCAGCTCAAGGCGCGTACCGGCGGCGAACGCGTGGAGGTCGTCGTCCACGAGCCCGACGAGATCGCCCCCGCCCGTGAGGTCCTCGCCGCCTACGGCAAGGGCGACGTCACGGTCGCCGAGCACACCCGCAAGCTGACCGTCCCGGTCACCGGCGGCGCCAAGCTGCTGGCCGAGGTCATCCGCGACCTCGACTCCCGCGGCGTGGAGATCGACGACATCGGTCTGCGCCGGCCCACCCTCGACGACGTGTTCATCTCGCTGACCGGGCACGCGGCCGAGGTCGCCGACGAGAGTGACGACGGGGAGCAGGACGCCCGGCCCCAGGCCCACGGCCGCAAGAACCGGAAGGAGAGCGCGAAGTGAGCACCTCAGTGGACGCCGCCACCGTCGTGGCCCCGCGGCCGCGCGGCGGTTTCGGGCAGTCGGTCAGCGACTCGCTCGTCGTCGCCAAGCGGAACCTGATCCGCATGACCCGGATCCCGGAGATGATCATCTTCGGCATGATCCAGCCGGTCATGTTCGTGGTGCTGTTCAGCTACGTCTTCGGCGGCTCGATGCAGATCGGCCAGTCGACCTCCCCGGAGGTCTACCGCGAGTTCCTGATGGCCGGCATCTTCGCCCAGACCGTCACCTTCGCCACCGCGGGCGCGGGCGCGGGCATCGCCGACGACATGCACAAGGGCCTCATCGACCGGTTCCGCTCACTGCCGATGGCGCGCGGCGCGGTCCTCACCGGCCGTACGCTCGCCGACCTCGTGCAGACCGCGCTGACCGTCGTCGTCCTCGTGGTCGTCGCACTGCTCGTCGGCTGGCGGGCCCACGAGGGCATCGCCAAGGCCCTCGGCGCCTTCGCCCTGCTGCTTCTGCTCGGCTACGCGTTCTCGTGGATCGGCGCCCTGATCGGACTCTCGGTCCGCACGCCCGAGGCGGCCACTTCCGGCGGCCTGATCTGGCTCTTCCCGGTCACGTTCATCTCGAACGCCTTCGTGGACTCCAGCAAGCTCACCCCGTGGCTGCGGCACATCGCGGAGTGGAACCCCTTCAGCGCCACCGTCCAGGCCTGCCGCGAGCTCTTCGGCAACCCCGGCGCCTCGCCGTCGGACGCCTGGCCGATGCAGCACCCCGTGATCGCCTCGATCGTCTGGTCGCTCGTCATCATCGCGGTCTTCCGGACCCTCGCGGTGCGCAAGTACCGCTCGGCGACCGCCTGAGAGGCCCCGGCCGGACAGCGGGAAGGGGCCGGACCGCGCCTGGCGCGGTCCGGCCCCTTCGCCGTGCGATGCGGGGGATCAGCCGGTGTACGGCTTGGCCTCGAGGATCTTCACCATGGCCTTCTTGCCGTTCGGCAGCTCGTACTCGGCCTCGTCGCCGACCTTCTTGCCGTTCACACCGACGCCCAGCGGCGACTGCGGCGAGTAGGTCTCGATGTCCGAGCTCGCGTACTCCCGTGACGCCATCAGGAAGGTCAGGGTGTCGTCCTCGTCGCCGTCGAAGGCGATCGTGACGACCATGCCGGGCTCGACGATGCCGTCGTCCGCGGGGGCCTCGCCGACCTTCGCGTTGTCCAGGAGCTGGGTCAGCTGGCGCACACGGAGCTCCTGCTTGCCCTGCTCCTCCTTGGCCGCGTGGTACCCGCCGTTCTCCCGCAGGTCGCCCTCCTCACGGGCCGCCTCGATCTTCTTGGCGATCTCCGTGCGCGCGGGACCAGACAGGTACTCCAGCTCGGCCTTGAGCTGGTTGTACGCCTCCTGGGTGAGCCAGGTGACGTTGTCGCTGGTCTGGGTCACAGGTGCTCCTCGTAGGTACTGGGAAGACAAAGCATCGCCCTACTCAGAAGGATTGTCCGTCCCGAGCGGGCGAAACCACGAGCCTAACAATTCCGGGGCGAAAGGGGGAGGACAAAACCGATCAGGAGGAAAAGGCCCTGGTCAAACGAGTGACCCGCCCGGTGGAACCGCCCGGTCAGGCGGCGCGGCAGCCCACCAGCTCGGCGCTGGTCGCCTGCTCGGTCGTACGGATCTTCACGACCTGGTCGATCCTGCTCCCGCCCGTACGGCCGATCCGCACGTCCAGGCGGCCCACCTCGCCGCCGGCCTCCGAGAGCGAGCGCAGGGTGCAGGTGCCGGTGGCGTCCTTGTCCTTGCGCACCTCCAGGTGCACCTGGACCTCGTTCGCGCCCTCGACGACATCGAACTTGATCACCTCGGCGCTGATCTTCTGGCCGGCGATGTAGTCGTAGCCGAACCAGCCGACCATCGCGAGCAGCCCCGCGCCGAGCACGGCGCCGGTCATGCGCAGCCTGCGGTCCGCGCGCTCGTCCGCGGAGCGGCCGTAACGCCCCTGCGGTAGCTCCTCGCGTACAGCCGCCATGATCGTTCCTCTCGAGTGCCGGAGGCACAGGAATTTTCCGTCCGCCGATTCGGTCACTATAGAAGCCGCACGACGCGACGAATCATGAGGATCGAGTCTTGACTGAGCAGCTTCGACTGATGGCCGTGCACGCCCACCCCGACGACGAGTCGAGCAAGGGCGCGGCCACGATGGCCAAGTATGTGTCCGAGGGGGTGGACGTGCTGGTCGTGACCTGCACGGGAGGCGAGCGCGGCTCCATCCTCAACCCCAAGCTCCAGGGCGATGCCTACATCGAGGAGCACATCCACGAGGTCCGCAAGAAGGAGATGGACGAGGCCCGGGAGATTCTCGGCGTCAAGCAGGAGTGGCTCGGCTTCGTCGACTCCGGCCTGCCGGAGGGCGACCCGCTGCCGCCGCTCCCCGAGGGCTGCTTCGCGCTGGAGGACGTCGACAAGGCCGCGGGGGAGCTGGTGCGCAAGATCCGTGCGTTCCGTCCGCAGGTCATCACGACGTACGACGAGAACGGCGGTTACCCGCACCCCGATCACATCATGACCCACAAGATCACGATGGTGGCCTTCGACGGCGCGGCGGACGCCGAGACGTTCCCCGAGTCCGAGTACGGCCCGGCGTACCAGCCGCAGAAGCTCTACTACAACCAGGGCTTCAACCGCCCGCGCACGGTCGCCCTGCACGAGGCGCTCCTCGCGCGCGGCCTGGAGTCCCCGTACGGGGAGTGGCTGGAGCGCTGGAAGGAGTTCCAGCGCGCCGAGCGCACGCTGACGACTTACGTGCCGTGCGCCGACTTCTTCGAGGTGCGCGACAAGGCGCTGATCGCGCACGCGACGCAGATCGATCCGGACGGCGGCTGGTTCCGCGTGCCGATGGAGATCCAGAAGGAGGTCTGGCCGACGGAGGAGTACGAGCTGGCGAAGTCGCTCGTCGATACCTCCCTCCCCGAGGACGACCTCTTCGCGGGCATCCGGGACAATGCCTGACATGAGCGCAAGCGCAAACCTCGCCCTGACGCACGTCGCCACCCTCGCCAAGGAGCTCGACGAGAACAAGGTCACCCCCGGTGTCCTGGGCTTTCTCGTGTTCGCGGCCCTGGCGGTCGGTGTGTGGGCCCTGATGAAGTCGATGAACCGGCACATGGGCCGCGTGAACTTCGAGGAGGAGCCGGAGCCGGAGCCGTCTGCGACGGCGAAGACCGCGACGCGTAAGCCGGCGGGCGACTCGGCCTGACGCCCGCGCCCGGCCCCGCGGAAGCCGGGCCGGGCCTCGTCGGCGCCGGGGACGGGCGCGGTGCGCGTTCGCCGGGCACGGCTGCGCCCATGGCCCGTGCCGTTGCGTCGGCGGCTTCGCGCCGCTGGGCGCGGCACGCCCTGCGGGCGCGTACCCACCCCAGCCCGTCCCGCGCTTTCGCGACTCACTTGCGGGCGTCCAGGGGGACGCCCATCACCTCCCGCGCGTGGCGGGTCGGGACCAGGCCCAGGTGCCAGGCCTGCCAGCCGTCCTCCAGGCGGATGCCGCGGTCCAGCATCACCGTCAGCGCCTCCGCGCAGTCCTCCAGCTTCGCGTCCCTGAAGGCGTGCGGGGACGCCATCAGTTCGGCCAGTTCCTCCTGTGCCACCACCGTGCCGACCTCCGTCCCGCCCGGGGACGCGTACGGCAGCAGCGTGCAGCGCAGGAACGCCGCCCAGTCCGCGCCGCGGCGGTCCTCGTAGGACGCGAACAGCTCCGCCGCCTCGTCGCACAGTGCCAGCGCCTGCGGGGCCCGGTTGTTGCCCGCGTCGATCAGGGCCAGCTCCAGGCACGTCCACGCCTCGCCGTGGGCGACCTTGATGCGGGCGAAGTCCGCGCGGGCGTCCATCAGCAGCTGCCGGGCGAATCCCGAGTTGCGCAGGTTGCCCGTCTGCGCCGCCCGCTGGTCGCGCGTGACGCGGCCCGAGTGGTGGCGCGCGCAGGCCAGCCCGTACACGTCCCGCATCCGCGAGAACATCGTCCGCGACCGCTCCAGCTCGCGCACCGCCTCGTCCCGGTCGCCGCGTTCCTCCAGGGCCTGGCCCAGGTAGTACAGGGTCCACGCCTCGCCGCGGGCGTCCTCGTTCTCCCGGTGACGGCACAGCGCCGCCCGCAGCTCGTCCACCGCCGCGCCCGGATCGCCGTCCACCAGCCGGGCCCGCGCCAGCTGGGTCAGCGCCCACGCCTCGCCGCGGTCGTCGCGGGTGCGGCCGTACAGGTCGAGCGCCGTGCGCAGCGCCGCCTCGGCGTCCGCGACGTCCCCCATCCGCAGGCACACCTGCCCCAGCTGGAACTGCGTCCACGCCTCGCCGTGCAGCGACTCCCCCTCGCGGTGCAGCCGCAGCGCGGTCTCCAGCAGCCGCAGCGCCTCCGCCAGGTTGGCCCTGTCGCGTTCCACCGCGGCCAGGGCGTGCAGTGACCACGCGCGGTCCTCGGCCTGCTCGGGCGAGGACTGCAGCTCGATGGCCTCGTGCAGTCTCGCCGCCGCCTCCGTCAGGTTGCCCTGGTGGTGCAGCGTGATGCCGAGCGAGCACAGCGCGAGTGCCGCGCCCGCGTCGTGCTGCGCCTCCCGGTACAGGCCGACGACGGACGACAGCGTCGTCCGCGCCTTGTCCAGCTCGCCGAGCTGACGGGCCGCGATACCCGTACGCCAGCGCACCGAACGCTCCAGCAGCCCCTGGTCCACCGCCTGCGACAGTTCCGTGAGCTCGCCCAGGCGGTACAGGTCGCCGCGCAGCAGGCAGTAGTCGCACAGCGCCCCGAGCAGCCCGAGCACGGCCTGCTGGTCAACGCCCTCGGCGTGCCGCAGCGCGGAGGTGATGAAGCTCGACTCGTCGTCGAGCCAGCGCAGCGCCGCGTCCAGTGACGCGAAGCCGTGCGCGCCGAACTGACCGGCCCGGGTCGACATCTTCCCGTCGACCATGCGGATCACCGCCCCGGCCAGGTCCGCGTAGTTCCCGATCAGCCGCTCCTGCGCGGCCGTGCGGTCCTTCGCGTCCTCCTCGTCCAGCAGCCGGGTCCGTGCGAAGGCCCGCACGACGTCGTGCAGCCGGTAACGGCTCGCCCGTACGTGGTCGACGAGCCCCGCCCGCGCCAGCGTCGCGAGCAGCCGCTGCGCTTCCTGCTCGTCCGCGCCGAGCAGCGCCGCCGCGGCCGCCGCCCCGAGCGAGGCGCGCCCGGCGAGCGCCAGGCGGCGCAGCAGCCGTCGTGCCTGCTCGGACTGGTCGGTGTACCGCAGCCACAGGGCACGCTCCACCGGGTCCACCGGCCCATAGGCTCCCAGGTCCGCGGCCAGCCGGTCCGGGCTGCGCTCGCCCAGGGACGAGCCCGCGATCCGCAGCGCCAGCGGCAGCCCGCCGCACAGCTCGCGGACCGCGTCGGCGGCCTGGGCGTCGTACGGCGCGGCCGAGGGCTCCGCGGCGACGGCCCGCAGCAACTCGTCGGCGCCCGCCGCGTCCAGGGCCTCCACCGGGAGCCGGTGGATCCATGCGGGAACGTCGTCCGGCAGCTCCAACGAACGGCGCGCCGTCACCAGCACCAGGCTGTCCGAGCGCTCCGGCAGCAGCGTCCGCACCTGCTCGGCGTCGCTCGCGTCGTCGAGGATCACGGTCACCGGCAGGCCTGTCAGATGCTGGTGGTACAGCTCGCCGAGCCGCCGCACCTGCTGCTCCGGCGAGGACCGCTCGCGGAACAGCAGCTGCTCGCGCGGCGCGCCCAGTCGGTTCAGCAGGTGCAGCAGCGCGTCCCGCGTGGACAGCGGATGTCCGCTCTCGCCGCGCAGATCCACCACGCACGCGCCCCGGAACTGGTCCTTGAGATGGTGCGCCGCCCGCACCGCCAGGGTCGTACGCCCCGAGCCGGGCTCGCCGTACAGCACGACGACCGTCGGCCGTGTCTGCGTCGACGCGCGCGCCGCGTGCACCCACTGGGCGATCTGCGTCAGCTCCTCGCGCCTTCCCGTGAACGGCCCGCCGGACTCGGGGAGATGAGCGAACGACTGCTCCAGCACCGACCTGCGGCGCGCCGCAGCGCTGCGGTCGGCGCCGCGCAGCTGCGGTGCCGCCGCGGCCTTCTTCGCGGGCCGCGTCGCCGACGCCAGCATCCGCTGCTGGTCCAGGAACGGGCGGATGCCCCGTACCTCCAGCGCCGTCAGCCACTGCAGGCGCAACTGCTCCACGCCGCCCGGTTGCCCCGCCGCGCCCGCCCTGCGGTGCGCCGCCGGCCAGTGCGACGCGGTGACCTTGGCGACCGTGGTCGCGGCCCCGGCGACCGCGACGACGGCCCCGGCGCCGAGCGCCGTGCCGGCCGCGGTGCCCAGCGCGACGTCCGCGCCGATCGCCGCGACGGCCGCGACCGCCGTCACCAGCGCGGGCGTCGACAGATTCCGCCTGCTGAACCGCTCGGAGAGCGCCGGATGCCCCGCCTCGGCCTCCGCGAGCGCCTGCTCGTACGCGGCGTACTCCTCGGCGGCGCTCGCGGCCATGCCGTCCAGCGCGGCCTGTCCGCGGGCGAGCAGGACCGGGCCGTCCGTCCGTCCCCCGGTCCGCCGCACCTCTTCCTCGACGGCGCGGCCCAACAGCCGCTCCGCTTCCGCCCGGTGGCTGTCGCGCATGTACGTGTCCCCCTAGAAGAGCTCCGGTCCCGTTCCGGTTCCGTACCCAGCTGTTGCGCCGTCAAGTGTCCTGTGTCCGGGCGGCGGACGGGAGGGGCTGCGGCTCATCGGGGCGGGAGCAGGCGGTGTCGTCCGGTCGCCGGTCGGTCAGCGGGACGTCCCGCAGCCGTACGCCGCCGATACGGACGGCTGCTGCTCGGCTCGGCGCCACGGGCGTCCGCGCCGTGGCGGGGCCGCGCGGCCCGGCGAGGTGCGCAAGGATTGGAGCATGCCGAACCGACTTGCGCACGCCACCTCCCCCTACCTCCTCCAGCACGCCGAGAACCCCGTCGACTGGTGGCCCTGGTCCGACGAGGCCTTCGACGAGGCGCGCAGGCGGGGTGTGCCGGTGCTGCTGAGCGTCGGGTACTCGAGCTGCCACTGGTGCCACGTCATGGCGCACGAGTCGTTCGAGGACGATGCCACGGCGGCCGTGATGAACGAGCACTTCGTGTCCGTGAAGGTCGACCGCGAGGAGCGGCCCGACGTCGACGCCGTCTACATGGAGGCCGTGCAGGCCGCGACCGGGCAGGGCGGCTGGCCCATGACCGTGTTCATGACCCCGGACGGGGAGCCGTTCTACTTCGGTACGTACTTCCCGCCCGAGCCCCGGCACGGCATGCCCTCCTTCCAGCAGGTGCTGGAAGGCGTCACCGCCGCCTGGCGGGACCGGAGGGCCGAGGTGACCGAGGTCGCGGAGAAGATCACCCGCGACCTCGCCGGGCGCTCGCTGGCCCACGGCGGCGAGGGCGTGCCCGGCGAGGAGGAGCTCGCCCAGGCGCTGCTCGGGCTGACCCGGGAGTACGACGAGCGGCACGGCGGGTTCGGCGGCGCCCCGAAGTTCCCGCCGTCGATGGCGGTGGAGTTCCTGCTGCGCCACCACGCCCGCACCGGTGCCGAAGGGGCGCTGCAGATGGCGGCCGACACCTGCGAGGCGATGGCGCGCGGCGGGATCTACGACCAGCTCGGCGGCGGATTCGCCCGGTACTCGGTGGACCGCGAGTGGGTGGTGCCCCACTTCGAGAAGATGCTCTACGACAACGCGCTGCTCTGCCGGGTCTACGCCCACCTGTGGCGAGCCACCGGCAGTGACCTGGCGCGGCGCGTCGCGCTGGAGACCGCCGACTTCATGGTGCGCGAACTGCGCACGGCAGAGGGCGGTTTCGCCTCCGCGCTCGACGCGGACAGCGACACGCCCGAGGGCGGGCACGCCGAGGGAGCGTTCTACGTCTGGACGCCCGCGCAGCTGCGGGAGGTGCTCGGCGACGCGGACGGCGAGCGGGCCGCCGAGCTGTTCCGGGTGACCGAGGAGGGCACCTTCGAGGAAGGCGCCTCCGTGCTGCAGCTGCCCGGCGCCGAAGCCGGTCCCGAGCTGCGGGCGCGGCTGCTCGCGGCACGGGAGGAGCGGCCCCGGCCCGGCCGGGACGACAAGGTGGTGGCTGCCTGGAACGGGCTCGCGATCGCCGCGCTCGCCGAGACGGGCGCGTACTTCGACCGCCCGGATCTGGTGGAGCGGGCCACGGAGGCCGCCGACCTGCTGGTGCGGCTGCACATGGACTTCTCGGCCGGCGGCGTACGTATGCACCGCACGTCCAAGGACGGCCGCGCCGGCGCCAACGCGGGTGTCCTGGAGGACTACGCGGACGTCGCCGAGGGCTTCCTCGCGCTCGCCGCGGTCACCGGCGAGGGGACCTGGCTGGAGTTCGCCGGGTTCCTGCTGGACATGGTCATCGACCGGTTCAGGGGGGAGGGCGGGGCGTTCTACGACACCGCCCACGACGCCGAGCAGCTGATCCGCCGGCCCCAGGACCCCACCGACAGCGCGGCTCCCTCCGGGTGGTCCGCGGCGGCCGGAGCCCTGTTGTCGTACGCCGCCCACACCGGGTCCGAGGTCCACCGCACCGCCGCCGAAGGCGCGTTGGGCGTGGTCAAGGCACTGGGGCCGCGGGCGCCGCGCTTCATCGGATGGGGGCTCGCGGTGGCGGAGGCGCTGCTGGACGGGCCGCGTGAGGTGGCTGTCGTGGGCGCGCAGGGCGACCCGCACCGCCGCGAGCTGCACCGGGTCGCGCTGCTCTCCACGGCCCCGGGCGCGGTCGTGGCGGCGGGCGAGGCAGACGGGGAGGAGTTCCCGCTGCTGCGGGACCGTCCTCTGGTGAACGGCAGTGCGGCCGCCTACGTCTGTCGCGCGTTCGTGTGCGACTCGCCCACCACAGACGCGGCGGAACTGGGCCGAAAGCTCACCCACTGAACATCGTCGGCCACATATGACGTCGTCGGCCACATTTATCGGGCGGGCGGCGGAATGAAACGTACCGCCCCTATGGTCCGTACGACCAGTCGGACCACCCGACGCGTGCGCACGGGGAATTGACGCACGCCGGGGATTTTCTTGTGTGCGTCGTACGGCCAGGGGGTCCTTTGCCGCGACGCAGGGGGCCAAGGGGGGCTCGTGCTCGTATCGGTGCTTGTTGTTGCCATTTCCGTTGCGCTGTTCTGGATGGCGGCGTTCACGCTGTGGTGGCAGATGCATGCCTGGCGCACGCCGGAGACGCTGGCGTCGACCCGTTTCGACCGGCCCGACGGCCGTGTCGGGCTGTCCTTCTCACTGCTCCTGCCCGCCCGCCACGAGCAGGCGGTGCTGGAGCACACCGTCGAGCGGCTGCTGGAGTCCAGCCACACGAACTTCGAGATCATCGTCATCGTCGGCCACGACGACCCGGAGACCACCGTCGTCGCCGAACGGGCCGCCGAGCGTGACCCGGCGCGCGTACGGGTCGTCACCGACACCCACGAGGTGAAGAACAAGCCGAAGGCGCTGAACACCGCGCTGCCGCACTGCCGCGGCGACATCGTCGGGGTCTTCGACGCCGAGGACCAGGTGCACCCGGAGCTCCTCGCGCACGTCGACCACGCCTTCACCACCACCGGCGCGGACGTCGTCCAGGGCGGGGTGCAGCTGATCAACTTCCACTCCAGCTGGTACAGCCTGCGCAACTGCCTGGAGTACTTCTTCTGGTTCCGCAGCAGGCTCCACCTGCACGCCCTGAAGGGCTTCATCCCGCTCGGCGGCAACACCGTCTTCGTCCGCACCACCGTGCTGCGCGAGGCCGGCGGCTGGGACCCGGAGTGCCTGGCCGAGGACTGCGACCTGGGCGTACGGCTGTCGTCCGTCGGCAAGAAGGTCGTCGTCGCCTACGACAGCGACATGGTCACCCGCGAGGAGACCCCCGGCTCGCTGATGAGCCTGCTCAAGCAGCGCACCCGCTGGAACCAGGGCTTCCTCCAGGTCTACCGCAAGAAGGACTGGAAGCAGCTCCCGGGCCGCGGGCAGCGGATGCTCGCCCGCCACACCCTGATGACGCCGTTCTTCCAGGCGTTCTCCGGAGTGATCATCCCGCTGAACGTCGGCATCGCCCTCTTCCTCGACGTCCCCGTCGGGATCGCCATCGTCACCTTCCTGCCGCTGATCACGGCCATGGTCACGTTCGTCTTCGAGGTCGTCGGACTGCACGACTTCGGGGTGCAGTACGGCCTGCGCGTCCGCCTCGTCCACTACGTCAAGCTCGTCGTCGGCGGCCCGTTCTACCAGATGCTCCTCGCCGGCGCCGCGGTGCGCGCGGTCTGGAGGGAGCAGCGCGGCCGCAACGAGTGGGAACTGACCCGCCACGTCGGTGCGCACCTCACCGGCCCGGCCGAGAAGCGTGAGGGGGCCCGCCGGTGACGACCACCGTGCCTTCCGTGCCCGAGGCGCCGGAAGCCGCCACCGTCACCGTGCCCGGTCCGCGCACCGCACCGGCGGCGCCCGGTTTCGTCCGGCCCGTCATACGGTTCCGCAGCTCGCGGCCCGATCTGCTGCTCTGCGCCGCCCTGTTGTGCGTGATCATGGTCGTCCAGGGCTGGAACATCACCCACTTCCCCGCGCTCAGCGACGACGAGGGCACCTACCTCGCCCAGGCGTGGGCCGTCCAGCAGGGCGAGGGGCTCGGCCACTACACGTACTGGTACGACCATCCGCCGCTCGGCTGGATCCAGATCGCGTTCCTGACCTGGATCCCGTCGCTGATCGCACCCGAGTCGATGACCGTCGCCACGATGCGCTTCGCCATGCTCGTGGTCAGCGCGGTGTGCGCGGTGCTGCTGTACGTGCTGGCACGCCGGCTCTTCCTGCCGCGCTGGGCGGCGGGGCTCGCGATGCTGCTGTTCGGCCTCTCGCCGCTGTCGGTCGTCCTCCAGCGGGAGATCTTCCTCGACAACATCGCGGTGATGTGGATGCTCCTGGCGTTCTGCCTGGCCGCGTCCCCGAGCCGCCACCTGTGGCACCACTTCGCCGCGGGGCTCGCGGCGGCGACCTCGGTGCTCACCAAAGAAACGATGCTGCTGGTGCTGCCCGGGCTGCTGGCGAGCATGTGGCGGCACAGCCACCCCGACACCCGCAAGTTCGCGGTGACCGGCGGGGTCACCGCGTGCGTGCTGATCGGCCTGTCGTACCCGCTGTACGCGCTGCTCAACAGCGAGCTGTTCCCCGGCCCGGGCCACGTGTCGCTGATCGGCGGGATCACGTACCAGATGAGCCGGCCCGGCTCCGGCTTCATCCTCGACGAGGGCTCGGGCTCGCACGGGGTCCTCACGTCCTGGCTCTACTACGACACGGTCCTGCCGCTCGGCGGACTGGCCGGCGCGGCCCTGCTGCTGCTCACACTGCGCTGGTCGGTGACGGCGCGGGCGCTGGCGGGTCCCGCGCTGACGGTCGCGATCCTCGCGGCGGTGGCGATGCGCCCGTCGGGCTACCTCCCGGCGATGTACGTGATCCAGGCGCTGCCGTTCCTCGCGCTGGTCCTGGCAGGCGGCGCGGCCAGCGTGGCCCACGCGGTGCTGCGCCGCCCCGGGGGGCGTTTCCAGCCCCGGAGGGGCTGGAACGTGCCGGACCGCCTCGTGAGAGGCACGCGCATCGGCGTGGCCACCCTGCTCGCGCTGGCCGCCACCGCGTACATCGCCCCCCGCTGGTACGACGGCAACCGCACCGCCCTCACCGTCGACGCCAACGCCCCCTACCGTGCCGCGGCCGCCTGGCTCCAGGACGAGGTGGACGACCCCGCCCGCACGAGGGTGCTCGTCGACGACGCCCTGTGGCTGGACCTGGTGCACGACGGCTTCACGCCCGGCACCGGCGCCATCTGGTTCTACAAGGCCGACCTCGACCCCGCCGTCACGAAGACCCTGCCCGGCGGCTGGCGGGACATCGACTACGTCGTCTCGTCCCCGACCGTGCGACGTGACGCGGTCGACCTGCCCACCGTGAAGTCCGCTCTGGAGCATTCGACGCCGGTCGCCGTGTTCGGCGAGGGCGAGGACCGTATCGAGATCCGCCGAGTCGGCCGGATCGCTGGAGGCCAACTGTGACCACCCCCCGTACGAACGCCGAGGAACTCGGCGATCCGGAGCTGACTGCCACCCAGGTCCCCGAGCCAGGCGCCGTCACCCTCGTGATCCCGACCTTCAACGAGTCCGGAAACATCCGCGAGTTGCTCCGCCGGCTCACCGAGTCCGTCCCCTCCCGGATGCCCTGCGAGGTCGTCTTCGTCGACGACTCGACCGACGACACGCCCGACGTGATCCGCGCCGCCGCCCAGGACTGCCCCTTCCCGGTCTCCGTACTCCACCGCGACGAGCCGGCCGGCGGGCTCGGCGGCGCCGTCGTGGAGGGCATGAAGCAGGCGGGCTCCGACTGGATCGTGGTCATGGACGCCGACCTGCAGCATCCCCCCGCGCTCGTACCGGAGTTGGTGGCGGCGGGGGAGCGGGCCTCGGCCGACCTCGTCGTCGCCAGCCGGTACATCAGGGGCGGCAGCCGGGAAGGTCTCGCCGGCGGCTACCGCATCGCCGTCTCCCGCGGCGCGACCTGGCTGACCAAGGGCCTGTTCCCCGGGCGGCTGCGCGGCATCAGCGACCCGATGAGCGGCTTCTTCGCCATCCGCCGCAGCGTGGTGACCCCCGGCGTCCTGCGGCCGCTCGGCTACAAGATCCTGCTGGAGCTGGCCGTTCGCTGCCGGCCCGAGACGGTCGCGGAGGTGCCGTTCGTCTTCCAGGACCGGTTCGCCGGCGAGTCCAAGTCGACGGCCCGGGAAGGGATGCGGTTCCTCGGCCACCTCGTCGGGCTGCGCACGGCATCGCCCGTGGCGCGGATGATCGCGTTCGGACTGATCGGGCTCACCGGCTTCGTACCGAACCTGCTGGGACTGCACCTGCTGACCGCTGCGGGCATGCACTACCTGCCGGCCGAGATCGTGGCCAACCAGTTCGGGGTGGTCTGGAACTTCCTCCTCATCGAGGTGCTGCTCTTCCGCGGCCGCCGCCGTCACCGGCACTGGGCGGACCGCGTCTGCAGGTTCGCACTGCTCGCCAACGCCGATCTGCTGCTGCGCATCCCGCTCATCGCCCTGTTCGTCGGCCGGCTGGACATGGCGGTGCTGCCCGCGACCGCGCTGGCGCTGCTGACCACGTTCGTGCTCCGGTTCGCGGCGACGGAGGCGCTGGTCTACCTGCCGCGCAGGAGGAACGCACCGCGTGCCGCCCGAGCAGGCACACGTGTCAGCCCCTGACAGAGAGCCGCACGGAAGGAACGGACCTCATGCCACCACCATTTCGGAACTCGTCCCCGCGCAGACGCCGCACCGCCCTGCTCGCGGTCGGCGCCATGACCACGGCCCTGCTCGTCTCCGCGCCGCAGTCGGCGCAGGCGGGGCCGCCCAACCTGATCTCCAACCCCGGCTTCGAGACGGCCGGCAACGGCGACATGCCGGCCTGCTGGTCCACGTCCGGCTGGGGCGACAACGACTTCTCGTTCGAGACCGTCGCCGACGCCCACTCGGGCTCGAAGGCGATGACGGTCTCGCTGACGCGCCGCGTCGACGGCGACCGCAAGGCGCTGATCACCGAGAACACGGCCTGCGCGCCGACGGTCACGCCGGAGAAGCAGTACGACCTCTCCCTCTGGTACAAGTCCACGACCCCCGACACGTCGATCACCCTCTTCCGGCGTGACACGACGGCGGGCTGGCAGTACTGGACCGACCTCAAGACCCTGGACATGAGCGCCGGTTACCAGCGCGCCGAGGTCCGTACACCCGCCGTCCCGCCCGGCACCGACAAGATCGCCTGGGGTGTGTCGGTGTACGGGACCGGCTCGGTCACGACCGACGACTACGCGATGGAGGAGGTGTCCGTCCCCGCCCCCGCACCGCAGTGCACGGGCACCCCCAAGGAGTGCCTCGGGGGCCGATGGGACGTCCTGCCCGTGAAGAACCCGGTGCGCTCCATGCACTCGGTCGTGATGCATGGGGGCACCTCCCGGGCCGGAGGCTCCGGGGGAGGGAAGGTGCTCGTCATCGCGGGCTCCGGCAACGACCCGGCGCAGTTCGCGGCGGGCACGTTCACCTCCGCGGTGTACGACCCGGCGAAGGGCACGTTCCGTACGATCCCTACGCCGGTCGACATGTTCTGCGCGGGCCATGTGCAACTCCAGGACGGCAAGATCCTGATCATGAGCGGCAACAAGGGCTATCCGTCCGCCGACGGCAGGATCGGTTACCAGGGACTGAAGGACTCGTACGTCTTCGACCCCGAGACCGAGACCTACACCCGCACGAACGACATGCACGACGGCCACTGGTACCCGTCGGCGACGATCCTCGGCAACGGCGACGTCATCTCCTTCGGCGGACTGAAGCAGGACTCCACCGGCAACGTGACCGCCGAGAAGTTCTCCGCCGCGCAGAACAAGTGGCTGCCGATCAACGAGGTCAAACAGACCTGGTCGTACTGGGGCCTGTACCCGTCGATGATCCTCATGCAGGACGGCCGGCTCTTCTACTCCGGCAGCCACACCTTCGGCAACGGCACGCCCGGGACCGGCGCCTCCATCTACGACTACGAGGCCAACACCATCACCGACGTCCCGGGCCTGCAGGCCAAGGACGTGCGTGACCAGTCCGTCAGCGTGCTGCTGCCGCCCGCGCAGGACCAGCGGGTGCTGACGATGGGCGGCGGCAACGTCAACACGAATCCGGCCGCCAACCGGTACACCGACATCATCGACCTCAAGCAGCCCGACCCGGCTTACGTGCACGGCCCGTTGCTGCCGCAGGGCGAGGTCGACCAGGGCCAGGGACGGCGTCCGCAGACCGGTGCCGAGGGCAAGATGTACGTCTCCGCGGTGCTCCTGCCGGACGGGAAGGTCTTCGAGACGGGCGGCGCGCTGCACGACCGGGCCGACCCGGTGTACGAGGCGTCCTTCTTCGACCCGGTGACGAACACCTACGAGGCGGGCCTCGCGACGGACCCGATCCCGCGCGGCTACCACTCGTCGTCGTTCCTGCTCCCGGACGGCCGGGTGATGTCGGTCGGCGACAACCCGGGCAACGGCACGTACAACCACAACGTGTCGGTCTACACGCCGCCCTACCTGCTCAAGGGCGCGCGTCCGCAGATCACGTCGGTGATCGACGGGGAGTGGACGTACGGCGACACGCAGCGGATCACGGTGGACCGCCCGATCGCCAAGGCGGAGCTGATCCGCCCGGCGGCGGTGACGCACTCGTCCGACCCGAACCAGCGCTTCGTGGACCTGCCGATGACCGTCGACGGCAACAACGTCGACCTGAACGTCACCAGCAACCCGAACCTGGCGCCGCCGGGCTGGTACATGCTGTTCGCCGTCGACGCGAACGGGGTGCCCTCGGTGGCGAAGTGGGTGCACCTCGGAGGCCCGGCGGCGATGGCCGCGGACGCCCCGTCGGCGCATGTGCACTCCTTCGCCGACGCGCCGGCCAAGGCGCCGAAGAAGCCGCTGAAGAAGCGGAGCTCGGCGCCGGTGAGGCCGCAGATCGCCGGATGCGACCGGCACTACGGGGCCGCGGGCGTCTGCGTGCCGACCGTCTTCCCGAAGACCGTGAGGCGGACGACGGCGGCACGCTGCGCGTGGCTGAAGGCGCACGACTACGGCCGGCTGACGGTGAACGGCGCGGACGACCCGCTGCGCCTCGACCCGAACCGGGACCGGGTGGCGTGCGGGAAGGGGGACGTGAGGCGGTAACGGGGATCCGCCGCGGTCCGGGGGCTGCTGCCCTCGGACCGCCCGGCCGCGAGGACCCCGCGGGGTCATGCCACCGCACTCCCTCGCCCGACCCGCGCTAATGGAGGCGTACGCCGCCCTTCAGCGCCCGCAGCGTACGGTCCGTCAGCTCGACCGGATCCTCCTGGTGACCGTGCTCCGCCCAGTGGAGGATCACCTCGCGCAGCGCCGCCAGCACCGTCGCCGTGAGCACCCGCACCTCCAGGTCGTCGCGGTGACGCCCGGTGCGGTCGGCCACCGCGTGGGCCAGCAGCCCGGCGGTGGTGGCCAGGTTCTCGGACATCCGGGCGCGGACCGCCGGGATCTCCGCCATCAGCCGCGTGCGCCGGACGAAGTCCTCGCGGTCGTCCTCGACGACGGTCCGCACCGCATCCGTCAGGACGGCCCGCAGGGACTCCAGGGGCTCCTCCCCGGTGTCGGCCCTCGCCCGCAGCCGCGCCTCCAGCGCCGGGGCGTACTCGTCGCCGACGACGATGTCCTCCTTGGCGGGGAAGTAGCGGACAACCGTGGACGCCGACACCTCCGCGGCCGCCGCGATCTGCTCGATCGTCGTCGCGTGGTACCCCTGCTCGGCGATCAGGCGGTACGCGGCGCGGCGGATCGCGGTCCGCGTCTTGAGCTTCTTGCGCTCACGCAGGCCCGGGCGCTGCGGTGCCGGCCTCACGAGTGCCGGTACGCCACCAGCGAGATCCCCACGTAGTGGACGATGAACGCCGCGAGCGTGAGGGAGTGGAAGACCTCGTGGAAGCCGAACCAGCGCGGTGAGGGGTTCGGGCGCTTCATCCCGTAGATCACGCCGCCCGCGCTGTAGAGCAGCCCGCCGACGATGATCAGCACCAGGACGGCGACCCCGCCCTCCCGCAGGAAGTCGGGCAGGAAGAACACGGCGGCCCAGCCCATCGCGATGTAACAGGGCGTGTACAGCCAGCGAGGGGCGCCGACCCAGAACACCCGGAAGGCGATGCCCGCCAGCGCCGCCGCCCACACCGCCCACAGCAGCACCCGGCCGGTGGAGTGGGGGAGCAGGAGCAGGGTGAGCGGGGTATAGGTGCCCGCGATGATCAGGAAGATGTTCGCGTGGTCGAGCCGGCGCAGTACGGCGGTGGCCCGCGGTCCCCAGGTGCCCCGGTGGTAGAGCGCGCTGACGCCGAACAGCAGGCAGGCGGTCAGGACGTAGATCGCGCAGGCTGTCCGTCCGCGGGTCGAGTCGGCGAGCGCGATGAGGACCACGCCGGCGATCAGGACGGCGGGGAACATCCCGGCGTGGAGCCAGCCTCGCAGCCTCGGCTTCACCGGCGGTGGGTCCATCTCCGTCACTTCGGGCGAGGCTGCATTCATGCCCGGCATGTTACCTACGCGCCCGTAGGCAACGGGACGGAGTGGTCATGCTCACGCATCAGTGGCCATGCTCACGTGAGGGGTCCTCTGGACATATGGGCACTCGGCACCGATGATCAGATGAGTGCGGTCGGCACCGGATGAGCGCCAGCCACAAGTAGGCCGAAGCATCCGGGTCGCAGCCCCCACGGGGCAACAACCCATATCCCCTCATTTAGGAGCGATCGTGGCGCGCGACATCGCGGCTCCCCTGCCCACCAACCACCAGAAACTGATCGCCTGGGTCGACGAGATCGCGGCGATCACGCAGCCGGACGAGATCGTCTGGTGCGACGGCTCGGAAGCCGAGTACGACCGGCTGTGCGAGGAACTGGTGGCCAAGGGGACCTTCAGGAAACTGGACCCGATCAAGCGCCCGAACTCGTACTACGCCGCATCCGACCCCACCGACGTCGCCCGCGTGGAGGACCGCACCTTCATCTGCTCCGAGAAGGAGGCGGACGCCGGCCCCACGAACCACTGGAAGGCCCCGGGGGAGATGAAGGAGATCTTCGCCGGCGAGAAGGGGATCTTCCGTGGCTCGATGAAGGGCCGGACGATGTACGTCGTCCCGTTCTGCATGGGCCCCCTCGGCTCGCCGCTGTCCGCGATCGGCGTCGAGATCACCGACTCCGCCTACGTCGCGGTCTCCATGCGCACCATGACCCGCATGGGACAGCCGGTCCTCGACGAGCTCGGCACCGACGGCTTCTTCGTCAAGGCGGTCCACACGCTGGGCGCGCCGCTCGAGGAGGGCCAGGAGGACGTTCCGTGGCCGTGCAACTCCACCAAGTACATCTCGCACTTCCCCGAGACCCGTGAGATCTGGTCGTACGGCTCCGGCTACGGCGGCAACGCCCTGCTCGGCAAGAAGTGCTACGCCCTGCGCATCGCCTCCGTCATGGCCCGCGACGAGGGCTGGCTGGCCGAGCACATGCTGATCCTCAAGCTGACCCCGCCGCAGGGCGAGTCGAAGTACGTCGCCGCCGCGTTCCCGTCCGCCTGCGGCAAGACGAACCTCGCCATGCTGGAGCCCACGATCTCCGGCTGGACGGTCGAGACGATCGGCGACGACATCGCCTGGATGCGCTTCGGCGAGGACGGCCGTCTCTACGCGATCAACCCCGAGGCCGGTTTCTTCGGTGTCGCGCCGGGTACTGGCGAGCACACCAACGCCAACGCCATGAAGACCCTGTGGGGCAACGCGGTCTTCACCAACGTCGCCCTCACCGACGACAACGACGTGTGGTGGGAGGGCATGACCGAGGAGGCGCCGAAGCACCTCACGGACTGGAAGGGCAACGACTGGACTCCGGACTCGGAGGCCCCCGCCGCGCACCCCAACGCCCGCTTCACCGTCCCCGCGTCGCAGTGCCCCATCATCGCGCCGGAGTGGGAGGACCCCAAGGGCGTGCCGATCTCGGCGATCCTCTTCGGCGGCCGCCGCGCCTCCGCCGTCCCGCTGGTGACCGAGTCCTTCGACTGGCAGCACGGCGTCTTCCTCGGCGCGAACGTCGCCTCCGAGAAGACCGCCGCCGCCGAGGGCAAGGTCGGCGAGCTGCGCCGCGACCCGTTCGCCATGCTGCCGTTCTGCGGCTACAACATGGGCGACTACATGGCCCACTGGATCAAGGTCGGCAAGAGCGCGGACCAGTCCAAGCTGCCGAAGATCTACTACGTGAACTGGTTCCGCAAGAACGACGCGGGCAAGTTCGTCTGGCCCGGCTTCGGCGAGAACAGCCGCGTCCTGAAGTGGATCGTGGAGCGCCTGGAGGGCAAGGCCGAGGGCGTCGAGACCCCCATCGGCATCCTGCCGACGCGTGACGCGCTCGACACCGAGGGCCTGGACCTGCCCGAGGAGGACCTCGACTTCCTGCTCAAGGTCGACGCCGACGTGTGGCGCGAGGAGGCCGCCCTGGTCCCCGAGCACCTCAACACCTTCGGCGACCACACGCCCAAGGAGCTGTGGGACGAGTACCGCGCCCTGGTTTCCCGCCTGGGCTGAGCCGCTCTCGGCCGGGGCCCCCGTACGACGACGTACGGGGGCCCCGGCCTTTCACGCCCGACGCCCGTCACCGTGGAGGAAGAGGGGCAGACACCCCGCAACTCGCGTGAAAGAGTCCCATTCATGGGCAATTCACCTAGGGTGACGCCATGCGTGGAATCCTCCTGGCCGGGGGCACCGGCTCGCGACTGTGGCCGTTGACCCGCTCGGTGTCGAAGCAGCTGTTGCCGGTCTTCGACAAACCCATGGTCTATTATCCGCTGTCCACACTCGTGATGGCCGGGGTCAGTGAGATTCTGATCGTCACCACCCCCGAAGACCAATACCAGTTCCGCCGGTTGCTCGGCGATGGAAGTCAACTGGGGCTGCGGCTGGAATACATGGCGCAAGAGCGCCCGGAAGGCATCGCTCAGGCTTTTGTGCTGGGGGCCGACTTCATCGGCGACGAGTCGGTCGCGCTCATTCTGGGCGACAACATCTTCCATGGGAGCGGCCTCGGCACACGGCTGGGCCGCTGCGGCGAGGTGAAGGGCGGCAGAGTATTCGCCTATCAGGTCGCCAATCCTTCGGCTTACGGCGTGGTGGAGTTCGACGAACTGGGCCGAGCGCTGTCCATCGAGGAGAAACCCGCTCGGCCGAAGTCCCGGTACGCCGTGCCCGGACTGTACTTCTATGACAACCGCGTCGTGGACATCGCCCGCGGCCTCCGGCCGAGTGCCCGAGGCGAGTTGGAGATCACCGACCTCAACCGGGTCTATCTCGACTCCGGGACCCTGCACGTCACGCGGCTCGACCGAGGCACCGCCTGGCTGGACACCGGGACCTTCACCTCCATGGTCCAGGCTTCGGAATTCGTCCGGGTGATCGAGGAGCGCCAGGGCTTCAAGGTCGGTTGCATCGAGGAGACAGTCTGGCGGGCCGGCCTCATCGACGACGACCGGCTCCGGGAACTGGCCCAGCCGCTGCGCAAGAGCGGATACGGAAACTATCTGCTGGGACTGCTGGAGGACTCCCGATACGCCGTCATGCCCCAAAGGGAGTCCGGATCGCGGCCAGAGGAACTGCTGCGCACAGGACCGGGCGCTCCTGCGCTATAGGGCCGAGCCCGGCCGGGCATTTTATGCATGGCCGCCGCCCGAGTGATCTTCGGCCGCGACGCGGGGCAATTCACGATAATTCGGTCCCACGAGAGAAGAATCCTCTTCTGTCCGTAGCCATCGGCGACGCGACACGCATGCGTACCGAGCGCGCTTTCTCGAGTGCGTGCGCCTGCGGAGTGGTCACTTCAAGTCTCATGAGAAAGGTTCTCTGGTGAGCCGTAGAACGATCCGAAGTTCCCGCGTGAAGTCCGCCACGATGGTTTCAGCGGGCGCACTTGCCGTGGCGCTCAACGTGGTCCCGAGCACGCAGGCCATCGCCGACGCGATTCACAGGTCCGGCACCGAACAGAGCGTGGGGCTGCCGGGCCCGAACGGTGCCACGAGCGCTGACCGCGACAAGGACAAGGACAAGGGCAAGGGCGACAGGGGCCCGCGGGGTCCCCAGGGTCCCCAGGGTCCCCAGGGCTTCCAGGGCTTCCAGGGCTTCCAGGGCGTCCCGGGAGTTCCGGGTGAGCAGGGTCCCCAGGGCGTCCCGGGGGTGGGTGAGCAGGGTCCCCAGGGTGAGCAGGGTGCGCAGGGCGATCCGGGAGGTCCCCAGGGTCCCCAGGGTGAGCAGGGTGCCCAGGGCGACGCGGGGGCCCAGGGTGCCCAGGGTGCCCAGGGCGACGCGGGGGCGCAGGGTGCCCAGGGCGACGCGGGGGCGCAGGGTGCCCAGGGCGACGCGGGGGCCCAGGGTGCCCAGGGCGACGCGGGGGCCCAGGGCCCGCAGGGCGAGCAGGGCGTCCCGGGGGCCCAGGGCCCGCAGGGCGAGCAGGGAGCTCAGGGCGCAGTGGCGCTTGACACCTATGTCGAGGTCGGTGCCCAGGGCGCCCAGTCGGACGCCACGTGCCTCGGCAACGACGTCGCCACCGGCGGCGGCTACCAAGGGTTCCAGGACCCCATCCTCCTGACCGTCAACGTGAGCCAGAGTCAGCCGGTGCCCGGCGCTCAGGGCGGCGTTGCCACCGGGTGGCAGGCAACCGCCACCGTCGGCGAGGTCACCGCCTTCGTGGTCTGCCACGATGTAGAACCGTAAGTCCCCTCTGGCGGTGGTGCGGTACTGGCTTGCCGCTTCGCCCGGGAATGAGTGGCGGTGCCCCGAGGCTTCGGCCTCGCGGGCACCGTCCGCATTCCGCCCGCCACGTGGCCTCAAGGCACGCGCCGGCTCATCGCCCATGATCCGAGTTTCGGAAGACAAATCCACCTCTCGGCTCTGAACGCCGGGACAGCAAGAGCATCGGAGAACCATGCGCGAGAGGACCGCAACATCCGCGACTGGCTGCACGTCTCCGACCACTGCCCGGGCATCGCACTCGTCCTGCACGGTGGCAGGGCCGGGGAGAACCACGGAAGGCCTGGCCGCCGCGGTCGCCCCGTACCGCGAACAGCGGTCCTGGTGGGAGCCGCTCACGGCGGGGGCGGAACTGTGATGACCACACGCTGGCTGGTGACCGGTGCACGGGGGATGCTCGGCCGGGACGTGCTGGCTGAGCTCGCCGCCGATCCGGACGCCGTGGTGACGGGAGTGGGACGTGACCAGCTGGACATCACCCAACCGACGGCCGCGCACGCGGCCGTCGCCGGTCACCACGTGGTCGTCAACTGCGCCGCCTGGACGGACGTCGACCGCGCCGAGGAGGCCGAGGCGGCGGCCACCGCCGTGAACGGCACAGGCGTCCGCCACCTGGCGCGTGCGTGCGCGGGCAGCGGAACGATCCTGCTGCACGTGTCCACGGACTACGTGTTCTCGGGTGACACCCGCGAGCCGTACCCCGAAGACGCACCGACCAGGCCCGTCAACGCATACGGGCGGGGCAAGCTGGCGGGGGAGCAGGCAGTCGCCGAGCTGCTGCCACGCAGCGGCTACGTCGTGCGCACCGCCTGGCTCTACGGCGCGCACGGACCCAACTTCGTGGCCACCATGCTCGAACTCGCCGCGCGCCGCGAGACCCTGGACGTGGTGGCCGACCAGTACGGCCAGCCCACCTGGTCCCGCGCGCTCGCCCGGCAGCTGGCAGCCCTCGGCCGTGCCGCACTGGCCGGGCGGGCCCCGGCAGGCATCTACCACGGCACGGCGGCCGGCCACACCACGTGGTACGGACTGGCCCGGGAGACCTTCCGGCTGAGCGGGCTCGATCCTGAGCGGATCCGCCCGGTCGGCTCTGCGGTGTTCCCGCGCCCCGCCACCCGCCCGGCGTTCGGTGTGCTCGGGCACGGCGGTTGGCCGCGCACCGGACTTGTGCCCCTCCCGCCGTGGGAGGTCCAACTGACCGCGGCCCTGGACACGCCCGCCCTCGCCGCCCTGGCCGCTGCGGCGCGGACGGGTGGCTGATGTTCTGCTGACCTGCTCTTGAAGCAAGAGGCGCCCGGCGGGACCGGATGGTCCCGCCGGGCGCCTTGTCGTATATCGCCTAGACCAGCAGCGGTCCGCCGCACCGCTCGGCGCCGTCCTTCATGGCGATGAGGTTCGCCACCACGTAGGAGATGTTGTTCTTGGAGTGCCAGTCGGTCGGGTAGTAGGTGACCAGCCGTGACTTCTGGAACCGGGCCTCGATCTCGGGCACGAAGGCGCGGTACTGGTTGTCCGTGTAGTACCAGAAGGAGTTCTCGTTGTAGAAGGCGACGTGTGTCGGGTCCTGGTAGGCGCCCCGGCCGTCGGAGCTGGGGGTCATGGTGAGGAGCATGCCCCCGGGTGCCAGCAGCCGGTACAGCTCGTTGATCAGCGGCACCTTCGCGGGCACGTGCTCGAGGAAGTCCACCGCCCGCATCAGACCGACGGAGTTGTCGGGCAGGTCCAGCTTGTCGGGCAGGGTCGCGACGATGTCCACGCCCTCTCCCGCGTACTGGTCCACGCCCAGGTAGCCGGGCGGCTTCCGGTGGGCCGCGCCGAGGTCCAGCGCGAGCAGTCCGCGGCGCTGGGTCCAGGCGAGGGCGTTGGCCTCGATGTACTTGTCGTACAGGGCGACCGTCTCGCGCTGGATGTGTGCGTTGATCTCCGGGTCGCGCTGGGTGTTCGCGCGGTGGATCCGCTGGAGGTACAGGCAGCGGGGGATGTGGTGGAAGTCGCCGACATGGAAGAGACGGCACATCAGGTCCTGGTCGTCCAGGACCGTACGGGTGGCGTCGTACCCGCCGACCTTCTCGTAGGCGTCCTTGCGGAACGCCCGCACGTGGTTGGGCGCGTACCAGATGTAGGCGACGTTGTGCGGCGTCGGTTCCATGGACTTGGCCGCCAGCAGCTTGCGGCCGTCCACGCGCACCTCCTCGTACTGCCAGCCGTGCGTCTCGTTGAAGCGGGACTCGTCCCGCTTGCCGTCCTCGGTGATGTGCGCGGTGTTGCTGTAGACGAAAACGGCGTCGGGATGCGCGTCGAATGCCTTGCCGAGCTCCGCCAGACACGCCTTTGCGAGGAGATCGTCGTGGTCGAGTTCCACGAGGATCTCGCCGCGCGCCAGTTCACAGGCCCTGCGCTTGGCCGCGCCGACGCCGCGGATTTCGTCCGCGATCTCCAGACGGACACGCTCGTCGGGTCGCTCCGGCCGCCACCGGGCGCCGTTGTTGAGCACGACGATCCACTCCCAGTCCGAACAGGTCTGCGCCTGCAACGTCGCCAGGCACTCATCGAGAAAGCGCGGCTGGTGGCTGGGAGTGAAGACGGAGAACCTCGGTGTCGCAGTCGACGTCATCTGGTACCTGCCTGGCTCGATGTCGGAGAGGGTGAGGGACTTACGGAATCCTTGAAAGATTCCGGCAGTTGAGAATGCAGCGAGGGATCGGCCGCAACGGCACGACGGAATGAAGCCCCGGCCTCTTCGTCGCGGTCCTTCTTCGCCAGGATGTTCCCGATTTGCAGATGGGCCGTGGCCGCCTTGGGGTTGGCGGCAACGGCACGCTTCAGGAGTGTGAGAGCTCGGTCGGGCTCACTCGATTTCAGCAGGAGCGCCTGATTGAAGAGAGCCGACGTGAACGACGGATCGATCTTCAGCGCCTTGTCATAGGCGGCACGGGCTTCAGCGGTCCTGCCGTCCTGCTGCGCGAGGACACCCAGGTTGTACCAGGCGTGCTCGCTGCCAGGATCCAGTTCCAGCACTCGCCTGTAGGTACGGGCCGCCCCGTCGTAATCCTGGTACTTCCCCTGCAGAATGCCGGCCTGCAAAAGCGCTTGCGCCTCCACGGTCTTCCGGGTCGCCGACGTGGCCTCGGATTCCGGGGCAGCGGCCGACTGGGACTGGATCGCCCAGATGACGCCCCCGGTGGCAGCCGCCGCCGTTACGGCGAGCCCTGCCCACAATCGCCTACGTTTCACTTGGTCACATCTCATGGAGTCGGTGAGGGAGGGAATGGACTTGGCTGATTCAGGTGGCTGACATGCAGGAGCCCATGGGCGGTGCCGGCGATACCGGAGTCCGAACCACCGTCATGCTCACCAAAGTTACGAGGTGGTCCTTATGCCGCCGCTATTCGTCGGGGACTTAGGGCGTACAGTCCACCCGAATGTACGCATCGGAGGTGCGGTGCGCGGGGCGTGGAAGTCGTAACCCCCGGCCGCCGCCGGGTCCTTGGGCTCGCCGTTCGGCAATTCGTCATTGCGAAAAAGGCCGTTGCGTTGTCGCCCAGGGCGGTGCGCCCCGTGGCCGCATACGTATTGTCGCGCAGTGTTTTGATCAGGACAGGGCGCACTGTCGATGGAAGATTGCCTGAGTCCCGGTCAGTTCGGAGTCGCGACGACGGTCTCGGCGACGCGAAGGCGGCCCGACCGTCGTGCATCCGCGGCTCGCTCTCCGGCGCACCCGTCGGGCAAGAGCCCGGTCATTCCGCCGGTGCGGGGAGAGGACCTCCGGCGGAAGCGAGCCGTCGAACGCCCAGCAGTTCGACGCGCCGGAGGTGGCCGACGGCGGGTGACCGGCTCACGATGTGTTCGGCTGCCACGGCCGGTCCGGCCCCTCGGGCGTGGGCAGCGGTTGCCGTGCCATGCCCGGTCCGCGCGACTGTCGGGCAGCGATCAGGGCAGGCAGGCTCACGCGATGTCTCGGGTGGCACCCGGTCCGCGCGCCTCCTTCGGCACGCGGACCGGGGCCGTCAGGGAGCGCCGATCAGCTGCGTGTCGCGCAGCGCGGCGGTGTGCGCGTCCATCCGCTCGGCGGCGAGGATCGCGGCGGCTGTGTCGGCGCGGGACGCGGCGACCACCAGGGCGCGGCCCGCGAGAGCGTGCGCGCGCTGGTGGAGCGCGGCGGAGTCGGCGTGGGTCAGCGCGGCATGCCGGGCGGGCGGCGCGCCGCGCAGCCGGGACACCTGGGCCGCGATGGCCTCCGCCGCGGTGTCGAGACCGAGCTCGTCGGTGACGGCGAGGAGTGCGGCGAGATGCCCGGCGAGCTGGATGTCCAGCTCCTCCTCGCGGCTGCGGTGCGGGTACTGCGCCTGGTCGGCCATCGAGTGGACCGACTTGGTGCGGATCGGCTCGTACATGGATGGCCTCCTGCTCACGGTCAGGAGACCATCCTACATTGGATTCAGTCTAAAGTTGAGCCCGATCGGGACTTTGTCAGCTTCATGCGATGGCGGAGCCGGACTTCGTCATCTGACCGTCGTGCTCAGTGCTGGCTGTAGCCGCTCAGGAAGCTGCCGATCCGGCCGACGGCGTCCGCCAGGTCCTTCGCGGACGGCAGCGTCACGATGCGGAAGTGATCCGGTTCCGGCCAGTTGAAGCCCGTCCCGTGCACCACCATGATCTTCTCGGCCCGCAGCAGGTCGAGCACCATCTGACGGTCGTCCTTGACCTTGTGGACCGACGGGTCGAGCCGCGGGAACAGGTACAGCGCCCCTTTCGGCCTCACACAGGTGACTCCGGGGATCTGCGTCAGCAGGTCGTACGCGGTGTCGCGCTGCTCCAGCAGCCGCCCGCCGGGCAGGACCAGCTGCTCGATCGACTGCCGGCCGCCGAGCGCCGTGGCCACCGCGTGCTGTGCGGGCATGTTGGCGCACAGCCGCATGTTGGCGAGGATCGTCAGGCCCTCGATGTACGAGGAGGCATGCGCCTTCGGCCCGCACACCGCGAGCCAGCCGGAGCGGTAGCCCGCGACCCGGTAGTTCTTGGAGAGCCCGTTGAAGGTGAGCACCAGCAGGTCGGGGGCGATCGCGGCGGTCGGCGTGTGGGTCGCCCCGTCGTAGAGGATCTTGTCGTAGATCTCGTCGGAGCAGACGACGAGACGGTGCCGCCGGGCGATCTCCGTGAGACTGCGCAGCATCTCGTCGTCGTAGACGGCGCCCGTCGGGTTGTTCGGGTTGATGATCACGATCGCCTTGGTGCGGTCGGTGATCTTGCGCTCGATGTCCGCGAGGTCGGGCATCCAGTCCGACTGCTCGTCACAGCGGTAGTGCACGGCCGTGCCGCCGGACAGCGACACGGACGCCGTCCACAGCGGGTAGTCGGGCGCGGGCACCAGCACCTCGTCGCCGTCGTCGAGCAGAGCCTGCATCGACATCTGGATCAGCTCGGAGACGCCGTTGCCCAGGTAGACGTCCTCGACGTCGAGGTCGATGCCCTTGGTCTGGTAGTGCTGCATGACCGCGCGGCGGGCGGACAGCAGCCCCTTCGCGTCCCCGTAGCCGTGCGCACCGCCGACGTTGCGCAGGATGTCCTCGAGGATCTCCGGCGGGCAGTCGAATCCGAAGGCGGCCGGGTTGCCGGTGTTGAGCTTGAGGATGCGATGACCTGCTGCCTCGAGCCGCATTGCCTCCTCGAGGACCGGGCCTCGGATTTCGTAACAGACGTTTGCGAGCTTCGTGGACTGGATCACCTGCATGACGTGAGCTTACGGGTGCCCGGCAGTGATCGCTTCGAGTTCCTGACCACGGCAGCGTGGCGCGAATGTCCCGTTTTGCAGCTTCCGCTGGTGGGCGCGCCCGAGCCCCTTCGAATGCGCTTTGCGAACCCCGGGACCACCTACGAAATCCGTCGTTACGCCCGCGGATGTGGCGCTAGTCACCCCTGGGCGGGGGAGTGCCCGGTCCGCGGGATAGGGTGTGCGTTCACGCAGTGCACGGACCGACCCGGGAGGTGAGACCCCATTTCCGCGAACGCAGGCAGGGTTCCCTCTCCCCGTAACCGTGCGGACGGCCCGGAGTGACCGGGCACGGGTGAGTACGGGGTGCCCTTCGGTCTCCGAAAGGCCTTCCATGTCGGTTCCGCCGATCCCGCTTCTCCCCTCCCCCTCCGTTGTTCCCGTCGACGTCTGCGCCGTCGTCACCACCCTCCGCGCCGCCGGCTGCGTCTTCGCCGAGGACGAGGCGCAGCTGTTGATCTCCACTGCCCGTGACGCCGCCGAGCTGGACGCCATGATCGGGCGCCGGGTGGCGGGCCGGCCCCTGGAGCACGTCCTCGGCTGGGCCGCATTCCGCGGTTTGCGGATGGCCGTCGACGAAGGGGTGTTCGTGCCCAGGCGGCGCAGTGAGTTCCTGGTCGAGTGCGCGGTCGCGCTCGCCCCGCCCGCTGCCGTCGTCGTCGACCTGTGCTGCGGCTCGGGCGCCCTCGGCACCGCCGTGCTGCACGCGCTCGGCGGCGGGGAACTGCACGCCGCCGACATCGAGCCCGCCGCCGTACGCTGCGCGCGCCGCAATGTCGCGACAGTCGGCGGCCGGGTGTACGAGGGGGATCTCTACGCACCCCTGCCCGCCGAGCTCCGGGGCCGTGTCGACGTCCTCGTCGCCAACGCCCCGTATGTGCCGACCCGTGAGATCGGCCTCCTGCCGCCCGAGGCCCGTGACCACGAGCCGCTGGTCGCGCTGGACGGCGGCACGGACGGGCTCGACATCCAGCGCCGGGTGACGGCGGGGGCCGCGCGGTGGCTGGCGCCCGGCGGCGCGCTGCTCATCGAGACGAGCGAGCGGCAGGCCGCGCGGACCGCGGAAGCTTTCGCCCGGCACGGCATGGCTCCGCGGATCGAGGCGTGCGAGGAACTGGACGCGACGGTGGTGATCGGCGTCCGGCCCGCGTAGACCGCCCGGACCGGTGCCGGGCGCGGCACGCTCCTCGTCCGCGGTTCCGCCGGCGCGCGCGGGCGTGTCAGGGGCACGGAGAAGCCCCGAGGAGCGTCGTCGCTCCTCGGGGCCGCATCCGATGTCGCGTCAGGGACGAAGGAGGGAACGTCAGCCGTTGAGGCAGGTGCTGCCGACGGCCGGGTTCAGCAGACCGAGCAGGTTGGCCGAGTTGCCGCAGAGGTTCAGCGGGACGTGGAGCGGGAGCTGAATGACGTTGCCGGACAGCACGCCCGGGGAACCGGTGGCAAGACCCTCGGCGCCCACATCGGCAACGGCGGGCGCGGCGCCGCCCAGCGCCAGGACGAGACCGGCGGCGACGGCTGCAGCCTTCTTGTGCTTCATTTCGATCCTTTCAGCAGGGGCACGGTACGCGGTACGGCCTTCGTGCCGCGCAGCCGCATTTCTTCATGCGGGCATGCGCCTTCCGCAGAACTAGTAACGATGCGATTCCCGGTCGGAAACCGGTCGGCCACTGCCGGTTCGGAAAGTCACTCGTATGCCCCACATATAATGATTCGAACAGGTGCGCGGAGTCGATTGAGGAATTGTCACGGCTTTTGTTCGGAATTTGATTCCGGGCGCAGGCGTGCCCCTGTGCTCAGGGGTGGAGTTCTCGACGCACTGCTGGTTCTGCGGGGCGGAGGGGACCGGCACGTCGTTGACGGCGGTGACCGGGACGAGCCCCAGCCGATGTTGCTTGGCCGGCAGGCCGTTCGGTTGCGGACCTTCACTCGAATGCCGCACACGGGTTGCGCGAGTCGTCGGCACTATCGTGTTCACCCGTAGTGCTGAACGGATTCCTGGCCCCGATCGCCCACTTCGCGTGCGGCACAATAGGCGAATCCATCAGGTCGAACGAGTGGTGAATTCAATATGACAATTACGGCGACCGAATCCTTGTCCGTCGAACAGAGGGGAAGGCGGCGGGCGGTCAGGGGTCCCTCCGGCGGGGTGGTCGGCGTGGGGCGCGCCTTCGCCTGGATGCTGGTGGTGACGGGTGCGGCGGGACTGCTCGCGGCGTGGGTCATCACGCTGGACAAGTTCAAGATCCTCGAGGCGAAGATCGCGGGCACGACCTTCACACCGGGGTGCAGTCTCAATCCGGTGGTGTCCTGCGGCAGCGTGATGGAGAGCGGCCAGGCGTCCGCGTTCGGCTTTCCCAACCCGATGCTGGGGCTGGTGACATACGCGGTCGTGATCGGCGTCGGGGTGAGCCTGCTGGCGGGCGCGCGTTTTCCGCGCTGGTACTGGCTGACGTTCAACGCGGGGACACTGTTCGGGGTCGGGTTCTGCACGTGGCTGATGCAGCAGTCGCTGTACGAGATCAACGCGCTGTGCCTGTGGTGCTGCCTGGCGTGGGTCGCCACGATCGTCATGTTCTGGTACGTGACCTCGCACAGCGTGCGGAACGGGCTGCTGCCCGCGCCGGCCGGACTGCGGAGTCTCTTCGGCGAGTTCACGTGGGTGCTGCCGGTGCTGCACATCGGCATCATCGGGATGCTGGTGCTGACCCGGTGGTGGGAGTTCTGGACCGGCTGACACGAAGGGTCCGCCGGTCCCGGCGACCTGGCCCGGACTGCAGGAGCCCAGGCCGCCCTGACCCAGGGCTTGTTGAGCGAGCCCTGGATCAGGTGTCGTGCCGGTCGTGGAGCCAGCCGCGCCGCGGTGGCGGGGGAGCGGGACGGACCTGCTGCTCCTCGGCGGAGGGAGCGGGGAAGCGGGTGAGCCGCGCCCAGTCCCCGTCCGGCCGGCCCGGCAGGGTCCGGCCGCCCGCCGCCCACTCCCGTGCCAGCTGTTCGTAGATGGGGCTGCTGCCCGGCTGCTGGGCCGCAGGCGTCGAATCGGTTCTCGTCTGCACGCGCTGCCAACGAGTCGGCGCGGTAGTCCTTGCCATACGCGGGCCAACGCGCATCCGTCGGCCGAGGTCACTGCCGCGCCGGTGCGACCGGGGTACGGCGGGAACGGCCTTTCGAGCGCACGCGGCGGGATTCCCGCGTGACACGGGGTGCGCCGCCGTTGTGCGCGGCAGCCCGATCCACCTGCTCGTCCAGGGCGGCCGGGCCGTCGTCACCATGTCGTACATGAACGCCCAGTGCCCGGTTCTCGCCGAGTGGCTGGCCGCCGCCGGGCGGCGCGGCACCGTTGATCGCCGGCCGCGCCTGGCCCGAGGCGACGCCCGGCGTGCCCTCGCCGAGGGCGTACTGCAGGGCTTCCTCGGCGACGAGGCCACGCTGACGGCCGCCGCGCACGTCCTCCTGCCGGTTTCCCGGCTGCGGGACGGACAGTGGGGGCCCCGCCGGGTCCGGTACGCCCGGTGCGCCGGTCTGCTCGCCTCGAAGGCGGACGGCAGCGTACGGACCCGGTGAACGGGGCTGCCGCGAGCCGCCCTTGCCCCCCGCCGGGGGCGAACAACCCTTTCGTCACGCGCTGGTTGTCCACACCGAAGTCGTCAACGTCGAAGCGTCATTGCTTCGCAGGAGCAACCCACGGCGTCATGCACCGAACGAGGTCGCGGCCTCCCCCAGTGGTACAGGGGAGGCCGCGAACGGTGCAGCGGTGCTCAGGCGGCGTCGCCGTTGAGGCAGCTGGTGCCGAAGGCCGGGTTGAGCAGCGCGATGGCGTCCACCGTGGTGCCACAGACGTTGGCCGGCACGTGGAGGGGGACCTGGAGCTGGTTGCCCGAGGCGACGCCCGGGGAACCGACGGCCTCACCGAGGGTCCCGGCGTCGGCGGCAGCAATGCCGGCGCCGCCGGCAAGGATGGCGCCCGTGCTGGCGACAACAGCGGCGGCCTTCGCGATACGCGACATCAACTTCTCCTTGTAAGGAACAGAGGAGGCCGCAGGGATTTGCGACCTTCACTTCTCGTTCAACGCCGCAAACGGACACCGGTAACGGATCAGGGCGAAGTCTGACCCTTGCGGAGGAGATCGGCGTGCCGGACCAGGCGCGCTCGGCCTCGACCCTGTGCCGCACCGGACAATCGTCTTCGTTCGATCGTACGTTCGGTTCTGGGTCTACTGTGGAAGGCATGGCAGCACATCTGCAGGCTTCGCTCTTCGACCAGGCCGACGAGATCGGCCTCGCACCCCTGGACGGCGTGCGTCGCACGGTCCTCGGGCACGGGGCGTGGCTGGACGCGCTGCCGGGCTGGCTCACCGGCGCCGATCTGCTGTTCGACGAGCTCGTCGGCACCGTGCCGTGGCGTGCCGAGCGGCGCCGGATGTACGAGCGCACCGTGGACGTCCCCCGGCTGCTCGCCTACTACGGCGAGGACGACCCCCTGCCGCATCCCGTGCTGGAACAGGCGCGGGACGCCCTGTCGCGCCACTACGCGCACGAGCTGGGCGAGCCCTTCGTCACGGCCGGGCTCTGCTACTACCGCGACGGCCACGACAGCGTCGCCTGGCACGGCGACCGGATCGGCCGGGGAGCCCGGGAGGACACCATGGTCGCCATCGTGTCCGTCGGCGACCCGCGCGATCTCGTCCTGCGGCCGCTGCACGGCGGCGGCATCCAGGTCCGCCGCCCGCTCGGGCACGGCGACCTGGTCGTGATGGGCGGCTCCTGCCAGCGCACCTGGGAGCACGCCGTGCCGAAGACGGCGCGTCCGGTGGGCCCGCGGATCAGCGTGCAGTTCCGCCCGCGCGGGGTGAACTAGCGGGTGCCGGGCCACGATCCCGCGGACACCCCCTGGCGTCCGGGGGGATCGTGGCACCTCAGTTGGGGGTGCGCCGTACGGAGCGGCCGGCGAGCACATCCGTACGGACCCCGTCCTCGATCACGAACCGGCCGTCGATCAGCACATGCGGGATGCCCGTCGGCAGGGTGCGCGGGGCCTCGAAGGTGGAGCCGGCCGCGACCGTGTCCGGGTCGAACAGAACGAGATCGGCGCGGTAGCCCTCGCGCACCAGGCCGCGGTCGGGCACCCGAAGGCGGGCCGCCGGGCGCGAGGTCAGATGGGCGACCGTCTCCTCCAGGGACAGGATCCCCAGGTCACGGGCGTACCGGCCCAGGTAGTGCGGGAAGGTGCCGTACGCGCGCGGATGCGGCTTGAGGCCCTGGAGGATGCCGTCGCTGCCGCCGGTGTGGACGCGGTGGCGCATGATCGTGCGGACGTTCTCCTCGTGGCCGACGTGCTGCAGGATCGTCGAGCCGAGCCGGTCCTCGATCAACAGGCGCCGAGCGGTGACCCAGGGCTCCTCGCCGCGCGCCTTCGCGGACTCGAGCACCGTGCGGCCGACGTGGTCCGCCAGGGCGGGGTCGTTCACGCCCGAGATCTCGATCGTGGCCCACTCCACCGGCACGCCGTGGCAGCCGTCGGAGCCGATCTCCTCCAGATGGTGGCGGATCCGCTCCGCGGTCTCGTCGTCCCGGAGGCGGGCGAGCACCGCGTCGGGACCGCCCTCGCCCGCCCAGCTCGGCAGCACGGCGACGAGCGTCGTGCAGCCGGGGGTGTACGGGTAGGTGTCCAGGGTGATGTCGGCGCCCGCGTCCAGCGCGTCGTCGAGCAGGGCCAGCAGCTCCGGAGCCCGGCCCTTGTTGACCCCGAAGTTCATGGTGGCGTGGGCGAGATGGAGCGCGCAGCCCGCCTCGCGGGTGACCGCCACCATCTCCTCGTACGCCTCGAGGGCCCCCGCGCCGTAGGAGCGGTGGTGGGGGCAGTAGTAGCCGTCGTACGCGGCCACGACGCGGCACAGTTCGGTGAGTTCGGAGTCGTTCGCGTACATCCCGGGGGTGTACGTCAGCCCCGACGAGAGGCCGACGGCGCCCTGCTCCAGCCCCTCAGCGACGAGCTGCTTCATCCGGGCCAGCTCGGCGTCGGTGGCGGGACGGTCCTCCCAGCCCACGGCGTACATGCGCACCGTGCCCTGCGGGACGAGGTAGGCGGCGTTCACGGCGATGCCGCGGTCGAGCCTGTCGAGGTACTCGCCGACCGTGCGCCAGTCGAAGTCGACGGTCGTGTCGCCGGGCGCACCGCCGTTCCAGCCGGTGATCGCCGTGCGGACCTGGGCGAGCGTGGCGTCGTCGACGGGCGCGTACGACAGACCGTCCTGCCCCAGCACTTCGAGGGTCACGCCCTGGGCGGCCTTGGCGCTGTGGTCGGGGTCGCGCAGCAGGGCGAGGTCGCTGTGGGCGTGCATGTCGATGAAGCCGGGGGAGAGCGCGAGGCCGTGGGCGTCGAGCGTGCGGGCGCCGGAGAGGGCGGGCTCGCCCTCCCGGCGTATCGCGGCGACGCGGCCGCGGGCGAGGCCGACGTCGGCGCGGTAGGAGGCGCCGCCACTGCCGTCGATGACGCGCACGTCGCGGATGACCAGGTCCATGGGGGTCCTCTCGAGGGTGGGGAACGGCTCCCGCTCAGAAGAACGTGCGGATGTAGTCCGTGACCGTGCCGTCCGCCTCCACCAGCGGAATCAGCTGCCACTTGTCGAAGCTCGTGCACGGGTGCGACAGCCCCAGTCCCACCCAGTCCCCGACCTCCAGCCGCGCCCCCGGCTCGGTCCGCAGCCAGCCGTGCTGGTCGGACAGGGCCGTGACCGTCAGGCCGGTGGCCGGGCGGATCTCGCCGGTGCGTGCGTCGCGGACGACCTGCGCCTGCGGAAGGTCGAGGTCGTACGCCGCGTCCCGCTTGCCCGCGTTCACGAACGCCTGCTCCGGGGTGGGACGCGAGACGACCTGCGCCCACAGGCGGAACGCCGGCTGGAGCGCGCCCTCGTCCGGCACCCGGTTGAAGGGGGTCAGATGGCGGTAGTGGCCGTCGTCGTGCGAGACGTACGCGCCGGAGCGCAGCAACTTGAGGACCGGTGCGGACAGTTCGGGGATCTCGGCGAACACGTCCGCCACCGCGTCGAACCACGCGCTGCCGCCCGCGCTGACCACGATCTCGCCGGAGTCCGCGAACCGGCCGGCCTTGTCGAAGTCCACCGCCACTGCCACCAGGCGGCGCAGCCAGGCGCGCACCCGCTCGGCATCGGCCTGCGGGACCTCGCCCTCGTACCCGGCGACGCCGACCAGCCGCAGCGTCCGGGTGGCGGCCACCGCGTCGGCCACCGCCGCGCAGTCCGCCTCCGTACGGGCGCCCGTGCGCGCGCCCTCGCCCGCGCCCAGCTCGACGACGACGTCCAGCGGGCGCGAGGTGCCGCGCAGCGCCTGGTCCATGAGCTCGACGCCGCGCACGGAGTCGACGTAGCAGACGAGGCGGAAGCCGGGGTCGGCGTCGAGCTCCTGTCCGATCCAGCGCAGGGCGGCCGCGTCGACCACCTCGTTGGCCAGGAAGATCCGCTCGATCCCGTATGCCCGGTAGACGCGGACCTGGTGCGGCACGGCGGCCGTGATGCCCCAGGCGCCGTACTCCAGCTGGCGGGCGAAGAGCTGCGGCGACATGGAGGTCTTGCCGTGCGGGGCGAAGGCGAGGCCGTGGCGCTCGGCGTACGTCTCCAGGAGCGCCAGGTTGTGCTCCACCGACTCGGCGGACAGCGCCAGGACGGGGGTGGTGAAGCCGCCGGTGAAGAGGTTGAGCCGGGCGGCCGCCAGTTCGCCGACGGTCCGGCCCTCGGCGTCGGGCGGGAGCGCCTTGAAGCGGTGGTCGACCGGTTCGTCGGCGAGTCGTGCGACGGCGTTGTCGGCAGCCATGGGGCCCTCCTCTATGCCGTTGCGCTATCTGCAACGGCCATTGCGTATTTCGCTTAGCGCTGTCTAACATCCGAGCCAACGCCGGGTCAATGGTGCCCGGCGACCGACCAGCAAGGAGCCCCCGCGATCATGACCGCGAGCGTGCAGGCCCCCGTGGACGTCGTCTGCCTCGGCGAGTCCATGGTCACGTTCCTGCCGACCCGTGCGGGCCGCCTCGCCGATGTGCCGTCGTTCGTCCGCGGCATCGGCGGCGCAGAGTCCAACGTGGCCTGCGCGCTCGCGGCGGCGGGCCACCGGGCGCGCTGGGTCGGGCGCGTGGGCGCGGACGGCTTCGGCGACCACCTCGTGGAGGCGATCGCGGCGTACGGGGTGGACACCTCGACCGTCACGCGCGACGCCGAGCGCCCCACGGGCGTGTACTTCCGCACGGCGGGCGACCGGGCGACGGACGAGCACGAGGTCGTGTACTACCGGGCGGGCTCGGCGGCGTCGGCGATGTCGCCTGCGAACGTGCGGGGCGAGGACGTGTGGTCCGGGCGTCTGCTGCACCTCTCGGGCATCACCGCCGCCCTGTCCCCGGACTGCCTCGCGCTGATGCGGGAGCTGACCGCCCGACGGGACGGCCGGCCGCCGGTCTCCTTCGACGTGAACCACCGGCCGGGCCTGTGGCGCGACCCGGCGTCCGGCGCGCGGGTGCTGCTGGAGCTCGCCCGGGGCGCGGACATCGTGTTCGTGGGCGAGGACGAGGCGGAGGAGGCGTGGGGCCTGCGGGGCGCCGACGCGATCCGCGAGGCGCTGCCGGAGCCGTCGGTGCTGGTGGTGAAGCGGGGCGCGGCGGGCGCGGTGGCGTTCGACCGCGGGGTTCTCCCCACCTCTCCCCCTACGCCTGGCGGCGTCGGGGCGCCCCCACGTCCCGAACCGGGCTCCGCCCGGACCCGTACCGCGCTCCGCGCGGTGTCCTCGAGCTCCCCCGGCCGGCCTGATTCCGCTCCGCGAGATCCAGCCGCGCCTGGGGGCACCCCCGGACGAAGTCTGGGGGAGCTCGAGGCGCGGGGCCCGGGGACGAGCCCCGACAACGCCCGAGGGGCGTTCCGGGCCCCGGGGCCTGCCCCGGTCCGGGATGGGGGTACCGCCCACGCCGCCAGGCGTAGGGGCAGGGCGGGGCGGGGAACGGCTCCGCGCGGCGACAGCGTCACGCACGTGCCCGCCCCGGCCGTACGCGTCGTCGCCGCCACCGGCGCCGGGGACGCCTTCGCCGCCGGCTTCCTCGGCGGCAGCCTCCGCGGGCTGCCCGTGAAGGACCGGCTCCGGCACGGGCACCTGTACGCCGCCGCCACCCTCACCGTCGCCGGTGACCTGGGCGCCCCTCCCGCCGCCGCGCACGCCGACCGGCTCGTCGCCCTCGACGACGACGCCTGGGGGAGACTGCACCTCGGCCCCGGGTGGACAGGGGCAGACCAGGAGGTACGTACACCATGAGCCAGACCGTCGACCGCGCGCTGAGCATCCTGCCGCTGCTCGCGCAGGGGCCCGCCGACCTCGGACAGGTCGCCGACCGGCTCGGCGTCCACAAGTCCACCGCGCTGCGCCTGCTGCGCACGCTGCACGAGCACGGCCTCGTCTACCGCCAACAGGACCAGCGCTACCGCCTCGGCGCCAGGCTGATCGCCCTCGCGCAGGAGGCCGTCGAGAACCTCGACGTACGCGAGATCGCGCACCCGCACCTCGTCGCCCTCAACGAGCAGATCGGGCACACCGTCCACCTCGCGGTGCACGAGGAGAGCGAAGTCCTCTACATCGACAAGGTCGAGAGCCGCTACCCGGTCCGGATGTACTCCCGGATCGGCAAGCCCGTCGCCATCACCGTCGCGGCCGTGGCCAAGCTGCTGCTGGCCGACCTCCCCGAACCCGAGCGGCGCACCGTCGCCGAGAAGCTCGACTACCCCATGTACACGTCCCGTTCGACCCCGAACGCCGGCGCCTTCCTCAAGGAGCTGGCCACCGTGCGCGAACAGGGCTGGGCCACCGACCTCGGCGGCCACGAGGAGTCGATCAACTGCATCGCGGCCCCCATCCGCGGTGCGGACGGCCGGGCCGTCGCCGCCATGTCGGTGTCCGCGCCGAACGTCGTCGTCACCGCCGACGAACTCCTCACCCTTCTCCCGCTCGTGCGGCGCACCGCCGACGCCATCACGCGGGAGTACTCAGGTCACACCCCTCAGAAGGAAGCACGCGCATGAGCGAGAAGACCGCGATCACCCCGAGCACCCACACCGCCCCGCCCGCGAAGTTCTCGCACGGTGTCAGGAAGGGCAACATCCTCCAGGTCGCCGGACAGGTCGGGTTCCTCCCCGCTGTCGAGGGCCAGGCGCCCACCCCGGCCGGCCCGACCCTGCGCGAGCAGACCCTCCAGACCCTCGCCAACGTCAAGGCGATCCTCGAGGAGGGCGGCGCGTCCTGGGACGACGTGATGATGATCCGCGTCTACCTCACCGACACGGCCCACTTCGCCGAGATGAACGAGATCTACAACCAGTACTTCAAGGACCTGACGGTGGCCCCCGCCGCCCGTACGACGGTCTACGTCGGCCTCCCCGCCGGCCTGCTCATCGAGATCGACGCCCTGGCAGTCCTGGACTGATCCTTCTGAACCCGCAGCAGTACGGCACGGCGCTCCTCCCCGATGCGCCGTGCCGCGGTCCCCCCTTGCCGAAAACCGCCCGGAACGGACACTTCTCGATGCTCATCGCCGCTGACGCACCCCCACCACCCACCCCGCACACCGGTGGTCTGCTCACTCTCATCGACGGCACCGCCGGTCTCCTCACCGTCGCCGCCCTCGGTATCGCCCTGCTTCTCCTGCTGATCATCAAGGTGCGGCTGCAGCCGTTCGTCGCGCTGCTCGCCGTGTCCATCGCGGTCGGACTCGCCGCGGGCCTGTCCGTCACCGAACTCTTCGGCACCGTCCAGCGGTCCGCCGCCGTCTCCGTCATCGAGACCGGCATGGGCGGCATCCTCGGCCATGTCGCCATCATCATCGGGCTCGGCACGATGCTCGGCGCGATACTCGAGGTGTCGGGCGGCGCCGAGGTGCTGAGCTCGCGCCTGCTCGGCCTGTTCGGCGAGAAGCGCGCCCCGCTCGCCATGGGCCTCACCGGCCTGATCTTCGGTATCCCGGTCTTCTTCGACGTCGGCATCTTCGTCCTCGCGCCGATCGTCTACGCGGCCGCCAAGCGGTCCGGCAAGTCGATCATCCTCTACGCGATGCCGCTGCTCGCCGGTCTGTCGATGACCCACGCCTTCCTGCCGCCGCACCCCGGCCCGGTCGCCGCCGCCGGCCTGTTCAACGTCTCCCTCGGCTGGGTCATCGTCATGGGCGTCGTGGTCGGCATCCCCGCCGTGCTCGCCGCCTGGGGCTACGCCGCCTGGATCGGCAAGCGGCTGTTCGTGGAGGTCCCGCAGGACATGGTGGAGGCCGCGGAGGACGCCAGGGCCGCCGTCCACGCCGAGCAGGCCGCTGCCGGCCGGGTGCCCCAGGAGGCGCCGGTCTCGCTGGGGACCGTACTCACGATCATCGGTACGCCGCTGATCCTCATCCTCGCCGCGACGTTCTCCTCCATCACGCTCGCCCCCTCCACCCCGCGCTCGGTCATCGAGTTCTTCGGCAGCCCCTTCGTCGCCCTGACGATCGCGCTGGTCATGGCGTACTGGCTGCTGGGCATCCGGCGCGGCTGGACCCGCAAGTCCCTCGAGTCGGTGTCCACGCAGTCCCTCAAGCCGGTCGGCAACATCCTGCTCGTCGTCGGCGCGGGCGGCGTCTTCGGCGCCGTGCTCAAGGCCAGCGGTGTCGCGCAGGCGCTGTCGGACACCTTCAACGACGTCGGCCTGCCGGTCATCGTCCTCGCGTACCTGATATCGCTGGTGCTGCGCGTGGCGCAGGGATCGGCGACCGTCGCGATCGTCACCACCGCGGGCATCGTCGTGCCCCTGGTCGAGAACGGCGACCACTCACAGCCGTTCCTGGCGCTGGTCATCATGGCGATCTCGGCGGGCTCCATCTTCGCCTCGCACGTCAACGACGGCGGGTTCTGGATCGTCTCCAAGTACTTCGGCATCTCGGAGCGGGACACCCTGAAGTCCTGGACGGTCCTGGAATCGGTGCTGTCGGTCGCGGGCTTCGCCGTCGCGGCGGCGCTCAGCCTCGTCCTCTAGCGGGCGGGCTTCGAGGGGGAGGGGCAGGGCGCGAGCTCTGCCCCTTCCGCGTCCTCCAGGGTCGACGGGTGGTCACACCCCCAGCACCGGACCGGCCGCCGGCCCCGGCACCCCCGTACGCGCCCGCAGGCCCGGAGTTCATCGCGGCCGACGCGCACAACGCCGTGCTCGTGGACGCGGCCGGCATCTGCTTCGACCAGGGCGCCCTGCACGCGGAGTTCGCCTGGCACGAGGTGCGCGGCGTCCGTCACGAGGTCCGCGGCCTGTGCCTCGTCGTCACGGTCGCGCACACGAACGGCATGCTCTACGAGTGCCGCGTCGGCGTCAGGCGCCGGGCCCGTCTGCGCGAATGGTCCGCCGGGCTCGTGCCGGTGCTCGGCCACTACCTCGGCGGCCGGATGCCCGCCGCCACGCCGGCCGGGCTGCCCTATCCGGTGTTGTGCGCGTGGGTGCGGACGACGTATGGCACCCCGTGGCCCGAGCGGCGGATCTCGGACCTCGGCTTCGCGTATCTGGTCGACACGCAGCCGGAGGCGTACCTCGACGGCGACACCTCCGCGATGACCTACGGCGGCGGTCCGGTGCTCGTCGTCAAGCGGGACGGCGCGGTCTGGGAGTTCGGCTCCAACCCGGTGTTCGCGCCGCTGTACGAGGCGCGCACGGAGGAGGAGTTCCGACGGACGACGGCGCGCGTCGTACCGGAGTGGGACCCCGACCGGCCGTGGTCGAGGATCGCGTTCACCTGACGGCGCCCGGGACCGCCGGTCCCGGGCGCCGTCAGGCAGTGGATCAGCCGGTGCAGTACTGGGACTCCTTGCCGATCGACCGGTACATGCAGTCGGAGTTCTCCAGCAGTTGGAGCACGGCGTCCCGGTTGCGGGAGGTCTCGCGCTCGATCACCTCGTCGGGCGGGTAGAAGCCGCCTCCCGACGAGGAGCGCGGGTACATCTCGAAGGTGTAGCCGAAGATCTTCTGGTTGCCCCACAGCCAGTCGTCGATCGAGCCGTCCGTGATGTAGAGGTCGCTCGACTGCTCGGCCGTGTAGCCGTTGCTCGCCGCCATCTTCCGGCCGACGGCGGCGAAGGCGTCGCGGTCGTCCTGTGTCATGCCGGCGGCCGTGTCGCTGTACGTGTACCCGTACGGCCACAGCACCAGTTCGCTGTAGGTGTGGAAGTCGATGGCCGTCCTGATCTGCTGCTTGCCGCCGACGGCCCGGGAGCGCACGAAGTTCGCGACGACCTTCACCTCGGGCGCCGACTCGGCGGACGTGCCCCGGTAGGTGTCGGAGCCGGGGGAGCCCGAGGAGCCGCCGCAGCAGCCCCACTTGTAGTTCCAGTTGCGGTTCATGTCGGTGCCGACATACGAGGAACCGGAGTTGGGCTGCCGGTTCTTGCGCCAGCTGCGGTAGGAGCCGGTGGCGATGTCGTACTCGCCGCCGTCCGGGTTGAGGTCGGGGACGATCCAGATCTCGCGGCTGTTCACGGCGTTCCTGATCCGTGCGTCGCTGCCGTAGTCCTCGCCGAACTCGCGCAGCAGGTAGAGCGCCATCTCCACGGTGAGGTGCTCGCGCGCGTGCTGGTGGTGGGTGAACAGGACCTCGGGCTCGTTCTCGTCGGTCGCCACGTTGTCGCTGATCTTGACGGCGACGATGTCGCGGCCCTGGTAGCTCTTGCCGATGACGCGCTTGCTCATGATGGCCGGGTACTGGGCGATGCGCTGGTCGATCTCGGCCGTCATCTCGGCGTAGTTGTGGTACTTCGCGTCGGCCGAGGGGAAGTCGAACGGCTCGACGCCGGTCGTCGCCGAGCGATCCGGCGGCCCGGGCAGGGCCGTGAGGGTGTGTCCGAGGGCACGCAGCCGCCTCGCCTGAGCAGCGGTGGCGCTGACGACGATCGTGTGGTCGTCCACCTCGTCGACGGACACCCCGGTGGCGGCGACGGCCGTGCGGTCGGCGGCGCTGTCGGGTCCGTGGATGCGGTACTGCCGGGTGCGTTCCTCCTCACCGGCGGCGGCCGGCGCGGGCCGGTCGGCCGACGGCGAGGCGCTGGCGGTCAGGGGTGCTGCCAGGGCGAGGGCGACGACGGCCGCGAGTGCGGCGGACCGTTTGCCCAGGGGGCGGATTCGCATGCAACTGCTCCTGAGGTGTGGGGGGTTGCTCAGTGCGTGTGCGTGTGCGTGTGCGGGGTGCCCGGTGCGGGGTGTGCGTGCGCGAGGTACGGGTGTGCGCGTGTGCGGTTGCGGCGGCGGTGGCTCGCGCGCTCATGGTGCGACTCTGGCATGCTCCGGTCAATAGCGACTCCCGGCCATACGCCCGCCCGCCGGATGCCGGACACCTTGCCGGGCCTCTTGCGGGATCACCGGCATCCGGCTTGGGTAACCCAGTCACATCGGAGGGACGAGCGGGAAGGCGGCTGCGCATGTCAGGCACCACCGAAGAGAGCACCGGCGAGGTCACCTCCCGGCCGCGCAGGGCGAGCTGGCGGTACATCGGACCGGGCATCGTCGTCGCGGCGACCGGTGTCGGGGCCGGCGACCTGGTCGCCACCCTCATCGCCGGAAGCAAGTTCGGCTACACACTCCTGTGGGCCGCGGTCATCGGCTGCCTCGTGAAGATCTCCCTGGCGGAGGCTGCCGGGCGCTGGCACCTCGCCACCGGACGGACCCTTTTCGACGGCTGGCGCAGCCTCGGCTCCTGGACCACGGTCTACTTCGTCATCTACGTCGTCATCTGGGGCTTCGTCTACGGCGCGGCCGCGATGTCCTCCAGCGCACTCCCGCTCGACGCCCTGTTCCCGGGGACCATGGACCTCAAGTGGTGGGCCGTGCTGTGCGGTCTGGTCGGGCTGGTGTTCGTCTGGTTCAACCGGTACGCCGTGTTCGAGAAGGTCATGACCGTGCTGGTCGGCGTGATGTTCGTCGTCACCGTCTACCTGGCCGTCCGGGTGACCCCCAATCTCGGCGACGCCTTCGCGGGCCTCGCGCCGGTCCTGCCGGACGGCTCGCTGATCTACACGCTCGGTCTGATCGGCGGCGTCGGCGGCACCATCACGCTCGCCGCGTACGGCTACTGGGTCAACGCCAAGGGCTGGACCGACACCGGCTGGATGAAGGTGATGCGCCTGGACAACCGGGTCGCCTACCTCACGACCGGCATCTTCGTCGTCGCCATGCTCTTCGTCGGAGCCGAGCTGCTGCACTCCTCGGGTGTCGCGCTGGCCAAGGGCGACAAGGGCCTGCTCGACCTGGGCGACGTCCTCGCGGACCGCTACGGGACCGTCACGGCCAAGCTCTTCCTCGTCGGCTTCTTCGCCACGTCCTTCACCTCGCTGATCGGCGTCTGGCACGGCGTGAGCCTGATGTTCGCCGACTTCGTCTCCAACTACCGCAAGAGGGGCGAGGCGGCGACGGGTACGGAGGTGGCGTCCGGCAGCCGGGAGAAGTCGCTGCCGTTCCGCGCGTACCTGCTGTGGCTCACCTTCCCGCCCATCGCGCTGCTCTTCCTGGACCAGCCGTTCGGCCTGGTGATCGTCTACGGCGTGATCGGCGCGTTCTTCATGCCGTTCCTCGCGCTCACGCTGTTCTGGCTGCTCAACTCCTCCCGCACGCCCGCCGAGTGGCGCAACGGCATCCTCAGCAACGTGATGCTGGCGGGAGCGGGCCTGCTGTTCGTCGTGCTGTGCGTGCAGCAGGTGCGGGACCTGCCCTGGTGAACCCCGCAGCGTACGACGAGGGCCCGTGCCGCCGGGGAGCGACGGCACGGGCCCTCGTCGGTCAACGCGCCGTCACGGCAGGTTGTGGACGTGCGGGCCGACGGCGTTGGACCAGGCGTTGCCGGCCGTCGCGTCCCAGTTGGTGGACCAGGTCATGGCGCCGCGCAGGGCCGGGTAGGTCTTCGAGGGCTTGAAGGAACCGCAGTTGGCGCCGCGGGTCAGGCAGTCCAGTGCGTTCTTCACGACGGACGGGTCGACGTAGCCGCTGCCCGCCCCGCGCGTCGAGGCGGGGACGCCCAGGCCGACCTGGGAGGCGTCCAGGCCGCCCTCCAGCTGGATGCAGGCGAGCGCCGTGAGGAAGTCCACGGAGCCCTGTGAGTACACCTTGCCGTCGCAGCCGAGCATCGAACCGCTGTTGTAGTACTGCATGTTGACCACCGTGAGAATGTCCTTCACGGCGAGCGCGGTCTTGAAGTACTCGGTGCCGGTGTTCTGCATGTCGATGGTCTGCGGGGCCATCGTCAGGACCAGGGACGAACCCGCCTTCTGGGAGAGCTGGCGCAGCGCCTTGGTCAGGTACGTGGCGTTGATGCCGTGCTCCAGGTCGATGTCGACACCGCTGAAGCCGTACTCCTGCATCAGGGCGTACGCGCTGTCGGCGAAGGCCGTCGCCGAGGCGTCGCTGTTGATGGTGACGTTGCCCTTCTCGCCGCCGACCGAGATGATCACCGACTTGCCCGCCGCCTTCTTGGCGGCGATGTCCGCCTTGAAGTCGGCGACGGAGGAGTAGCCGACGGCCGGGTCGAGGTTGAAGGTGATCTGGCCCGGGGTGGCCGTGGAGTCCGCGAACGACACCGCGATGATGTCGTACTGCGCCTGCACGTCGCGCAGCTTCTGCACCGTCGCGCCGTTGTCGAAGTTCTGCCAGTAGCCGGTCAGCGCGTGCCGGGGCACGGCTGGGTTGCCCGGGTTGCCGCCGGGAGCGGTGGTCCCGGTGACGGCGGCCGACCTCGCGGACTCGCCCGCCGCGTTGGTCGCCGTCACCTGGAAGCGGTACGCGGTGTTCGCGGCCAGTCCGGTCACCGTGGCCGACGTGCCGCTCACGGACTGGACCCTGGCGCCGTCGCGGTACACGTTGTAGCCGGTCGCGCCGGTCACCGCCCGCCAGTTCAGTGCCACGGAGGAGGAGGTCACGGTCCCGACGGTCGGAGCGGCCGGGGCCGCCGGGACGACCGGGTCGGGGTCGGAGCCGCCTCCGCCGTCGGGGCCGAAGACGCTCACGTCGTCGGCGTAGTAGGCGGCCTGGCCGTACCAGCCGTGGGTGTAGACGGTCACCGAGGTGGTGTTCGCACCCGTGGTGAAGGAGGTCGACAGCCTGGTCCAGCTGCCGGTCCCGGGCGTCCAGGTGGACACGTCGTTCGTGCCGGTGCCGCTCGCGCCGAGGTAGGCGTAGCCGCCCTGCACCCAGGCGCTCAGCGTGTACGTCGAGTTGGGCTTCACGGTCACGGTCTGGGTGCACCTGGCGTTGTCCTGGCCGGCGGGGGTGGCCTTGAGGGCCGATGCGCCGCTGTGCACGGGGGAGGACACGGAGGCCCCGCTGCCCGCGGAACAGGTCCAGTTGGCGAGCCCCGACTCGAAGCCCGCGTTCCTGGCGACGTTGACGTCGGCCGCCTCTGCGGTGCCTGCCGTGCCCATGAGACCGAGTCCGGTGCCGACGGCCAGCGCCAGGCCGGCGCCGAGCCATCTGCGTGCGCGTGTGGTGCGGTCCACTTGCAGCCTCCGGTGGGGGAGTTGGGGGGTGTGGAGGATCCGGAGCCGAGACCCGGAACGGTGGCCACCGTGGAGGTACAAGTTGGTCCAGACCAATCTGGTTGTCAAGACCTCTGGAGGAAGGCGGGCCCCGGCCGCCCGTCTCAGTCCCCTTCCTGGAGCCGGTCGGCGGACCACCCCGCCACGCAGCCGAGCGCCAGCACGGCATGGGACATCAGCAGCCCCTCGGCGGCCAGGTTCTGCCACTGGACCGCCATGTTGAGCACCTGGGCCGCCACGGGTACGGCGAGAGCCGCCGTCAGATGGCGGACGGTCACGTACCGGAAGGGCGGCCGGTGCAGCCGCGCGGCGGCCCAGACGGACAGCGCGACGCACAGCGCGTTCGGCAGGTGGATCAGCAGCAGCCGCCCGCCGAAGGAACCGAGCCCGGCCGGGGCGCCGAAGGTGTCGTAGACCAGGGTGACCTGGAGGTACTCGGTGAACAGCAGCACCACGATGCCCGCCGCCCAGGACTTCGTCAGCGAGAGAAATCCCGCTCTCGGCCCCTCGTTCCGCCGCGTGGGCACAGCCGGGTGGCCGTAGCGCGTCATGATGCAGCCTCCAGGGCGTCGAGGGCCTACTTGACCGCGATGCTGTCGATGATCTTCTTCAGCTCGTCGGGGGACAGGCGCCCCTCGGCCGCGTCGATCCGTACCGCGTACGCCGACTCGCCGGAGTCGAGACCGGCGACGATCACGCCCGCGACCCGGGTGCCCTTGGCGGGCGTGCCCCGTTCACCGGTCGAGGTGAACGTGTAGTCGATCCGCTTCGCGTCCCGCGCCTTCTCGGGACCCGCGACCCGCAGGTCCTCCTGTCCCTCGAGGGTGGCGCCGAGGGCGATACCGGCCTCGGCGCCGATCGCGGCCTCCTCCACCGAATCGGCGTTGGTGTAGTCGAGCTGGACGGAGATCATGGCGACCGTCCGGCCGCCCTCCTCCAGGGTGGCGGCGGCCGCGTTGAACTTGCTGCGCTCGCCCGCGCCCTGCTCCCTGAACGCCGGCGGATGGGCCACGGCGACGGAGTCCGTCGTCAGCCGGTGCCAGCCCTCGGGGACCTCGGCCCCGGCCGGACCGTTCCCGCACGCGGCGGTGAACGAGACGGCCGCCGCGAGGACGGCCGCCGCGAGCGCCCGCCGGGCCGTACGTCTGTGCCCGGTCGCCGTTCGCCCGCTCCAGGTGCTGACGCAGGTGCTGCTCATGGTGTGTGCGCTCCCCTCGGCCAGGTCAGTTCGCACAGTAGCTGTACGGGACGTAGTCACGGCTGTTTCCGTTCGGCGCTCCGAGGAAGTGGGCGTCGTCGAGGGTCTCCTCCTTCTTCTCGGTCGACACCGAGAAGCCGAGGCTCAGCCCCAGGTTGAGCTCGAACCCGTACTCCGCCGCCTCGGTCTGCCCCGTGTACGTCGTCCGGCTCGACAGCCCCTCGTCGAAGAGCAACTGGCCGAACGGGTCGTCGTTCCCGGGCCGGGTCGTCGGCGCGTGGTCGGAGAACATGTAGCCGAACGGCGCCCCCCGGTCCCCGTTGCCGTCCAGCCACGCCTGCGCGATCCTGCGCCGCTCGGCGCCCTCGGCGCCGGGCTCGACGACGATCGAGTGGGTGACGACCTCGATGCCCGTGGTCTGGTCGGAGCCCTTGACGCCGCTGCCGCCGCGCTTGTCGTCCCCGGACCTGCCGTTGTCGCCGCCCGCCTTGGCGCCGTCCCTGGTGGCGCCCTTCTCGACGGTACGGGTCATGTCGATGCGCAGGAGCTCGCCGGTCCTCTTGTCGTGGGTGACGGTGACGGTGCCGGTCTGCGTGGTGGACGCGGAGGACTCCCCGCTGATCGGCCCGGCCTCGTACCCGACCTTGCCGCCGTACTCGACGGCCGCGGAGTACGTGTAGGACTTGGTGCCCTTGTGGTCGTTGTCGGTCCAGGTGGCCTCGGGCGAGAACGTGAAGTTGCCGCCGAGCGTGGCGCCGAGCTTCTTCTCGTCCCCCGCGCTCAGCTTGAGTCCGCCGGCGGCACTGGCCTCCAGGCCGACCTTGCCGTAGCTGATGTGCCGGTCGCCCAGCTTCTCCTCGATGCGGTCGCGCAGCTTCTCCTCCTCGGCCATGGGGCCCTTGCCGAAGAGGTAGAGGATGCTGTTGCCGAGGCCGCCGCCGTGCGCGTTCGCGTGCCGGTTGGTGAGCTCGTAGGTCTTGAGCAGCTCGATGTCGTCCCGGAAGGCCTTGGCGTCGGCCTCGCTGTCGAAGACCCAGGTGTCGCCGTTGGTGACCTTGATGCCGGCCCCGAGCTCGACCTTGTCGGAGCCGAACTTGCCCACCTTGGCGCCGGGTTTCCAGTCCTTCTTGGCGGCGACGGACGCGGCGTCGGTGAAGGTCATCGTGACCTGCTGGTCGTCGTCGTCGACCGTGCCGTCGCCGTTGACGTCGTTCCTGGCGCGGAACACCTGTTGCTGGAAGCCGTATTCCTCGCCCCACTCGATGAAAAGGATCTTGGATTTGGCTCCGGCTCTGTCGCTGATGGACGTGATCTGGCAGAGCGGGGGTTCGTAGTCGGCGTCGGTTTTCGGCGCGGCCCGGGACGTGCCTCCCGGGGCGCACTGACCGCCGTCGATCGCACAAATGATCTTTTCGGTGATCGCGCTGCCCAAGCCGGATCCGGTCACGGCCCCGATGACGGTGGCAACGACCACGACCACCCCGAGATACTCGGTCGCCGTGGCCCCCCGGTCCCGTCTCATCCGGCGTCCCCCTCTCCGGCCGCGCACACCTTTCGCACGCGGAATCGGAATCGGAGCGTACGCACGGCGACGACTGCCCGGCGTGGGCCTGCGGACCCAATGAAGGGCCCAAAAGGAGTCCTGACCACGGCAATTCGGCCGGTGTGACGGGAGTCGACAATCGACGACTTCGTCCCCTTTCAGCCGTGTGCGAGTCGTACGGGTTGCCTGCGGGGTACCTGAAAGGTGTTCTCTGCCTCACAGGACGTGGTTAGAGTGCTGATGCAGCAGCACGAGCAGTGAGGAAGCGGTCGCCGTACGTTCGGCGACCGGATTCGAACGGGGAAATGAGCGTGCAGACCGCGATCGCTGTCACCAGCGCTGACCTGGTGTTACCGCCCACCGACCAACACACGCCCACGGCAGCGCTGTTGCCGCCTCCGGACGCGCAGCCCCTCGACGCCGCGCTCGTCGACATGCAGGTGCTGCTGGACCAGCACGGCTATGTGGTGGCGCTGTATCCCGCCTCGATCCCCGTCGCCCACGAGCGCAGACTGCACACCGTGCGCTCCGTCCTGGAGAGCGACCGCATCGCCCTGATAAGGCTGGCGCTGCCGCCGCTCGGTGTGGCCGTGCTCGTCCGCCAGCTGCGCCAGCTGTCGATCTGCGACTTCAGCGCCGGCATCGTCGCCTCCGCGGCCCGGCTCCTCGCGCACTACGTCTACGCCGGGGCCCTGCTGAACTCCGTCGCCAGGCTCGACCGGGTGCCGGTGAGCCTCAAGTCGCACGCCAAGTCATGGGTGCCGGGCTCGCAGTTCGCGGTCCTGGCCAACCCGCAGCCGCACCTGATCAGGATCGGCGGCGGAGAGCTCGCCGGACCGGAGTTCGGCAACCGGCTGATCGTCGCGAAGGGGCAGTTGCAGAGCGAGTGGGTCACCGCGACCCTCGCCCCCGCATGGCGCTGCCAGGCCCTGCACGAGACCGCACTGCCGGGTGATTCGCCCCGCTGGTGGGGCACCTCGAAAATGATCGAATTCGCCGCCTACCTCCCCGACATCACGCTCGTCTACCAGCTCGTCTCGTCGGTCAAACGGGAGAAGTGCTCCTGGTGCGGCCTCGAAATCATCGGCGACCGCTGTGAATTCTGTTCGGCGCCGCTCGCGCCGGCGGAGAACCGAACACCGAGCCCCGGTGTCCTGAACCACGGAACACCTATGCGTCCCGGGTCGTAGTCGCACCAGGGCGGTCGTCCGGACCAGTGGCGGGAGAAAACCCGGCACGGGCACCGGCCGTCCCCGCACCGTCCGCCAACCGTCCGTCTCCCCACGAGGTCGTCCCGCCCATGAATTCACGGCAGCGCCGCGGTGTCATTCTTCTGCTCCTGTCCGTCCTGTGCGCCTTCGGCGCGTTCGTCGGCGTGCTTTCCGTGATCAGCGATGTGAATTCCAAGGTCGGACCGGAGGTGACGGCCTACCGGATCACATCGGACGTCGCTCCGTACACGGAACTCCAGCCGAGCCAGTTCGAAAAGATCACGATGCCGAAGCGCTGGCTCTCGTCGAGTGCGGTCACCGACCTGTCCGTGGTGGAGGGGAAGATCGCCGTCACCCAGCTGCGCAAAGGGTCGCTGCTCCAGGCCGACATGATCGTCAAGCGCCCCGCGCTGGAGAACGGCGAGCAGGAGATCGCCATCATGATCGACGCCGCCACCGGTGTCGCGGGCAAGATCACCCCCGGCGATCTGGTCAACATCTTCGCCACCTTCGACGACGAGGGGCAGGACAAGGGCCAGGTCGCCGAGTCCCGGATCATCGTCCCCAACGCCAAGGTCATCGACGTCGGCAGGCTCACCGCCCTGGAGCCCAAGGGCGACGACCGCGACGCCGCCGCGACCCAGGCCGTGCCCATCACGTTCGCCCTGAACACGCAGGACGCCCAGCGCGTGGCGTTCGCCGAGTCGTTCGCCGTCCACGTACGCCTGGCCCTGATCGCCAAGGGCAGTCCGACCACGCTTCGTCCGGGTGAAGGCACGTACACCCTCGACGAGGACAGGAACAAGTGAGGGCCGGATGACGACACGCATCCTCCCGGCCGTCGGCGACGCCGACGCCGCCCGATCCATCGCCACCCTGCTCAGCCAGCTGCCCGAGGCCGAACCGGCCGCACCGGTGGCCGATTCGACCTCGCTGCTCGACACGCTCGCGCGCCTGGCGGGCGAGTCGCTGGACGAGCTGCCCGAGGTCGTGCTGGTGCACGAGCGGATCGGGCCGGTGCCGGCACTGGAGCTGATCCGGGAGGTGGCGCTGCGCTTCCCCGCGGTCGGCGTCGTCCTGGTCACCGCCGACGCGAGTCCCGGCCTGTACTCGTCGGCCATGGACTCCGGCGCGCGCGGGCTGGTCGCGCTTCCGCTCTCGTACGAGGAACTGACCCAGCGCGTCCAGGCCGCGGCCTCCTGGTCGCTCGGCGTGCGCCGCCATCTCGGCCACAGCGGCGACGTGTTCACCGGTCCCGGCGGCATCGTGGTGACCGTGTCCGGGGCGAAGGGAGGCGTCGGTACCACGCTCGCCTCGGTCCAGCTCGCGCTGGCCGCCCGCGCCTCGGGCATGACGACGGCGCTGGCGGACATGGACCTGCAGGCCGGTGACGTGGCCTCCTACCTGGACGTGCAGTTCCGGAGGTCGATCGTCGACCTCGCCGGTATCCAGGACATATCGCCCCGCGTGCTCCAGGACGTCGTCTTCACCCACGACACCGGCATCGGACTGCTGCTCGCCCCCGCCGACGGAGAACGCGGCGAGGAGGTCAACGACCGGGCGGTGCGCCAGATCGTCAGCGCCCTGCGCAACCGCTACGAGGTCGTGGTCATCGACTGCGGCACCCAGATGAACAGCGCCAACGCGGCGGCCGTCGAGATGGCCGACACGACCGTGCTGGTGACGACGCCGGACGTGGTGGCGGTCCGGGCCGCCAAGCGCATGGTCCGGCTCTGGGACCGGCTGCAGATCCGCAAGGCCGAGGAGACGATCACGCTCGTCAACCGGTTCACACGCAACGCCGAGATCCAGCCCGCCCTGATCGAACGGATCACCGGCACACGCGCCGCGCGATCCGTCGTCCCCGCGAACTTCAAGGAACTGCAGGGCGCCGTCGACGCCGGCCGCATGCAGGACCTGGAGGCCAAGTCCACGGTGAAACAGGCCCTGTGGGGCCTCGCGGGCGAGCTGGGCATCGTGAAGGCGCCCGAAGGGAAGGACAGAGCCGGCAGGTTCCGGGGCGACCGGGGATCCATCGGCGTACGCCGCCGGCGAGGCGGCGGTCTCAAGGGGGAGAGTTGAGCGATGGGCGTGCTGAGCGCACCACCGAGCACGGGACGGGCCGGTACCCCGCCAGGCCGTGACCCGCGGCGGCCGCGGGCCCGCGGAGGCGGTGGCGACCGGGGGCAGGTGGCGGTCGAGTTCGTGGGCATGCTGCCGCTCATCGCGGCCGTCTGCGTCCTGCTGTGGCAGTCGGCCCTGCTGGGCTACACGTACATCCGCGCGGGCAACGCGGCCGACGAGGGCGCGCGGCAGGGAGCGGCCGACGCCTACGGGCAGTCGTCGGATCAGCGGTGCCGCTCGGCGGCCAGGGAGGACCTGGGCAGCTGGAACGGGGACATCGCCTGCGGCCCGGCGTCCGGAGGGATGTACGCGGCCGATGTGACGCTCAAGGTCCCCGTCCTCTTCCCCGGCTTCGTCGACTTCCCCTTCGAGGTCGAGGGCCACGCCAGTGCGGTGGACGAGGGGGCGGCGCCGTGACGGGGGCGAAGAGAAGCGACCGCGGGCAGGTGGCCCTGGAGTTCGCGGGATTCCTGCCGCTGCTGCTGATCCTGGCGCTCGCAGCCGTCCAACTCGGCGTCGCCGCCTACGCCACCTCCCAGGCGGGCACGGCCGCACGGGCCGCCGCACGCGCCGAGAGCGACGACAACTGGCGGACGGACGGCGGCCACGCGGGCCGCAGCGCCGTCAGCGACTGGCTGTCCGACGGTCCGGGGGACTTCGACTACAGCGCACGGCCGGGAGGCGGCGAGGTGACCGCCACCGTCCGGGTCAGGATCCCCTCCGTCGTGCCCGGAATCGACGACTGGGGCCACGCCGAGCGCAGTTCCACCATGCCCAAGGACTGAGACCGCCGTACGCCGAGGAGTCGCACATGAGCCTGCGGGCACGCATCACGGCCCCCGAGGACCGAGGGGGCGGGCGGGACGACGGCCATCTGGTGGCCACGTACCGGGCCAAGCTGCTCGAGGAGATCGACCTCGCGGAGATGTCGGCGCTGGCCGCGGCCGAGCGCCGGGCGCGGCTGGAGCGCGTGCTCGGGCACATCATCAGCCGTGAGGGGCCGGTCCTCTCCGCGTCCGAGCGCTCCCAGCTCATCCGCCGGGTCGTGGACGAGGCGCTCGGCCTCGGCGTCCTGGAACCGCTCCTGGAGGACGCGTCCATCACCGAGATCATGGTGAACGGGCCGGACCAGATCTTCGTCGAGCGCGGCGGCCGCGTCGAAATGCTGCCGCTGCGCTTCGCCTCCAACGAGCAGCTCATGCAGACGATCGAGCGCATCGTGTCGACGGTCAACCGCAGGGTCGACGAGTCCAACCCGATGGTGGACGCCCGCCTGCCCTCCGGCGAGCGTGTCAACGTCATCATCCCGCCGCTGTCCCTGTCCGGTCCCACGCTCACCATCCGGCGCTTCCCGCGCGCCTTCACGCTCTCGGAGATGATCGGCTTCGGCTCGCTCGACGAGCACATGCTCCATCTGCTCTCCGCCCTCGTCCAGGCCAGGCTGAACATCATCGTCTCGGGAGCGACCGGCACCGGGAAGACGACCCTGCTCAACGCGCTGTCCGGACTCATCCCGGAGGGCGAGCGGGTCATCACGATCGAGGACTCCGCGGAACTCCAGCTCCAGCAGCAGCACGTGATCCGCCTGGAGTCCCGCCCGGCGAACGTCGAGGGCAAGGGCCGGATCACCATCCGCGACCTGGTGCGCAACTCCCTGCGCATGCGTCCCGACCGCATCGTCGTCGGTGAGGTCCGCGGTGGCGAGACCCTCGACATGCTCCAGGCGATGTCGACCGGTCACGACGGATCGCTCGCCACCGTCCACGCCAACAGCGGCGAGGACGCGCTGATGCGCCTGCAGACGCTGGCCTCCATGTCCGAGGTGAAGATCCCCTTCGAGGCGCTGCGCGACCAGATCAACAGCGCCGTCGACTGCATCGTGCAGCTCACCCGGCACGCCGACGGCGCGCGCAAGATCAGCGAGATCGCGGTCCTCGACTCCCGGGGCCAGGAGCCGTACCGGCTGGCCACCGTCGCCCGCTTCGCCGCGCGGCCGATGGGCGCGGACGGACGCGTCCACGGAACGTACGAGCACTTCCCCCTGCCACGGCGTCTCGCCGACCGGCTCTTCATGGCGAGCCAGCCCGTCCCGCAGGCCTTCGGCGTCGCCGCGCACGAGGACCAGCTCGCCGTCCGAGAGGCCAAGTAGGGAGCGCGCATGACCACTACCGCACTGCTCACGATCGGCGGCACGCTCTTGTTCGGCGTGCTCGCGGTGATGGGCGTCCACGCCTGGTCAGCGGGCCGCTCGCAGCACCACGCGCTGCTCGACCGGCTCTCCCACTCCGGCCGCACCGAGGAGACCGGCGGCCGCCGGCGGCGCTTCAGGGCCGTCGACCGCAGACTGCGGGGGACCGGCCTCGGCAGGAAGATCGAGCTGCGCCTCGCCGCGACCGGCCTCGACCTCACGCCCGGCGAGTTCTTCGTCTACATGGTCGCGGTGACCGCCGGCCTCTGGATCACGGCGCAGGCACTCCTCGCGTCCTTCTTCGGGCCCATCGCGGGACTGCTCGGCATCTGGGGCGCGTTCGCGTTCCTCAACTGGCAGCGCACCAAGCGCATCGAGAAGTTCATCAACCAGCTGCCCGAGCTCTCCCGCATCCTCGCCAACGCCACCCAGGCCGGCCTCGCCCTGCGCACCGCCCTGTCCATGGCCGCCGAGGAGCTGGAGGCGCCGGCCGGCGAGGAACTGGGCCGGGTCGCCGACAAGCTGGCCGTCGGCCACTCCGTCGACGACGCCCTGGGCGAACTCGCCGAGCGCCTCCCCTCCCGCGAACTCGTCGTGCTCGTCACCACCCTGGTCCTGTCCAACCGGGCCGGTGGCACCCTGGTCGGCTCCCTGCGCAACCTCACCGAGACGCTGGAGGAACGCAAGGAGACCCGGCGCGAGGTCCGCACCCAGCTGTCCCAGGTCAACATGACCGCCTACGCGGTCCCCGCCATGGGACTCGGCGCGCTGCTGCTGCTCGACCGCGTGATGCCCGGCGCGATCGACCGCATGACCAGCTCGTTCATCGGCCAGGCCGTCGTCGTCGTCGCCCTCGTGCTCTACGCCCTCGGCGTCTTCGTCATCCGTCGGCTGTCCAAGATCGACATCTGAGGAGGAGCGCACCGCGATGATCGCACTCGGCCTGGCCCTCGCCGTGGCGCTCTGCGTCGTCGGAGCCTTCCACGGCATCCGCATGTACCGCGCCGACGCCAAGCTCCCCGGCGATCTCGCCGTCGCCCTGGAGGTCGGCGCCACCCGCACCACCGCGGTCGGCTCCGCCGTCGACCGCCTCGGCATGCGCTACGCGCCCGCGGTGCTGCGGATGATGGGCCCCGCGCGGGTCAACAAGGTCCGCCGCAGGATCGACCTCGCCGGAAACCCCGGCGGCCTCACCATCGACCGGTACGCGGCCCGCCGCGCCGTCTACGGATTCCTCGGTCTCTTCGGGGCCTTCGCCATGATCCTGCGCGGCCAGCCCTTCCTCGCCCTCTTCATGGTCGCGTTCGGGCTGTTCTGGGTGGAGGTCGGCATCCTCGCGGCCGTCCGGCAGCGCAAGGAGCAGATCGAGCGCACTCTGCCGGACTTCCTCGACGTCCTCGCCGTCGTGGTCAGCGCCGGCCTCGGCTTCCGCGAGGCACTGGAACGCGTCGCCGACAAGTACGAGGGCCCCTGGGCCGACGAACTACGGATCACTCTGCGCCAGATGGACATGGGCGTCGGCCGTCGCAAAGCCTTCGACGAGCTCCGCAGGCGCAACGAGTCGGAGCAGGTCGCCCAGTTCGTCACCGCCCTCCAGCAGGGGGAGGAGCTGGGCGCGCCGATCACCGAGACCCTGATCCAGATCGCCAACGACATGCGCCGCACCGACGCCCAGAACGCCCGCCGCAGGGCGTCCAAGGCGGTCCCGAAGGCCACGCTGACCATCACGTCGATCATGGTCCCGGCGACCATGATCCTCCTCGTCGCGGCCTTCGTCTTCGGCGCCGACGCCGACTTCAGCTCGGTCGGCGGCTGACACCGTGACGCCGTCGCCGCCAGAGGGGGGACCGCAGTGGCCCTGCACATCGGGAGGATAACGGGAGGCCTCGGACCGGCCTCCCTGGCCCGTGCCACGGCCGATCCCGACCAGACGCCGACGCTGGCCATCCAGGTCAACGCCCTGCAGGCGCTGTGCCGCCAGGTCTTCGGGTTCCGGCTGGCGATGATCGGCCTGGCCACCCCGCTGGCACTCGGCGCGGCCAACCCTGGCGTGCCCACCTACCTCGTGGCCTCCGGCGTGCTCGTGACCTTCATGTTCTCCTACGGACTCTTCCGGGACTGGGAGCGCTGGGGACCGCTGCTGCTCGGGCACCCCGCGCTGCTCGCCCTCGACGCCCTCTTCGGCGCCCTCCTGCTCATCACGGCCGGACCCGACAGCACCCTCGGGTACGTCACCATCTGCACGCCCCTGCTCGCCGGGCTCGCCTACGGGTGGCGCGGCGCGGCCTTCTTCGCCTGCCTCCAGGCCCTGATCCTGTTCGCCGTGTACGGCGCCGACTCCGACGCCGTCGCCACCGCGGGGAACTCCCTGCTGCTGCCGGGCTTCTGCGTCGTCACCGGCGCCATAGGGGTCACCCTGCGGAATCTGCTGCTGCGCTTCGGCGCCGCGAGCCAGGCCCTCACCGAGGCCCGGGCCCGGCTCGCCGTCAACGAGGCGGTCGGCGGCGAACGGGCCCGGCTGGCCCGCGAGATGCACGACTCCGTCGCCAAGACCCTGCACGGCCTGGCACTCGCCGCCGACGGCCTCGCCTCCACGGCCGACCGCATGGACCCGCTCACCGTCAGGCACCAGGCCGAACTGGTCGCCCGCTCCGCGCGCCGTGCCGCGGCCGAGTCCCGTGAACTGCTGAGCGACCTGCGCCGCAGCGACGACCTCCGCTCGGACGGGGTCGACGTCACCGAGGAACTGCGCGCCACGGTGGACGACTTCGGCCGGCGCACCGGCATCGGCGCGGAGTTCCGCAGGCTCGGCGGCCCGCCCGTACCGCCGGTCCCGCGCGCGGTCGCCCGGCAGATGCTCACGATCGCCGGCGAGGCGCTGGAGAACAGCGGCCGCCACGCGCACGCCACCCGGGTGCGGGCCGAGACGGGGATCGTCGACGGGATGCTGCGCATCAGCGTCCTCGACAACGGCAGCGGGCTGCCCCCGGGAACGACGCTCGACTCCCTGCGCAAGGCCGGTCACTTCGGCCTCGTCGGGATGGTCGAACGAGCGGCGGGCATCGGCGCACGTATCCGTATCGGACGCGGCACGGCCGCAGGCACGGAGGTCCGCCTCGACCTCCCGCTGGCGGCGATCCTGCCTGCGCAGCCCGACATCCACCGCTCCCCACGAAGCACCAACCCCTGAGAGGAGGCCGCACGATGCCGGACGAGAGCTCACGCACGTCGGGTCAGCAGTTCACGACCCCCCACGCCTCGCAGCACACGTCGTCCCACGCCACTCCGCTCCACTCGGCCCCGCCGTTCCCCCCACCTCCCCCCTCACCCCTGCGGGTGGTCATCGCCGACGACAACCCGGTGGTCAGAGCCGGGCTGACGGTCCTGCTCGGCGGGCGCGACGACATCCGGGTGGTCGCCGAGGCCGCCGACGGCAGGCAGGCGGTGGAAGCGGCCCGCCGGCACCGGCCCGACGTCATCCTGCTCGACGTCCGCATGCCCGGCGTCGACGGCATCTCGGCCCTGCCCTATCTGGTGCAGGCGGCGCCGGTGATGATGCTGACGTACAGCCGGGAGAACGAGATCGTGCAGGAGGCCCTGCGACTGGGGGCGGGTGGCTACCTCGTGCACGGCGAGTTCACCGCGGACCAGCTCGTCGCCGCCGTACGGGACGTGAGGGAGGGCCGCGCCCACTTCACGGCGACCGCGGCGAACGCGCTCCTGGCCGAGTTCCGCGGCGGCCGTGCGCCCGGCCCGCAGGGCGGGCAGCCGCTGCCGGACGGACTCGGCACGGCGTACGTACCACCGGCCCCGCCCACGGGCGGCCATCCGGCCGTGCCTCCGCATCCCGCCGCTCCGATTGTCTCGACTTCCTGGAATCCGAGCGAAGATGCTTCGCATCTGCAATCGAATGTGGGACAGTCGTCCGTGCGGCACGGGGGTGACGCCGGGCTTTCCGCCGGTGTGCCACAACCTGCCCGCGACAAAGACCAGTTCGGCCTGAGTGCGAGGGAGGTGGAGGTGATGGACCTGATCGCGTCGGGCATGAGCAATCAGCAGATCGCCGCCACCTGCTTCATCAGCGAGAAGACCGTCAAGAACCACATCAATCGCATCTTCGCGAAGCTTCACAGTGTCAGCAGGAGCGAGGCGATCGCCGTGTGGATCGGCACGGCACGTCCCGATCGCGGTTCGGGGAGGGGCCGTGGCTGAACACCGCAGGACCCAGCCCGCTGATTGGGCCCCGGATTGGGCCCTGGGGCCCTCTTCGGCGACCGCATGTCGGCCGTACGTTTCCGGCGTCGCAACAGAGACGTACGAGTCGGCCGGCCACCGGTCGGCCGAACCCGAAGGGGGACGACATGTCGAACGACACTCTGCTGAAGGCCGCGGTCGGCACGCAGGTCCGCGTCAACGGCTGGAAGAACACCGTCGTCAGCCGCATGACCGACCGCGAGCGTTCCAAGGGCCAGACCGCGCTGGAGTACCTGGGCATCATCATGGTGGTCGTCGTGATCATCGGCGCGATCGTGGGCACGGGCATCGGCGGCAAGATCACGCAGAAGATCAACGAGCAGATCGACAAGATCAAGGCCGGCTGAGCCGCTTGGCGGAGCGCAGCACGAAGGACCAAGGGCAGGCATTCCCCATCTACGTGGTGATGGTGGGGAGCCTGCTCTTCCTCGCGTTCGCATTCTTCGCAGTGGGTCAGGCGTCGGCCACCAGGAACACCGCGCAGGGCGCGGCGGACGCCGCGGCGCTGGCGGCGGCACAGGACGCTCGTGAGAAGCTCACGGGCGAGTGGCTCGACTCCCTCGAAGACCCGACCACCTGGCAGGACATCTTCGACGGCAAGGTTCGGATCGACGCATGTGATGCGGCGGCGGCGTTTGCCGAAAAGAACGGGGCGGTGCTGTCCGAGCCCTGTTATTCCGAGCCGTACCCGTGGCTGACCTACACGGTCCGCGTGCAGACGAAGAAGCCCATCGGTGACTCGATCATCCCCGGTACGGAGAGCCAGTTCGCCACGGCCGACGCCAAGGCCGCGGTCAAGCCCCTGTGCACCTTCGAGCTTCCCGACGACGCGGAGATCCTTCCCACGCTCACCTGCAAGACCAAGAGCTGGGACCTCGAGGACGACCCGACGGACCTGCCCGACGCGAAGGACCTCTTCGACGTCAAGTTGGTCGACTGACAAGCGAACGACGAGAGAAGGAACTCGATTCATGAGCATTCGGCGCATCCTGAAGGCCCGTAGGGGGGCGGCAGCGGTGGTGATGACCGCCACCCTGGCCCTCACAGTGGCCGGCTGTGGGGGAGACGGGAACAAGAAGGATGAGCCGTCGAGCTCGTCCAGCAGCAAGCCGTCCGACAAGGGGGACAAAGGCTCCGGTGGCGCCTCGGCTCAGCCGGACACCAGCAAGGTGATCGCCACGGTCCAGGGCAAGGACGGAATGGTCCTCAAGGTCAACTCCATCGAGAGGGACTCCGGCGGTTTCGTCACCGTCAACGCCGTGGTGGAGAACACGGGCAGCGCGGCCTATTACGCGACGACGGAGTGGCGCGGGACGGAAGAGGAGCTGCGAGGCGGCGGCCAGTCGGTCGGCGGCGCAACGCTCGTCGACAAGGCGGGCAAGAAGCGCTACTACGTGCTGCGCGACACTGAGGGCCGATGCCTCTGCACGTCCGGATTCACGCAGGTCGACGCCGGCAAGAAGATGCCCATCTTCATGCAGTTCCCGGCGCCGCCGGAGTCGACGATTCAGGTTGACTTCCAGATGCCGTCGTTCCAGAACGCCACCCTCGAGATCTCCGGGTGAGTGCCGCCATGACCCACACCCCCATGCGCCGGCCGTCCACCCGGTTCGTGCTCACGGCGTTCACCGCCGCGGCCCTCCTCGTCGGCTCCCACGTCCTGTCCGCGACCGAGGCACGGGCCGACGACAAGCCGAGCGTGCCGCCGGGCACCGAGGCGTCCGCCTCGCCGCCCGTCGAGGTGGACGCGGACAACCCGGGTCTCAAGATGGTCGACGGCGCCACCCTCGCCCCGGCCAAGGTGCTGGACCTCAAGTCCGTCATCGAGTCCGAGGGCGGTGAGGAGCGCCGGGAGGACACGAACTCGGACGTGAAGTACGCCCTCCAGGCCGAAGTCCTCTTCGGCAAGGACAGCGCGAAGCTCAGCCCGGCGGCGAACGGCCGGATCCAGGCCATCGCCAACGAGATCAAGAAGGAGAACGCGAAGCAGGTCCGTATCTTCGGATTCACCGACAACCTCGGTTCCTCCGCCCACGGCGACGTCCTGTCGAAGCAGCGGGCGGACGCCGTGCACTCGGTCCTGTCCAAGGCGCTCAGCGACGCGGGGATCACCTACGAGGTCCGCGGCTACGGCGAGCAGTTCCCGATCGCGGACAACTCGAACGAAGAGGGCCGCAAGAAGAACCGGCGCGTGGAGGTCTCCTACCCGCGGGGCGGTGGCTCCCAGGGCTGACACCACCCAGGCCGGGCCGCGCGCCACGACGCGGCCCGGCCTGCGCGCGCCGTCGGCTGCAGGAGGTGGCCCACCAACCGCGTGCCGGAGCCCGTCAGATGCCGCTCACCTGAAGGCCGCCACGTTGCGCGTCGCCCAGTCGGCGAACGTGCCGGGCGCGCGGCCGAGGACGCGTGCGACGTCGGGGCTCACCCGCTGTTCCTCGGGCGACGGATCGCCCAGGATGCCGAGCGTCGCCTCCACGACCGGTTCGGGCATGAACCGCAGCATCTGCGTCCGTGCCTCCGTACGGCTCTGCTCGACGAACCGCACCTCTTCGCCCAGCGCGTCCCCGATCGCCGCGGCCTGCTGCCGAGGCGAGACCGGCTCCGGCCCGGTCAGCACGTACGTGCTGCCGCCGTGCCCCGGTTCGCGCAGTGCGGCCTCGGCGACCGCGGCGATGTCGTCCGGGTCGATGGCCGGCAGGGCGACGTCACCGAACGGCGCGGTCACCGTCCGCCGCGTGCGGACGGCCTCCGCCCACTGGAAGGCGTTGGAGTCGAAACCGCCCGGTCGCAGCACCGTCCACTCCAGTCCCGATCCCTTGACCCCGTCCTCGAACTCAGGGGAGTGGCGGCCCGTGCCGACTCCCTGGGAGGACAGGAAGGCGACCCGGCGGACGCCGCCGGCCCGCGCCGCGTCGAGGACGGCTCCCGCATCGGTGCCGGCCGCCGGCATGTCGCCCGAGTACAGGAGGAAAAGCGCGTCAGCCCCTTCGAAGGCCGGTTTCAGGCTCTCCGGATCGGCGAGGTCGGCCCGCCGGTGCCGTACGCCCGCCGGCACGTCCAGCGGCGCGGACATCCCGCGCGAGAGCGCCGTCACCTGTTCGCCGGCCTCGGCGAGTGCGTGCACGAGCGGCCGACCGACGTTGCCCGTAGCCCCAGTTACCACAATCACGTATCGCTCCCGGTTGTCGTGTTTCTCCGTGGACTCGAGGAAGCTATCGGCGCGGGCATAGTAGGTACCTAGAGGAAAGTAATAGGGAGAGGGGCTTGTTGTGACCGACAGCACAATGCACGTGGTGCCTCCCGGCGCCGACCCGGAACAGGCCTGCCCCATCGCCCCGGTGGTCGACATCGTCTTCAGCCGCTGGACCACGCCGATCCTGTGGGCGCTCCACACCTACGGCCGGCACCGCTTCGTCGAGCTGGAACGCCGCATCGCCACCATTACGCCCAAGGTGCTGACCCAGCGGCTGCGGCAACTGGAGCGCGACGGGCTGGTCGTGCGGACGTATCACCCCGAGGTGCCCCCGCGCGTGGAGTACGAGATCAGCGAGCTGGGCCGCAGTCTGGCACCGCTGTTCGCCACCCTGGCCGAGTGGGCGGCCGTTCATCTGGACAAGGTCGAGCAGGCGCGAGCGGAGCACGACGCACGGGAGCCGGCCCCCGGCCGCCGGAGCTGACCCGGCCCCGCCGCTCGCCCGCGTCGCCGTCACCTCCGCATCGCAGGGCGCATGCGCTCGACCGGTTCGTGCTGCCCCGGTGCCGGTCGCGTCCGAGATCGTCGCGCCGGTCGCGGACACCCTGAGAGGGATCGCGCTGCGGCGCCTGCTCGGCGTCGTCGTCGAGGTCTGCGGCAGGCGGTGGGGATCCGCGGGGCCGAGGTTCGTATCAGCAGGAAGTGGCGGCGGATGCCCACAGCGCGAGCTGGGCGCGGTGCAGGAATGCGCCAGCGGCTCGCCCTGGCCGCCGCGCTGCTGAAGGAGCCCGATCTGCTGATCCTCGACGAACCGACGAACGGGCTCGACCCGGCCGGAGTCCGGCTGGTTCGGAGCATCGTTGCCGAGGAGGCGGCCCGCGGCGCCGGAATCCTCATCTCCAGCCACCAACTGGACGAGATCGCCCGGCTCTGCGACAGCATCGTCATGATCTCCCAAGGCGTGGTGAGCGCCTCGGGCACCGTCGATCAACTCGGGCTGGGTGCGGCCGACGGCCCACAGGGCCTGGAGGACTGGTTCTTCAACCAGCAGCGGCCGGTGGCCCGCGCCGGTGAGCCGGAAGGCGGGCGATCATGAAGTCCTGGCTGCGCCTCCTCGGCGCGGAACTGCGCCGCACACTGCCCCGCCTGCTCCCCGTGACACTTCTCCTGCTGCTGGCCGTCGGCATCACCCTCCAGACACTCAACGTGCAGCGCGTTTCCCACAACAACGTGCAGAACGTGCGTATCGGGCTGGACAAGCTGACCCCCGAGGGCTGCGCCGAGGACACGGCGAATCTCCCGCCCGACGTCCCTGCCGAGCCGTTCCTCAAGGACTGCTTGGCCGGTCTGGAGACCACGCGCGGCCTACCAGGACATCGAGGCCGGCTTCACCGCCACCGCGGAGCACATGGCACTCGCCCAGCATTCCCTCGGTGCCGTCGGCTGGGCGTTCGGGTGTCTCGCCACCGCACCCGGCCTGATCGCGGTACTGGTTCTCGCCGCGTTCTTCACGGCCGGCGAATGGTCACGCGGGACGGCCGTGCCGCTGCTGCTTCAGGAGCAGCGGCTGTGGCGACTGCTGTCGGCCAAGGCCGCCGTGCTCTGGGTGTGGTCGCTGCTGGCGGCCGCGGCGGCGTCTGCCGGGGTATGGCTGCTGGCCGTGATGCACACGCGTCGCGCCCTTCCGCTCCACCACCTGGTTTCGCCGGACGACGTCTCGTCCTTCGCACTGCAGCGGGCCGGTACCGGCGTGCTGGTGCTCGGCGTGGCCTGTGCGGCCGCTGTCGCTCTGGCGGCAGTGGTACGGATGCCGCTGCGCACGGTGCTCGTAGGGGTGCTGATCCTGGCTGTTACCGCGCTGCCCGTCACGGAGTGGCTGCCCGGTCCCGTCCTCGCCGACGGAATGGGCCTGTCCGCCGGGCTGAACGTCTACGACCATCTGTGGACCACGGCGTCGGACTCGGCCACTCCCGCCGCTGTACGGACACTGCCCTGGATCGCGCTGCTTTCCCTGGCGTTGTGGCAGAGCTGGCGCACCCGCCCGCGCAATCTGGTGTGAGAGGCGGGACATGACACGGATCATTGCCCCGTTGCGGGCAGAGGTGCGGCTGGCGGTTCAGCCGGCAGCCGTACTGACCGTCCTGATCGCCGCTGCTGCGGCGGCACGTGCGGTGTTCCTGTACGTCGAGGCCGTTCCGCGCGGGACGGCCGGGCTGGACAAGAGCCTGATCGCACTCGCCACTCCGGCCGGCGCGTTGCAGGCGGCCGCCTGGCACCATGCCTCCCTGCGCGGGCTGGCGTTCGTCGCGCTGGTCGGCGGCGTGGTACTGGCCGAGGGCCTGGAGAGCGGAACGTGGCCGCTGGTGCGGCTGTACCAGACACGGGTGTCGCTGCTGGTGGTGCGCAAGCTCGTCGTCGTGCTGTTCCTCGCAGCGCGAGGCGTGGTCGTCACCGCGGTGGTGTTGTGGCTGGCCGTCAAGGTGAGCCACGCCGTGCAACCTCCGGGCGGTCCGCCGCCCGGTCTGCGGCCGACGACGCCCGCTGATCCCGAGGCCGTGGAGGCCGGGGTGGCCCCACCCGGCTGGGGCGATGCGATGGGCGCCTGCGCCAAGACGCTGCTGGTGTTGTCGTTCTACGCAACGCTCACCGCGTGCGCGGCTGCCGCTGCGCGGGCCGTCATCCCGGCCGCCGTCCTGGGAGCGGGACCCGTGGCGGCCACCCTGCCGCTCGTCACCACGGACTTCCGTGCCTGGACACCGCATTACTGGATCGCCTCCTGGACGGAATTCCCCGAAGACGCGCAGGGGAAGCTGTACTGGTGGAGTTCCACCCCCGGGTCCCCGGACACCGGCACGGCCCTGGCCGTGCTGTCCGCCGCCACCGCAGCTCTGCTGACGGCCACCTGGCTGCAACTGCGTGCCGAGAGATCCCTGTAACCTCGCGCATGAAGGCCGGTAGCCGCCGGGCGGCAGAGAGGCGGACACCGGTGCTCGGCACCACGCGCGCCTGACCGGCTCTCGCCGAGGCTCGTGGCGTGGAGGCCTGCCGGCGCTGAGCCGGTAGGCCTCACATTGCCGTTCGCGCGGAGAACTGCGTCCCCGGACACCGCGGCATGCTGCCGCAGCGGGGCGCAACGTCCCGACACCACAGGCTGGTTGAGCCCTGCGATGGGCCCCTGGGCCCATGACGGGCACCCCGGCCGTCCGTAGCTTGGCAGCCATGTCTGTACTGGGGGATGTGCGCCGACACGGCCGCCGGTGGCTGCGGGGGATCACCCCGCGGACCGATGCGCGGCTGCTCGGTCTGCGCAGGCGTCGTCGGCACGACCGTGGCCAGACGCCGTTGGAGTACGTCGGTCTGGGCCTCGTCGTCGTGGCCATCATCGGCTCCCTCGTGGCCACCGGGATCGGCGCCGAGCTGACGCAGAAGATCAACGCGCAGGTCTGCCGGATCACGGGCGGCGGGGACTGCGGCGACGGCGGCCGGCAGAACGAGGCACAGGACGGCAGGCCGGCGCGGGACGGCCCGGCCGATGTGCCGGCCGACGACTCCTCCGTGCCCACACCCCCGGAACAGATCGTCTACGAGAAGGCCCTCAAGGAGCTCCAGGACGCCCAGGCCGCCGAGAAGGCCGACCAGGACAAGGCGGTCCAGGCCGCCAAGGAACTGGCCAAGATCCTCGCCGATGAACTCGGCATCACCGACGCCCTCGACTGCGTCACCAAGGGCGACATGGGGGCGTGCACCGAGACGCTGATCAACGTGCTGCTCAGCCTCGTCGGCGGCGCGGTCGGCAAGCTCGCCGCCAAGTACGGAGCGCCGTGGAAGTGGAAGAAGGCGTACGAGCTCATCCAGCGGCTCAGGAAACACGGCGGCGACCTCTACGACGGCCTGACCGGTCTCCTCAAGAACCGCAAGCGCGTCAAGGACGCGGAGAAGGCGCTCGAGGACGCCAGGAAGAAGTACGACCCGAACCAGAAGAAGCCGGACGAGGACAGACCGAACGACAAACCGACGACCTGCCCCGTCCGGCACAGCTTCCCGGCCGGTACGCCCGTCCTGCTCGCCGACGGACGCCGGGTGCCGATCGAGACCGTGCGCATCGGAACACGCGTGGCGGCCGCGGACCCCGGTACGGGCGAGAGCGGCGGCCGGAGGGTCACCCGGACGTTCACGACGTACGACGACAAGGAGTTCACCCGGCTCACCGTGCGGACGGCATCCGGTACCGCCGTCGTCACCGCCACCGACACGCACCCGTTCTGGCTTGCCGGTGACCGCCGCTGGGAGGACGCCGGTGACATCCGGCCCGGCGCCCGGCTCCGCACGGGGACCGGCGGCAGCCTCACCGTGCTGGCGGCCCGGCACTACGTGCAGCGGCAGACGACGTACGACCTCGCCGTGGCCGGTGTGCACACGTACTTCGTCGGAGTCGGCCCCGCCAGTGCCCTCGTGCACAACAACGACTGCGACATGTCCGCCGATGAGGTCGACGCGGCCAGGAACCCGGGCGTCGGCGAGGGGGACCCGAAGAAGTTCAAGGACCACTTCCTGCGGCACAAGAAGCTCGTCGAGGACGCCCTGGGCACCACGTACAAGAAGCTCAAGGACGACGGCCCGCGCTTCCGCGAGGACATCGCGAACGCGATCAAGGACGGCACGTTCGAACTCGTCGGCAAGGGCACGTTGAAGAAGGGCGAGCCGGAGGGGCTGATCTATCGTGGCAAGGGCGTGACGATCGTCCTGCGGGAGAACGGTGACTTCTGGACCGCCCTCACGACCGGCGAGGGCCTGGACACCGGGATCCAGATCACCAAGAAGGTGCCGAAGAAGAAGGGCTGACCTCATGAGCAGCATGGCGCGCGAGGTCGCGGGGATGCTCACGGGACGCCGTGTGCGCGACGTCCTCGTCCCGGGCTGGATCGACCGGGACGACTCCGTCCCCGAGTTCCGGCCGCAGCCGCTCATCGTGTGGCTGCGGCTCGACGAGGGCCTGGTGCGGCTCGCGTCCGAGGGCCAGTACGACCACCTGACCGCCCGGCGGGTCACGGCCGCCGACTGGTCCGACGTGGAGCTGCTGGCCGAGGCGGAGGACGAGGTCGTGCTGGCCTCGTACGGCGAGCAGTTGTTCGGCGACGGCAGGGACGAGTGGAGCTGCACGGCGGTGCGGGCGTACGTGTCGGGTGACGGAGGCGCAGGCGGCACGCGTACGCCGGTCATCCGGGGCCTCGCGCTTGACTTCGCCGGCGGTCGCAGCCTGTTCCTGGACCCCGCCTGGACCTTCGGCATCCGTATGGGGAACAGGGCGGACGAGGCGGACTGGGTGGCGAAGCACGGCGGCGACACGGTGCTGGAGTCGCTGCGTCCTCCGGTGCCCGCCCACGGGTAGAGCGCGGGGCCGAGGGCATGGGCCCGTGGGCCCATGTGCCGTGACGGTTCGGGTTGTTAGCGTGCCACGCACATCGGCGAGCGGGTGGGAGCGCAATGAACACGGGGATCCGGACCAGGGCGGCACGGCGCGTCGCGACGGCAGCGCTGGCCGTCGCGCTCACGGCCGGAACGGCCACCGCCTGCGAGGACGAGGCGAAGGACGGCGCCGACGGGAAGGCCGCCGACGCGTCCGTGTCGCCGTCCGGCACCGCCGGGAAGGACACCGCACCGACTCCGTCCGGCTCCGCCGCGCCGCCCGCCGCCGAGCCCCCGAGCAGTGGCCGGACCCTCACCGAAGCCGAGTTGGCCAAGGCCGTGCTGGCCACCGGTGAGGTGCCCGGTTACGAGGTCGCGCCCCTGCAGGGCGGTGACGAGCCCGGCACGGAGAAGGCGGACAGACCGGCCTGCGCCCCGCTGGCCGCGGTGATCAACGGAAGGCCGGAACCCGCCGCCGCGGCGACCGTGTACAGCACCGCCGTCGACTCCAGGGAGGAGGGCGAGGAGACGCAGACCGCGGTCACGCTGATCCTCACCTCGCACGGGAACGGCGGCGCCCGGCAGGTCCTCGCCTCGCTGCGCACCGCCGTGGATGCCTGCGCGGGAGGCTTCACCACGCGCGGCGCGGACTCGGTCTCGACCTACTCCGACGTGCGGACGCTGCCCGCACCGCGGGCCGGTGACGAGTCCTTCGCCTACCAGGTGACGGGCGCGGTCACGGGCGCGAAGGTGCCGCTCGTCTTCCATGTCGTACGCCGGGGCGCGAGCGTCGTCACCTTCTACACGGCGAACTTCGTCGACGCGAGGACGCCCGAGGTCCCGGGCGAGCTGATCCGCGCACAGACGGCGAAGCTGCCCTAGACACCGGCCGGCCGTATGCCCAGCCGTACGCCCGGCCGCACCCCCCAACGCGCCATCGCCCCGGCCTCCGCCTCCAGGGCGTGCCGGGAACGCAAGCGGATCCGGCCGAGGCGTCCCGGCTTCATCGTCACCACGTCCAGCACCCTCAACTCCCTGTCCAGGTATGCCACGTCGATCGTGAAACGCATCCGGAAGGTGTGGACGCCGGCGCACGGGGTCAGCATGAGCGCGCCGTCGATCCCGTCCCGGCCGAGCAGCCCGCGGGTGCGTGCCCGGTACGAGGCGGCGATCCGCAGGCCGACCGGGGTGTCCCGGCCGGGGACCGTCAACTCCGCTGTTCCGTCCCGCCATGTACGCATGGCCCAGACCGTAGCGCCGGGCGGCGGCGTGCGGACCCGATCCCGTACCGCAATGGGCCCCGGCCCGCGAACCTGGGCCCCTGGGCCCATGACCGCGGACCGGGCCGGGCCTAGGGTCGGCACCGTGGACGTGACGCTGATCGCCGTAGCCGCCGTGTGGGGGGCCGTAGCCGGGACGCTCGTGCCACGCGCCGCGTACCGTCTGTCGGTCGAGCCGGAGGACGACTGGCGCGCCGCCTGCCCCGCCGGGCATCCGATCACCGGACCGCTGCGCGGCTGGGTGGGGGTGGCCCGGTGCGCGAGCTGCGCCGCGGGGGCGCCCGCGGTGGTGGCCGCGGGGGCGCGGGACGGGGCGCTCGCACCGGCCGACGCGCCCGCCGAGGACCACACGCCCGTCCCGTACCGCCCGTCCGTCCTCGTCCCCGCCGTCACGGCCCTGGTCTGCCTGACGCTCGCGGCGTCGACGGGGCCGCGCCCCGAGCTGGCGGTCTGGCTGCCGGCCACCCCGGCCGCCGTGCTGCTCGCGCTCGTCGACCGCCGTGTGCACCGGCTGCCCGACCAGCTCACCCTTCCGCTCGCCGCCGCATCGGCGGCCCTGCTCGGCCTCGCCGAACTGCTGCCGCACGACGGGGGGACCTGGCCGACCGCCCTGCTGGGCGGCCTCGCGCTCGGCGCTGTCTACTTCCTGCTCTTCCTCATCAACCCGAACGGCATGGGCTTCGGCGACGTGAAGCTCGCGCTCTCGCTCGGCGTGGTGCTCGGCTGGTACGGCTGGGTGGTGCTGTTCCTGGGGGCCTTCGCCGGATTCCTGCTCGGCTCCCTGTACGGCCTGACCCTGATGCTCCTTCGCCGCGCGGGCCGAAAGACGGCGATCCCCTTCGGCCCCTTCATGATCGTCGGTGCGCTCCTGGGGGTGCTGCTGGGGGCTCTGGGGGCTTGATCGCCGGACATCGCGGCAACGGGCCGACAGAATCGGAGTCATGGACTCCTCGCCGATGAAGCCGGTCAACCTCACCGAAGCCCTCGCGTCCTTCGACGCCGTCTACAGTCCGCGCATCGTGGCCCGTATGAACGACTACGACGTGCGCATCGCCCATGCGGAGGGCGAGCACGTGTGGCACGTGCACGAGGACACCGACGAGTTCTTCCTCGTGCTGGACGGACGCTTCGACATCGCCCTGCGCGCCGCCGACGGCAGCGAGTCCGTCGTGGAGCTGCACAAGGGCGACGTCTACGTCGTGCCGAAGGGCACCGAGCACAAGCCGTCGTCGCCGGGCGGGTCCATCCTCATGTTCGAACCGTCCGGTACGAAGTCGACCGGTGACCGGCACGAGGGCGAGATCCCCGACCACGTGGACAGCACGACCGGGCACGCCCTCGGCTGAGCCGTCACGCGTGCGCCTGCCGCCAGGCCACGTCGCTCGTCGTCCTATGGCCAGCCCGGGCGCGCTCGTCGTCCTATGGCGCATACAGGCCGGAACCTGTCCGCTCCCACCCTCGCTGTCGGAGCCGTTGCCTAGGGTGGATCCGGCCCGGCGTACCGGCGGGTCGGCGGCGTGCCGACGGCGGACCGGCAACCTTCAGCGAGGAGTGGGCATGGCCAAGGGCAGGACCTCCTACCACTGCGGCATCGACGCCGCCGTGGACGTCGTCGGCGGCAAGTGGAAGCCGCACATCCTGTGGGCTCTGAACGACGGCACGCGCCGCTTCGGCGAGCTGAGGCGGCAGGTGGAAGGCGTCAGCGAGAAGGTGCTGATCCAGCAGCTGCGCGAGCTGGAGGCGGACGGCATCGTGCACCGCGAGGTCTACGGGGAGGTTCCCCCGCGCGTGGAGTACTCGCTGACCGAGCTGGGCAAGGCGCTCAACACCGCGCTGGAGCCGCTCGGCGCCTGGGGGTCGACGTTCATGAGCGAGATCATCGCCAACAAACAGCGCACATCGGTCACTTGACGTCACGTCACGTGTTCGTCAATGCGGCGCCCGCCGTCCCGGGTCACCCGTCGGGAGTAGCGGACCGGGCCCGGCCGAGCCCCTGACCCCCGGCTTTGCGCCTCCGCGCGGCCGGCGCCTCCGCCGGCAGGGGATTCGGTGCCCGGTGGCGGCATGGCGTGGCACTCAGCACCACTTACGAAGGGTTATGGTGGAAACCCCCCCTCGGGCCGGTCCGTATCCCCCCCACGGACCGGCCCGTTTTTTCCTGCCCGCCGGTGTCCGGCCGCCGGCGCCGCCGGTCCGGGACCTTCGGAGGCTTCGCGACTAGCTCCGGGCGGCCCAGATGTTCGTCCCTGCCGTGTCCACGGCGAAGGCGTCGATGTCCTTCAGCTCCTCGTCGGTCAGGGGCGGCCCCGCCAGAGCGGCCACGTTCTCCTCCAGCTGCCGCACGCTGGACGCGCCGATCAGCGCCGACGTCATCCGCGGGTCGCGCAGCACCCAGGCGAGCGCCAGCTGGGCGAGCGACTGGCCGCGCTTGGCCGCGATGTCGTTCAGACCGTTCAGCCGGTGCACCACCTCGCCGGACAGGAGGCCGGGGTCGAGCGACTTGCCCTGGGTGGCGCGCGAACCCTCCGGGATGCCCTTCAGGTACTTGTCGGTGAGCAGCCCCTGGGCGAGCGGCACGAAGGAGATGCAGCCCATGCCGGCGCCCTCCAGCGTGTCGAGCAGCGCGTCGTCCTCGATCCAGCGGTTGATCATCGAGTACGACGGCTGGTGGATGAGGGCGGGGACGCCCATCTCCTTCAGCAGCCCGGCCGCCTCCGCGGTCTGCTCGGCGGTGTACGAGGACACTCCCACGTACAGCGCCTTGCCCTGCTGGACCGCCGAGGCCAGGGCGCCCATCGTCTCCTCGAGCGGGGTGTCCTTGTCGAAGCGGTGCGAGTAGAAGATGTCGACGTAGTCGAGGCCCATCCGCTTCAGGGACGCGTCCAGCGACGACAGCAGGTACTTGCGCGAACCCCACTCGCCGTACGGCCCGGGGTGCATCAGATAACCGGCCTTGGTCGAAATGACCAGCTCGTCCCGGTAAGGAGCGAAATCCTGGGCGAAGATCTTGCCGAAATTCAGCTCTGCGGAACCGGGCGGCGGACCGTAGTTGTTGGCCAGGTCGAAGTGCGTCACCCCCAGGTCGAAGGCGCGGCGCAGGATCGCCCGCTGCGAGCCGAGCGCGCGGTCGTCGCCGAAGTTGTGCCACAGGCCGAGGGAGATCGCCGGGAGCTTGAGCCCGGAACGGCCGGTGCGCCGGTACTCCATGGACGCGTAACGGTCGTCGGCGGCGCGGTAGAAAATTGAATCAGTCACGCATCCCTCCTTATCACGGACTTGTGACATACCGGGTTGGGCCGCATTGGCCCGTCCGCAGTAGTGTGGCGCCTTCGGGGACTGCCGCATGGAGGGGTGTAAGAACAGTGAACCTGCGCGACCTGGTGTACGGGCTCTACGCACGCCGGGTGGAGGGCCGCCTCGACCACGCCCAGGTGCCCAAGCACATCGGCGTGATCCTCGACGGCAACCGCCGCTGGGCCAAGGCGTCCGGAGGCACGGCAGCACAGGGGCACCAGGCGGGCGCCGACAAGATCTCCGAACTGCTCGGCTGGTGTGCCGAGACCGACGTCGAAGTCGTCACCCTCTGGCTGCTGTCCACGGACAACTTCGACCGTCCCGAGGAAGAGCTCACCCCGCTCCTTCGCATCATCGAGAACACGGTGCGCAACCTGGCCGCCGACGGCCGCTGGCGCGTGCACCACGTCGGCACGCTGGACCTGCTGCCGGCCCACACGCAGTCCGTGCTGAAGGAGGCCGAGCAGGCGACGCTCGGCAACGAGGGAATACTCGTCAACGTCGCCGTCGGCTACGGCGGCCGGCAGGAGATCGCCGACGCGGTCCGTTCGCTGTTGCTGGAGCACGCGCAGAAGGGGACGAGCTTCGAGGAGCTCGCCGAGATCGTGGACGTCGAGCACATCTCGGAACACCTGTACACGCGCGGGCAGCCGGACCCGGACCTGGTGATCCGCACGAGCGGCGAGCAGCGGCTCTCGGGCTTCATGCTCTGGCAGAGCGCGCACTCGGAGTACTACTTCTGCGAGGTCTTCTGGCCGGCGTTCCGGAAGGTCGACTTCCTGCGCGCGCTCCGCGACTACGCGGCTCGCCACCGCCGCTACGGCGCCTGACCTCCCGGGGCGCCGCCGCCCCGGGGTCCCCGTACGCCCGGCCCCGTGCGCCGGCTGTTCCCCCGCCGCCTTCCCCCTGCTGCCGGCCCCGAGCCCCCGCGCCTCGATCGCCGACGGGGCCGGGCTGTGGCAGGCGCGTGGCGTTTCCCCACCCCGCCCCTTCCCGTAACCGGGGGCAGGCCCCAGACCCCTGTGGCCCCTGCGCCCTGGCGGGCGCGTGCTTCGGGGCTCCGCCCCGGGCCCGGTACCGCGCTTCGCGCGGTGTCCTCGAACTCCCCTTACGGCCTGGCGGCCCTGGGAGGCACCCCGGACGGCTGCATCGGACCCCGCCGCCGGCGTCCGGGGCACGGGGCCGAACGGGTGCGTTGCGCACCGGCGGCCTCGCCGACGTGTGGGGCACGGGGCGTGGGGCCCGAACGGGTGCTTTGCGCACCGGCGGCCTCGTCGGCGTGTGAGGCACGGGGCGTGGGGTGGGGCTCCAACGGACGCGTCGCACAGCAGCCCCGCCGGTGTTTGAGGCGTGGTCCGGGGCGCAGCCCCAACGGGCGCGTTGCGCACAAGCAGCCCCGTCGGCGTTCGGGGCGCAGGGTCAGGGGGCGGAGTCCGAACGGGTGCATCGCGCGGAACAGCCACGCCGGCGTTGGAGGGCGCGGGGTCAGGGGGCAGCGGCTCCGGAGCCGCCCGGCACAGGGCGTGTCACCGGGTGTTCACCGCCTCGACGACATATGCCCTGGCATGGCCGCACGTGTTCGAGGGAATACCCACTCCAGGTCGACGTCCGATCCACGAACGTCGTATCTCAGTGAGCGGCCGACACCGCTCACCCGGGAGGCCCTTTGCACACGAAGGACTGCACCTTTGGTGCGGACCACGCGGAGGGCCGGCGCTCGGCCTGTGCAGCAGGCCGGCCCGGCCCGTCGTCCGCTTCGGCGGAAGACGCAATGGTCCGCGACGCCGTCGCACCCCGACCTCGTCCGAGGGGGTACGTCCTTCCGTGGTGAACAGCACAAAGCGCCGCATGCCCGACCGGCGCACCTACGTTCTCGACACCAGCGTCCTGCTGGCCGACCCGCACGCCATGAGCCGCTTCGACGAGCACGAGGTCGTACTGCCGATCGTGGTGATCACGGAGCTGGAGGCCAAGAGGCACCATCCGGAGCTCGGTTACTTCGCCCGTCAGGCCCTGCGCCTGCTGGACGACTTCCGCATCCGGTACGGCCGTCTCGACGCACCCCTGCCGATCGGTGACCTCGGCGGCTCGCTGCGGGTGGAGCTCAACCACCAGGATCCCGGCGTGCTTCCGGCCGGCTTCCGGCTGGGGGACAACGACTCCCGCATCCTCGCCGTGGCGCGCAACCTCCAGGCCGAGGGGTACGACGTCACGGTCGTCTCCAAGGACCTGCCGCTGCGCATCAAGGCGTCCTCCGTCGGTCTGCTCGCCGAGGAGTACCGCGCGGAGCTGGCCATCACCGACACCGGCTGGACGGGCATGGCGGAGCTGCCCCTGTCCGCCGAGCAGGTGGACCTGCTGTACGGGGAGGAGACGCTGTACGTCCCCGAAGCGGCCGAGCTGCCGGTGCACACCGGCCTCGTGCTGCAGTCCGAGCGCGGCAAGGCCCTCGGCCGTGTCACCGCCGAGGGCAACGTACGGCTGGTGCGCGGGGACCGGGAGGCGTTCGGCATCCACGGCCGCAGCGCCGAGCAGCGCATCGCGCTCGACCTCCTCCTCGACCAGGAGGTCGGCATCGTCTCGCTGGGCGGGCGTGCCGGCACCGGCAAGTCGGCACTCGCGCTGTGCGCCGGCCTGGAAGCCGTTCTGGAGCGCAGGCAGCACCAGAAGGTGATGGTCTTCCGGCCGCTGTACGCGGTGGGCGGCCAGGAGCTCGGCTATCTGCCGGGTACCGAGGCCGAGAAGATGAGCCCGTGGGCGCAGGCGGTGTTCGACACGCTCTCGGCCGTGGCGGGACGCGAGGTGATCGAGGAGGTGCTCGGCCGCGGCATGCTGGAGGTGCTGCCGCTCACGCACATCCGGGGCCGCTCGCTGCACGACGCGTTCGTCATCGTCGACGAGGCCCAGTCGCTGGAGCGGAACGTCCTGTTGACCGTTCTGTCCCGGGTCGGGGCGAATTCCCGGGTCGTCCTCACCCATGACGTGGCACAGCGGGACAATCTGCGCGTCGGCCGGTACGACGGAGTCGTCGCCGTCGTCGAGAAACTGAAGGGCCATCCGCTCTTCGCGCACGTCACCCTCAACCGCTCCGAGCGTTCGCAGATCGCGGCGCTCGTGACCGAAATGCTGGAGGACGGGCACATTTAGCGGGACACATCCCTGGGGGCCTGTCCGGCAAAAGGGACAAGCCAGTTGACGCCGCCCGGCGAAGCGCAAGAGCTTAGCCGGGCGGCGTCGCGCTGTCCGGCGTTTCCTTCAAAACCCCTGGTGCGAACGGGGTGTGAGCTTTCACACGCAACGAAGAATTGCCTTGCGGCGTCGGCGTCCGGCAGAGTCTTGCTTCCGTCAGGCCCCGCATGCGGCACATCCGCACCTTCCGTGGTGCACAGCAACACACAACTCAAGACATGCCGCCGCATGCCGCCCGCGAGTACCACGAGGCATCTCCTCAGGGGAGTTGCCCGCCGGGCCCGCGCCTCCCGTGACCCAAGCAGTGGGGAGGCCAGCGCCAGGGGCACGATTGCGCTCGCGAGGTCACCTATGCGGGCGATGCTGGAAGGACAACGTGTGAGCCGGATCTCGGTCCGGGGATTCGCAGTCGCCTCGGCAACTGCGGTCACCACCGTCGGAGCCGTCGTCGGCGTCGCGTCGGGCAACACCCAGCCGTCGGGGGACAACCTCGAGGCGACGGCAGCCGACACGACGCTCCTCGCGGACATTCCCATGGGCGAGCAGGCCCAGGTGCAGGTCTCGTCCCTGACGCAGCAGGCCGAAGCACAGGCCGCTGCCGCGGACGCGGCTGCCAAGAGGTCCGCCGAGGAATCGGCCCGCATCCAGGCTGCCAAGACCGCCGAGGCCAAGAAGGCGGCGGCGGACGAGCAGGCGGAGCGCGAGCGCGAGCGCAAGGAGGCGGAGGAGCGCGCCAACCGCGACGCGGTCCGCTCGGCGTCCAGCTTCTCCGCGCAGGCCTCGTACACGGTCGCCGAGGTCCAGGCGATGGCACGCCAGATGGTCCCCGCCGACCAGTTCCAGTGCTTCAGCAACATCGTGAACCACGAGTCGAGCTGGAACTACCGTGCGTCCAACCCCTCTTCGGGTGCGTACGGCCTGGTCCAGGCGCTCCCGGGCTCCAAGATGTCGTCGGCCGGCGCCGACTGGCAGACGAACCCGGCCACCCAGATCAAGTGGGGCCTGAGCTACATGGACGGACGCTACGGCAGCCCGTGCGGCGCGTGGTCGTTCTGGCAGGCGAACCACTGGTACTAGATTCGCCAGGCGCTCAACTTCACGGAGCCCCTCACCGTCCTACGGTGAGGGGCTCCGTGCGTGTACGGTCGGTGTCCGTCACTCCCGGGTCGGGGGCACCGCCCGCGTCCCCAGGCGCAGGTGGGGCACCGCCCGCGCTCTCAGGGCGCAGGGGAGAGAGTGGTGGGGACAAGAGGGAGCATCATGTCGAAGGTTCCAGGGTGGTTCGGCCGTGTGGGCGCCGAGCTCACCCGGATCGGAGAGCGCCTGGACGAGCGCCGCAAGGAGGCCGTGGCGGACGACGACCTGCCCGCCGTCGTGCCGGCGCCGGACAGCGTCCCGCCACCGCCCGCGTACGCGCCCGCCGTCGCGGCGCGGCCCGATCCGGTCGCCGCGATCCCCTGGGGCATCCGCGTCGCGGCCGAGGCCGGCTGGCGGCTGCTCGTCCTCGCCGGCACGCTGTGGGTGCTGATGCGTGCCATCAGCGCCGTACAGCTCGTGGTGCTCGCCTTCGTTGCCGCGCTGCTCGTCACCGCCATGCTCCAGCCCACCGTCGGCAGGCTGCGGAAGCTGGGTCTGCCGCGCGGGTTCGCCACGGCCGTCACCGCCATCCTCGGCTTCGTCATCATGGGGCTCGTCGGCTGGTTCGTGGTCTGGCAGGTCATGGACAACCTCGACAACGTGTCCGACCGCGTCCGCGACGGTATCGACGAGCTCAAACGCTGGCTCCTGGACAGCCCGTTCCATGTCACCGAGAGCCAGATCAACGACATCGCGCAGAACCTCAGCGACACGATCGGAACCAACACCGAGGAGATCACCTCCGCCGGTCTCCAGGGCGTGTCCGTGATGGTCGAGGTCCTGACCGGGATACTGCTGGCGATGTTCTCGACGCTCTTCCTGCTCTACGACGGCAAGCGCATCTGGGAGTGGACGCTCAAACTCGTCCCGGCGCAGGCCCGTCCGGGAGTGGCGGGCGCCGGGCCCCGCGCGTGGCGCACGCTCACCGCGTATGTGCGCGGCACGGTCCTGGTCGCTCTGATCGACGCGATCTTCATCGGTCTCGGCCTCTGGTTCCTCGAGGTCCCGCTGGCCGTGCCGCTGGCCGTGTTCATCTTCCTCTTCGCGTTCATCCCGCTCGTCGGCGCGGTCGTCTCGGGCGCCCTCGCGGTCGTCGTCGGGCTCGTCACCCAGGGCGTGTTCACGGCGCTGATGGTGCTCCTCGTGGTCCTCGCCGTGCAGCAGATCGAGGGCCACGTGCTCCAGCCCTTCATCCTCGGCCGTGCGGTGCGCGTGCATCCGCTGGCGGTCGTCCTGTCCGTCGCCGCGGGCGGCCTGACCGCCGGTATCGGCGGCGCGGTGGTCGCCGTGCCCCTGGTCGCGGTCACCAATACGGTCGTCGGCTATCTGCGGGCGTACGGCAAGGAGCAGACACTGCGGCACTCCCCGCCGCCGCACGGTTCGACGTCCCTGGACGCGGCGCCCGCGGCGGGCCCCGCCCCCACCACCCCACCCACCACCCCACCCGCCGCACCCTCGCAGCCGCCCGAGCAGCGCCCCGACGAGACCGAGGAGCAGCAGTGATCTCCGAACCGGAACTGGTGGGGGAGGAGTCGTTCGCCGCGCCGCAGACCCTTGGCGCGGTGTCCGCTCCCGGAACGGACGACGCCGTGACCTCTCCCGGCCCGCGCGGCCCGCTCCGGGCGTGGCTGTGGGCGCTCGGCGGCGCGGTCGCCGCGTCAGCGGTGTGGGCGGGCGGGTTGTACGCGTTCGGCGACCAGGACCCGGACCTCGGCGGGTACCGGGCCACGGACAATCTGTGCAAGGCGGCACAGCTGAAGAACCTGCAGGCGGCGCTCGGCAAGCGCGAGGGCGAGGGGATGCCGACGCAGTTCGAGCACGCGACCATGGACGACGCCCAGTGCTCGGTCGAGCTGAAGCCCACCGGGTACGAGCCCGAGGTCGACGAGGAGGGCAACGAGATGATCTCGCTGCCCAGCGTCTACATCAGCTACACCCTGCACAAGAGGACCGACCCGGGACCCGAGTTCGACGGCGCGGTCCTCGCCCGGCAGAAGGCATGGGGCACCGAGACCGAGGCCGCCGCGATCACCGGCATCGGCGAGCGGGCCCATGTCGCGCGGGGCGAGGGCGGCTCGGCGATCACGCTCGACGTGCTGGACGGGCAGGCGGAGCTGAGCATCGCGGTGACCGGTGACTGGGACCCGGAGAGCGGGGACCCGGCCACGGACGTGACCGAGCTGGAAGGGCTTCTGGTGCAGGACATGCAGGAGCTGATGGCCACGCTCAGGAGCTGAGCCGAGCGCCGCAGGCCGCTGTACGGGGGAGCGGGACGTACGAAGGGCCCTGCCGAACCGGAAGGTTCGGCAGGGCCCTTCGCCGCATTCGGGTGCGGTCAGCCGGCCAGGACGGCTTCGGCGTCCAGCGTCGTGCCGACGGCCTGGATCACCGCGGCGATCTTGACCGCTTCCTGGACCGTCTCGCGGTCCACGCCGGCCTTGCGCAGCACCTGCTCGTGGGAGTCGAGGCACTGGCCGCAGCCGTTGATGGCGGAGACGGCGAGCGACCACAGCTCGAAGTCGACCTTCTCCACACCGGGGTTGCCGATGACGTTCATCCGCAGACCGGCGCGCAGCGTCCCGTACTCGGGGTCCGACAGCAGGTGCCGGGTCCGGTAGAAGACGTTGTTCATCGCCATGATCGCGGCGGCGGACTTGGCGGCCGTGTACGCCTCGGGGGAGAGGTTCGCCTTGGCCTCCGGCTCCAGCTCGCTCAGCACCTTGGGCGAACGCGACGCGATCGCGCAGGCCAGCACGGTGCCCCACAGCTGCTGCTGCGGAAGCTCGCTGTTGCCGATGACCGAACCGAGGTTCAGCTTCAGGTCCTTGGCGAAGTCCGGCAGGGCGGACTTGAGTTCATCGAGTGCCATGGTCACTCACCGGCCAGGAGCGCGACCGGGTCGAGGGTGTTCTCGCCCTTGGTCCAGTTGCACGGGCACAGCTCGTCGGTCTGCAGGGCGTCCAGCACCCGCAGGACCTCCTTGGGGTTACGGCCGACGGAGCCGGCGGTCACCATGGTGAACTGGATCTCGTTGTTCGGGTCGACGATGAAGACGGCACGCTGCGCGAAGCCGTCCTCGCCCTCGATGCCGAGGTCGCGCATCAGCTCGTGCTTGGAGTCGGCCATCATCGGGAAGGGCAGGTCACGCAGGTCCGCGTGGTCCTTGCGCCAGGCGTGGTGGACGAACTCGGAGTCGCCGGAGAAGCCGAGGATCTGGGCGTCGCGGTCGGCGAACTCGTCGTTCAGCTTGCCGAACGCGGCGATCTCGGTCGGGCAGACGAAGGTGAAGTCCTTCGGCCACGCGAAGACGACCTTCCACTTGCCCTCGTAGGACTTGTGGGTGATGGTCTCGAACTCCTTGCCGCTCTCCAGCGAGACGCAGGCGGTCAGCTCGAACGTGGGGAAGTGGTCACCGACAGTGAGCACGCGCTCTCCTTGCGTGGAGGAAGGTCCCTTTTGGGGTTCTTCCAGGGGGTTGGACGGATCTTGATGGTGGCACAGAGTGCATTGATCACGGAAATAGCTAGACTCGGTCATAACGATCGGAGGTGCTTATCAGTGGGTACGGCGAACAGGGTCAAACAGCCGAGCATCGCGCAATTGCGTGCCTTCGCTGCCGTGGCGGAGCACCTGCACTTCCGGGACGCCGCGGCAGCGATCGGGATGAGTCAGCCCGCGCTCTCCGGGGCGGTCTCGGCCCTGGAGGAGGCACTCGGTGTCCAGCTCCTGGAGCGCACGACGCGCAAGGTACTGCTCTCCCCGGCCGGCGAGCGCGTCGCGGTGCGCGCCAAGGCCGTGCTCGACGCGGTCGGCGAGCTGATGGAGGAGGCCGAGGCGGTACGCGCCCCGTTCACGGGTGTGCTCCGGCTCGGGGTGATCCCCACGGTCGCGCCCTATCTGCTGCCGGCGGTCCTGCGCCTGGTGCACCAGCGCTACCCGGAACTGGACCTCCAGGTCCACGAGGAGCAGACGTCGTCGCTGCTGGACGGCCTGGCGGCGGGGCGTCTGGACCTGCTGCTGCTCGCGGTGCCGCTGGGGGTCCCGGGCGTCACCGAACTCCCCCTGTTCGACGAGGACTTCGTGCTTGTCACCCCCCGTGACCACGAGCTGGCCGACCGGTCGGACATCCCCCGGGAGGCGTTGCGCGAGCTCCATCTGCTGCTTCTGGACGAGGGCCACTGCCTGCGCGACCAGGCGCTCGACATCTGCCGCGAGGCAGGCCGCACGGAGGGCGCCGCGGTCACCACGACGGCGGCCGGGCTGTCGACCCTGGTGCAGCTCGTGGCGGGCGGCCTCGGGGTGACGCTGCTCCCGCACATCGCCGTCGACGTGGAGACGTCCCGCGGCGGTCTGCGGGCGGGCCACTTCGCGGACCCGGCCCCCTCGCGCCGGATCGCCCTGGCGATGCGGTCGGGCACGGCGCGGAGCGAGGAGTTCGAGGAGCTGGCCGAGGCGCTCAGAGGGGCGCTGGCCGAGCTGCCGGTGCGCGTCGTGACCTGATCCCCGGTCCCGCCCGCCGCCGGAACGCCGGAGCCCCGCTGTCCTGGACAGCGGGGCTCCGGCGTTCCGGCGGCGGGACGACTCAGTTGTCGTTGTAGAACTTGTACGCCTTGCAGTTGCCCGACGAGACCCCGTTCTTGTGCCGGCAGAACAGAAACCCGATGTTGCGGTTCTCCGGGAGGTCGTAGGCGCCGCCCATGGAAGCCTTGCGGGTGGCGCACCTTCCGTCGCCGCCCACGGAGAAGTTGTACTTCTCCGCCCCGTAGGCGTCGTCGAGGCTGACGTGCATGACGACGGCGTAGCCGTCGGACTCCTTGTCACAGATGGTGACGACGTCGCCGTACTCGTTGAAGTAGCCCTCGCCGCTCCAGCCCGAGGCGCTGCCGAACGGGTCGCCGGTGTGCATCGTGTGGTCCGCGGCCAGCGCCCGGCCGTACATGCCGAGAACGAGGGCGCAGCTCGCCCCCGCCACACCGAGAACCTTGGCTACTTTCTTCACTTGTCCCCTGCTGAGGTCCTTGCCGATCCCCTGGTCAGGGGAACCGGCGTCAGCATGGATCTTGAACGGACAGTGGCTCAAACGGTAAACCTGTGACCGCTGTTGACCGTCGCGGCGAGCTGGTCGAGCCGGGTGCCGGTCAGTTCGATCCAGCGCAGATCGGCCTCGATGTGGAACAGCGCGTGGTCGCAGATCAGTTGGCCGGCGATGTCGGCGTGGCGCTTGCGCTCGGTGACGTCACGCGTCAGCCGCAGGTGCTCGGCGCGCTGGGCGTCGAGCAGCCCGGCGGCGTCGCGGCCGGTGAGGAGCGCGAGGACGACCTTCGTATAGAGGGTCGACTGCAGATACGGCTCGGGCTTCTCGGGCCGCGCGAGCCACTCGGACACATCCGCGGTCCCCGCGTCGGTGATCGCGTACCGCTTGCGCTCGGGTCCGCCGCCCGTCTCGATGGCGTCGACCTCGACGAGCCCGTTCCGCAGCAGCCGCGACATCGTGGAGTACACCTGCCCGTAGTGCAGCGGCCGGTCCTGCCCGAACCGCTCGTCGAAGGCGTGCTTGAGGTCGTACCCGTGGCGGGGACCGGATTCGAGGAGGGCGAGGAGGGTGTGGCCGATGGACATGGGCGGCACGGTACACGGGGTGTATAGCGGGGGCGGGTGGGCCGCCGCGCGGGCGTTCCCCCACCACTAGGCGCTGGAGAGTCCTCCCACACCCGCAGCGCGTAGGAGGACCCGTTCCACCCCGCCTTACCCCTCGCCCGGTGGCTCCGCTGTCTTCCGGGGGCGGCCGCGGCGCGCCATCGGGCCGAGGCCGCCCGGGAGGCGGCCCGCCTCCGCCAGCGCGCGGCGCAGCACGAACTCGATCTGCGCGTTCGTGCTGCGCAACTCGTCGCCGGCCCAGCGGGCCAGCGCCTCGTACACCGCGGGGTCGAGCCGCAGCAGTACCTGCTTGCGCTCGGGCGGAGGCGGCGGCGTCACTGGTAGAGCGTGCCCGTGTTGAGGACCGGCTGCGCCGCGCGGTCGCCGCACAGCACCACCATCAGGTTCGACACCATCGCCGCCTTGCGCTCCGAGTCCAGTTCCACGATGTCCTGTTCGGTGAGCCGGGACAGGGCCGCCTCGACCATGCCCACCGCGCCGTCCACGATCTGACGCCGCGCCGCCACCACCGCACCCGCCTGCTGGCGCTGGAGCATCGCGGAGGCGATCTCCGGAGCGTACGCGAGGTGGGTGAAGCGGGACTCGATGATGTGGACACCCGCCGCCTCCACCCGCGCGTGCAGTTCGACCGCGAGCTTCTCGGTGATCTCCTCGGCGTTGCCGCGGAGCGACAGGCCCTCCTCGTCGTGGGCGTCGTACGGGTACTCGATCGCGATGTGCCGTACGGCCGCCTCCGTCTGCGTCGAGACGAACTCCAGGAAGTCGTCCACCTCGAACATCGCCTGCGCGGTGTCCTCGACCTTCCACACCACGACGGCCGCGAGCTCGATCGGGTTGCCGTACGCGTCGTTGACCTTCAGGACCGCGGTCTCGTGGTTGCGCACCCGAGTCGAGATCTTCTCCCGCGACGTCAGGGGGTTGACCCAGCGCAGGCCGTCCGTGCGGATGGTGCCCCGGTAGCGGCCGAACAGCTGGACCACCCGCGCCTCGCCGGGTGCGACCGTGTTCAGCCCGCACATCCCGAGGAAGGCGGCGAGTCCGACCAGGACGCCGCCCACGATCAGCAGCGCCTTCGTCCCGCCCGACGTGTACGCCGCCCCGGCGACGATCAGGGCCACGCCCGCGGCGAGCCCGAGCAGTCCCAGCAGCAGCGCGAGGCCGCCGCCGATGCTGTGTGCGGGGAACTCGCGCACCCGCGGCGCCGGTATCCGCGCTACCTCTGCCCCGGCGCGGTCCGCCGTCCCGGACGGTCCCCCGCTCGTCGCCGGCGTCCCCTGCGGCCTCGCCCCACTCGTTCCGGACATGATCCACTCCCCGTTTCCATGGTCTAGCAAAGTGATATCACTTTAACGTACGCAGGCAACCCTGCAGGCCTCTCATGAGTCGGTTCCTTCGGACGGGGTGCTCATTCTCACGTCAGGAAAAGGGCGGATCGGTTCCTCTTTGTCCGTCCGTCCGGTGTTACCTTTCTGAGCTGATTCCCGCCCCCGCGTCCTTGTGCGGGCACGGGCGGGGACCGGCGACCGACGACCGAAGAAGCGGAGCGACGAAGCGATGGGCCGAGCGGAAGAGAGACAGGCTCGGCAGCGCGGTGCGCGCCGGGCCGGGAGGGCGAGGCCCACGGGCATACGCCGCTTCTTCACCTGGAGGAAGCTGCTGGGCACCTTCTTCGGCATCTGCCTGGTGGCCATGGGCGCGTTCTTCGTGATCTACCTGATGGTCCCGGTGCCCGAGGCGAACGCCCAGGCCAAGATGCAGAGCAACGTCTACAAGTACCGCGACGGCAAGATCCTCGCCCGTACCGGCGAGGTCAACCGGGAGATCGTCGGTCTGGCCGAGATCCCCAGGGACGTGCAGTACACCTTCGTCGCCGCCGAGAACAAGACCTTCTTCGAGGACTCGGGCGTCGACCTCAAGGGCACCCTCCGCGGCCTGAAGAACACCCTCACGGGGCAGGGCAAGCAGGGTGGTTCCACGATCACGCAGCAGTACGTGAAGAACTACTACCTGAACCAGGATCAGACGGTCACCCGCAAGCTCAAGGAGCTGGTGATCTCCCTGAAGGTGGACCAGAAGAAGGGCAAGCCCGAGATCCTCGCCGGCTACATCAACACCAGCTTCTACGGCCGGGGGACCTATGGCATCCAGGCCGCGTCCCAGGCGTACTACGGCGTCGACGCCGACAAGCTGACGGTCGCTCAGGGCGCCTACCTCGCGGCCCTCCTCCAGGCGCCCAACCAGTACGACTGGGCGATGGCCTCGGACACCGGCAAGAAGCTGGTGACCGAGCGCTGGAACTACGTCCTGGACAACATGGTCGAGGAGGGCTGGCTGGACGCGGGCGAGCGCGCGGGTCTGAAGTTCCCTGTCCCCAAGGCGCCCAAGGCCGCACCCGGCATGGCGGGCCAGGCCGGTTACCTCGTCGACGCCGCCAAGAAGGAACTGGCCCGCCAGGGGCTCGACGAGGAGGACCTCGACGCCGGCGGCTGGACGATCACCCTGAACGTCGACTCCAAGAAGCAGAAGCAGTTGGAGAAGGCCGTCAAGGATCAGCTCGAGGACGAGCTGGACCGCAAGGGCAACAAGGTCGACGCCACCGTGCAGGCCGGCGCGACCTCGGTCGACCCCGAGACGGGCAAGGTCCTCGCGCTCTACGGCGGTGTGGACGCCACGCAGCACTGGCTGTCGAACGCCACCCGCTCCGACTACCAGCCCGCCTCCACCTTCAAGCCGGTCGTCTTCGCCTCCGCGCTGGAGAACGGCTCGAAGACCCAGGACGGCGTCCCGATCGGCCTCAACACCGTCTACGACGGCACCAGCAGGCGACCGGTCGTCGGCAGCGACACCCCGTTCGCCCCGCAGAACGACCTCGGCCGCAGCCACGGCCCGGTCACCGTCCAGACCTCGCTGAACAGGTCGATCAACTCCGCCTTCGCGCAGATGGCCGTGGACGTCGGTCTCGACAAGGTCAAGGAGACGGCGCTCGACCTGGGCGTGCCGGACAAGAACTTCCCGCTGCGGCCGGCGATCTCGCTCGGCACCATGGGCGCGTCCACGTGGGACATGGCCGGGGTGTACGCCACCCTGGACAACCACGGCCGGAAAGTCACGCCCACGATCGTCGCCAAGGCCGAGCACAAGGACCGCCAGGTCGACCTGCCCGACCCGATCGGCGACCGGGTGGTCAGTCGCGAGACGGCCGACACCGTGACCGCCGGCCTGACCGGTGTGGTCAGGAACGGCTCCGGCCAGGCGGCCGCCAGCAGCGCCTACCAGGCGGCCGGCAAGACCGGTACCTCGGAGAACAACCGCTCGGCGTGGTTCGCCGGCTACACGCCCGAACTCGTCACCGTGGTGGCCCTGTTCGGGGAGTCGCCCAAGGACGGCGGCGGTCAGGTGTCACTGACCGGCACCGCGAACTCCGGCCGCGCAAGCGGCGGCGGCTTCCCGGCCAGGATCTGGGCCGACTACACACTGGGCGCACTCGGCGGGGGCTCGGACGCGCGGTTCGACCTGGACCTGGCGGAGATCGCGGTCCCGGATCCGGACCCGACGCCGACGCCGAGCGAGACCGAGGATCCGGACCCGACGCCGACCCGGAGCGAGACCGAGGACCCGGACCCGACGCCGACCCGGAGCGAGACCGAGGACCCGGACCCGACGCCGACCCAGTCCGAGACGTTGGACCCGGACCCGACGGACAGCACGACGTTCACGCCGCCGGTCGAGCCCGGTGACGGCACCGACGAAGGAAGCAACGACCAACTGAGGCCGAAAGACTGACGGCCACGGTCGTATACGGCTGCGCCGGCCTGTCCGGCGCGGTCATGCAGGCCCTGACCCGCAACCCGCTGGCGGACCCGGGCCTGTTGG
>NZ_JBSFUR010000017.1:115107-147440 GCF_053591895.1 Streptomyces sp. NPDC002867 | reverse complement strand
GCTCGCCCGGCTGTTCCCCGACGCTCTCGTCGCCGACGGGAGCGACGCGGCGGCCCTCGGCCTGAACGCGGTGAGCGACGGCCTCCACGTGCTGCTGCCGCAGGCGGCGGTCGGCCTCTTCCCGCCGCTGCGCGCGAGGGGCTTCGAGCCGATCGGCATGGACCTGGGCGAGCTGCTCAAGGGCGGCGGCAGTGTGAAGTGCTGCACCCAGGAGCTACGCCCCTGAGCCGTCCGCCCCGTCACCGTCGTGGGGCGGCCACGTGTCGCCCCACGCCGCGTCGCGCGCCGCGCGGTACCGGTCGCCGTGCCGCTTGGTGACCGTCTCGCGGCGCAGCGCCTCGTCCTTCGCGCACAGGTCCAGCAGGACCAGGCCCTTGCGGATCTGCGGCTTGCGGATCACCCGGGCGTCCGCCGGAGCGGCGGGGAAGCGCACGGCCGCGACATAGCTGAACTTCTCGTCCTCGTAGGCCAGCGAGCCGCCCTTGACCTGCCGGTGCAGGGACGAGCGGGAGACGCGGGCCGAGAAGTGGCACCAGTCGGCGCCGGGCTCTATGGGGCACGCCGCGCTGTGGGGGCAGGGGGCTGCGACGGTGAGGCCTGCCGCGATCAGCGCGTCGCGGGCCTCGATGATCCGCTCGTAGCCGTCGGGCGTCCCGGGCTCGACGATCACGACGGCCTGCGCCGCACGCGCCGCCTCGGCGACCACGGCGGCCCGGTCGGCCTCGGACAGCTCGTTCAGGACGTACGACACCGTCACGAGATCGGTGCTCTCGATGTGGAGCGCCGAGCTGATCCGAGAGCGCTGCCAGCGCGCGGCCCGCAGCGACGGCAGAGGCGAGGCGAGCGCCAGCTCGCGGCCCAGCTCCAGCGCGGGCTCCGCCCAGTCGAGCACCGTCGTCTCCGGCGCCGGCTCCTCCCACGCGTCGGCCACCGCCCAGCTCGCCGCGCCCGTGCCGCCACCGATGTCGGTGTGCGTGGCCGGCGTCCACGCGGGCGCCGCCCGGCGCAGCGCCGCGAGCGCGGACCGTACGGCCTCGAAGGTCGCGGGCATTCGGTACGCGGCGTAGGCGGCGACGTCGGAGCGGTCGCGGAGCACGGGGGCGTCGGTCGGGGTGGTGCCCCGGTAGTTGGCGATCAGCCGCTCGACGGCCTGCGCGGCCTGCCGGGGCGGCAGGCCGTCCAGCAGCCCGGCGAGGGCGCCGCGCAGGATCTCGGCGGTGGGGGCGGAGGCGTTCACCGGGAGATTCTAGGCACGTCCGGCCTGCCGGAACGGGGGCGCACGGACGGCCCAGGACGCCGCACCTCCGCGCCCTGCGGCGAACTTCCCCGCGTCCGGGGCCCGTTGTCACGCTGCCGCGCCATGCCGGCCGCCGCAGGCCCCGAGCCGCTGCCCGCGCACGTACGCGTGCCGGACGCGCAGATCTCGGACGTGGGCCGCTTCACCTGGACGGACTCCCGGGACCGGCGCCACCTGCTCGGCCGTCCCCGCCGCAGGGCGTAGGTTCTCAGACCTCGGCGGCAGCCGCGGACGAGCCGGACCGGTCGCGCTGCCAGGGGCGGCACAGGACCGCGAAGCACACCAGCGCCGCCACCCCGCAGCACAGTTGGACCACGGCCATCGGGACCGCCGTCGCCTCGCCCGCGATGCCCACCAGGGGGGACGCGACCGCGCCGACGAGGAACGACGACGTGCCGATGAGGGCCGAGGCCGAACCGGCCGCGTGCGGCGTGCGCAGCAGCGCCAGCGCGGTGGTGTTCGGCGAGGCGAAGCCCATCGCCGCCGACAGCACGAACAGGCCCGCGGCCACCGGCACCAGGCCCACCTCGCCGAACACGCCCGCCGTCATCAGCAGCAGCACCGCAGCCGCGAGCGTGAGCACCGTCAGCGCCACGGCGACCACCTTGTCGAGGCCGACCCGCCCGACGAGCACCTTGCCGTTGATCTGCCCGGCCGTGATCAGTCCGACCGCGTTGAGGCCGAAGAGCAGGCTGAACAGCTGGGGCGAGGCCCCGTAGATCTCCTGCATCACGAACGGGGACGCGGAGATGTACGCGAACAGGGCGGCGAAGGCGAGTCCGCCCACCAGCATGTAGCCGGTGAAGGCGCGGTCCCCGAGCAGTCCGCGCATCGTGCGCAGCGCCTCGCCGACCCCTCCCCCGTGGCGCCGTTCGACGGGCAGCGTCTCGCCCAGCCACTTCGCCACGACGAGGGTGAGCACGAGGCCGACCGCGGCGAGGACGACGAAGATGCCGCGCCAGTCCGTCAGCCGCAGCACCTGGCCGCCGATCAGCGGCGCGATGATCGGCGCCGCCCCGGAGATCAGCATCAGAGTGGAGAAGAACCGGGCCATCTCCATGCCGTCGTAGAGGTCCCGGACCACGGCGCGGGCGATGACGATGCCGGCGGCGCCCGCGAGTCCCTGCACCAGGCGGAAGCCGATGAGGAGTCCGGCGCTGGGGGCGAGCGCGCAGACCACGGTGGCGACGACGTACACGGTCATGCCGATGAGCAGCGGCCGCCTGCGTCCCCACTTGTCGCTCATCGGGCCGACGACGAGCTGTCCCAGCGCCATGCCGGCGAGGCACGCGGTCAGCGTGAGCTGCACGGTCGCGGCGGGTGCGCGCAGGGAGTCGGTGACCTGCGGAAGCGCCGGCAGGTACATGTCCATGGACAGCGGGGGAAGTGCGGTGAGTCCGCCCAGCACGAGCGTGACCAGCAGACCGGCGCGGCGGGTGGCCGCGGCTTCCGCACGGGGCCCTGTGGCGGGAGAGGAAAGTGCCGGATCGGCTTCGGGGACGGGTCCTTGGGGGCTCTGGCCGCTCTCCGGCATCGACAGCTCCGTTCCTTGATTCAACGAACCATGCTCTCAGCTCGTTCGTTCGCAGCGGATCCGGAAGCAGTGGACTTCGTCACTCGGACGCTCCGGCGCCGGATCCTGATCCGCCGGACAGGCGTCCCGCTGGACGGCACCCGCGCCGTGATGCGGACGCTCGACGCGGTGCGTGACCGCATCGGCGTCCGCTTCCCGGATGAGTTTCCCGGGCGAGTTCCCGGTGAGTGAGCGTCAGACCTGCCGCAGACCGGGGTCGCCGGCCTCGGTCACGAACGACGCGGACGTGGCGATCGACCCGCCCGGCCTGGTGACGAAGTCCATGGAGCGGAAGTCGGCGCGCGCCTGCTGCTCGCCGAGGGTGACGGTCACGTAGCCGCGCCGCCCGTTGTAGAACCTCATGTGCGGATTGGCCTTGGTGTACGTCTCCCAGGTGGCCGGCCGGTCGGCGCCGTCCCTGCCGCTGGAGACGGACGTGGCGACGATCTCGGTGCCGACGGTCTTCGCGCCGGGCGTCTCGTAGTCGCGCTTGATGTCGTAGGCGTACGCGACATGGACGTCGCCGGTGAGGACCATCAGGTTCTCGACGCCGGCGGCCTCGGCGCCGTCCAGGACGCGGTCGCGGGAGGCCGGGTAGCCGTCCCAGGCGTCCATGCTGACCCTGGCCGGCTCGACCAGGTCCAGCTTGCGCTGCGAGAAGTTGACCTGCTGCGGCACGACGTTCCACACGGCGTCGGAGGCGCGCCAGCCGTCGATGAGCCAGCGCTCCTGCGTCGCGCCGATCATGGTGCGCGACGGGTCCTCGGACTCGGGGCCCGGGGCGTGCGCCTTGTCGCCGTACGCCTGGTCGGAGCGGTACTGGCGGGTGTCGAGGACGTCGAACTGCGCGAGCTGCCCGAAGTGCAGCCGGCGGTAGAGCGTCATGTCCGGGCCGGTGGGCTGCTGGGGGGCGCGCAGCGGCTGGTTCTCCCAGTACGCGCGGTAGGCGGCGGCCCGGCGCAGCAGGAACTCCTCCGGCGGCACGTCGTTCTCGGGCGTCTCGTCCGCGTAGTTGTTCTCGGTCTCGTGGTCGTCCCAGGTGACGACGAAGGGGTGGGCCGCGTGCGCGGCCATGAGGTCGGGGTCGGACTTGTAGAGGCCGTACCGCAGCCGGTAGTCCTCCAGCGTGACCGTCTCGCGGTTGACGTGGGCGGGCAGCCGGCGGTCGGTGTAGTTGCGGGCGCCGCCGACGGCGTTGACGGCGTACTCGTAGAGGTAGTCGCCGAGGTGGAAGACGACGTCGAGGTCCTCGTCGGCGAGGTGCCGGTACGCGGTGAAGTAGCCGTCGTGGTACGCCTGGCAGGACACGGCGGCCAGCTTCAGCTCGCCGATCCGGGCGCCGCGGGCGGGCGCGGTGCGGGTGCGGCCGGCCGGGCTGATCCAGTTCCCGGCGCGGAAGCGGTAGTAGTAGACGCGGTCCGGGTCGAGGCCGGTGGCCTCCACGTGGACGCTGTGGTGGAACTCCGGGTGGGCGGTGGCGCCGCCGCGCTTGGCGATCCGGGTGAAGCGCGCGTCGTGCGCGAGCTCCCAGCGGACCTGGAAGCGGGCCTGCGGCAGACCGCTGCCGGGCTCCAGCGGACTGGGCGCGAGACGCGTCCAGAGCACGACGGAGGAGGGCTGCGGGTCGCCGGAGGCGACGCCCAGGGTGAACGGGTCCGCGGTGATCTTCCGGGCGTCGGCCTCGGCGGCGTGCGCCGTGCCGGGCAGGCCCACGCTGAAGGCGAGCGCGGCCGCCGCGGAGGTGACGGTGAGGAAGGTGCGGCGGCCCAGGTGCCGTGCGGCCGCCGCTCTGAGCTCGGGTGCGTGATTCCGGTGCGACGCGGGTGTCATGTGGCCCTCCCCTTACGGCTGTTGTCAGTCGCATTGGAGTGGCCGGTGACGAATCGACGTTGTCGAGGACACAACATCCGTATGGCGGTCGGATGAGTTCCGTGTAGGGCACAGGCGCGTACGCTGCGCCCCATGAACGCTGTACGGAGGATCGCGGTGGTGACGGGCGCGGGCTCGGGCATCGGCCGGAGCGTGACGCTGGAGTTGGCGGCCGCCGCGAAGGAGACGGGCGGCCGCCCCGGCTGGGCGGTCGCGCTGGCGGGCCGGCGCGCCGAGGCGCTGGAGGAGACGGCGGCCCTGGCGGGCCCGGACGCCGACGTCCTGTGCGTGCCGACGGACGTGACCGACCCGGCCGCGGTGGACGCGCTGTTCGCGGCGGTCCGCGACCGCTACGGACGGGTGGACCTGCTGTTCAACAACGCGGGCACGTTCGGTCCCGGCGACATCCCCTTCGAGGACGTGCCCTACTCCGCATGGCGCAAGGTGGTGGACGTCAATCTGACGGGTGCTTTCCTGTGCGCGCAGGCGGCGTTCCGCCACATGAAGGACCAGGACCCGCAGGGCGGCCGGATCATCAACAACGGCTCGGTCTCGGCGCAGGTGCCGCGCCCGCATTCGGCGCCGTACACGGCGACGAAGCACGCGCTGACCGGGCTGACGAAGTCGATCTCACTCGACGGGCGCCCGTACTCGATCGCCTGCGGCCAGATCGACATCGGCAACGCCGCGACGGAGATGACCCGGCCCATGCAGGCGGGCATCCTTCAGGCGAACGGCGAACTGGCGGCCGAACCGGTGATGGACGCGGCCGATGTGGCGCGCACCGTACGGCACATGGCGGAGCTGCCACTGGAGGCGAACGTCCAGTTCGCGACGGTGCTGGCGACGAACATGCCGTTCATCGGCCGCGGGTGACCGCGGCGGGGGCACGGCTGAGGGCCGGTCGCGCGGCCCGGCGGGCCGGGAGCCGGCCCCACGGCTGAGGGCGGGACCGGTCCGCGCCGTCCCGGCGGGCCAAGCGATGGCGGCTCAGGCCTGCCCGGTCTCGAAGCGGCCCACCTTCCCGTCCTCGACGGTGAAACGCCACGTGGTGCGCATCTCGCCCCAGGTGTCGTTGCGGTAGCGGGCGATCAGGCCGAGCCCGTCGGCGGTCTGCTTCTCGACGTCCATGTGACCGTTCGACGAGAAGATCTCGCTTTCGGTCCAGTCGTCGACGTCCCGCTCGCTGCCGTCGTCGGACATGGTGGCGCCCGGCGTGAGCGCGGCACGGAAGCTTTCGCGGTCGTGGGCGTTGACCGCGGTGACGAAGGCGCGGACGGCGGGCTCGGTGAGTTTGCTGACGGCGATGGGCACGGCGGTGGTCCTTCCGCTCACGGGTGGGTCGCCTCCATCGGTACACCGCCCCGCCGCGCGGCACCTTCCGGCGGCGGCCACCCGGGCGTCGGCCCGCTCGTCGGGGCGGATCAGTCCTTGTAGTCGGGGGCGATCCGGTCGAGGAGCCGCAGCATCGCAGCCCACGCCAGGTCGTACGCGTCGTCGTCCTGGAAGTCCGCGTCCGCCTCGCCCGCGAGCTGCCGCGCGGTGTACTCGCACACCTCGGCGGGCGGCAGGACCAGCGGCCCGCCGCCGGCCTGCGCGGTGACCTGGATCTCGCACGCCTTCTCCAGGTAGTACATGCGCAGGAACGCCTGGGCCGCGCTCTCACCCACCGTCAGCAGGCCGTGGTTGCGCAGGATCAGCGCCGGGTGCCCGCCGATGTCCGCGACGAGCCGCCGCTGCTCGTCGAGGTTGAGGGCGACGCCTTCGTAGTCGTGGTAGCCGACGCGGTTGTGGAACTCCATCGACATCTGGTTGAGCGGCAGCAGCCCGCCCTCCTGCGCGGCGACGGCGCAGCCCGCCTTGGTGTGGGTGTGCAGGACGCAGTGGGCGTCCGCGCGGGCGGCGTGGATGGCGCTGTGGATGACGAATCCGGCCGGGTTCACCGGGTACGGGGTGGGCTCCACCGGGTTGCCCTCCAGGTCGATCTTCACCAGGTTGGAGGCGGTGATCTCCTCGAAGAGGAGCCCGTAGGGGTTGATGAGGAAGTGGTGCTCGGGGCCCGGCAGCCGCAGCGAGATGTGGGTGAAGATCAGGTCGGTCATCCGGAAGTGCGCCACGAGCCGGTACACGGCCGCGAGTTCGCGGCGCAGCCGCAGTTCCTCGGCGGCAGCGGCGGGGGCGGTGGTCGTCGCCAGGTCGGCGGTCATGCGGTGGCTCCTCAGGCGGGGACGGCGGTGGACGGGTCGACCACGGGGGTCAGCGGGCGGCCGGTGCGCAGCCAGGCGATGACGTTCTCGGCGGGCTTGCACACGTACGCGCGGCGCGAGGTGTCGGAGAGGTAGGCGCTGTGCGGCGACAGCTGGATGCCCGGGTGGCGGCGCAGCGCGTCGCCCGCGGGCGGCGGTTCGACGGGGAAGACGTCGAGCGCGGCGCCGGTGAGCCGCCCGCTGTCGAGGGCGTCCAGCAGGGCGGACGGGTCCACGAGTTCGCCGCGGGCGACGTTGACGAGGAAGCTGCCGGGCCGCATCCGTCCCAGCAGCCGCGCGCCGGCCAGCCCGTGCGTCCGCGGTGTGAGCGGGACGTGCAGGGACAGCACGTCGGAGTCCGCCGCGAGGGCGTCGAGGTCGGCGTACCGCCGGACGCCGGCCGGCCAGTGCCCGTCCGCCGCGTGCGGGTCGTACGCGGCGATCCGGCCGAAGACCGGTGCGGCGAGAGCGGCCAGGTGGCGGGCGATGCGGCCGAGACCGACCAGGCCCAGGGTCAGGTCGCTGGCCCGGCGCGGCAGTTCGGCGGCCGCGAACTCCGCGTTCCAGCCGCCGGACCGAACGACGGCGTCGGCCTGCGGGAGCCGGCGGACGAGCGACAGGGCGCTCGCGAGGGCGTGGACGGCCACGTCCTCGGTGGCCGCGTCCGGCAGGTTGGCCACCCACAGGCCGCGGCGCCGGGCCTCCGCGGTGTCGACCATGTCGAAGCCGGCGGACATGGTGGCCAGGATCCGCAGCTGTGGCAGGCGGTCGAGCAGCGCGGCGTCGATGCGCGCGTAGCCGACGACCAGCGCCACGGCGTCCGCTCCGGCCCGGGCGATGACATCGGGGTCGCGGCTGCCGGCGACGCGTACGTCGAAGCCGGCGTCGGCCAGCAGCCGGGCACCGGGCCCTGGATCGAGGTCCTCGGTGTCGGTGAAGACGACGACGGGCCGCCCCATACGATCCTCCGCAGATGATTCGTCGGTCAGTGATGCATTGAACTTACGATTCGTTCTCCCCGATTGTCCACACCCGTCCGCTGCGAACGTCAGTGAGGCCCGTCACCGACGGGACCCACGGCACCCGCGGTGCCCGAGAATGTCAGCGGACCTCGGCGCGGCACGCGCCGGGGCCACCGAGCCGAGGGGATCAGCCCAGGTGGATCTGGACCGCATCGACCTGGCCGTCGTCCGCGAACTGCAGACCGACGGCCGCCTCACCTACGAGACGCTGGCGCAGCGCGTGGGCCTGTCGAGGCCGGCGACCCGCGCACGCGTGCAGCGGCTGCTCGAGTCCGGGGCCGTACGGGTCGTCGCCGTGGTCCATCCGGCCGTGCGCGGGCTGACGGCCTCCGCGCACCTGTCCATCGACACCCACGGACCGGCGGAGACCGTCGCCCGCGAGATCGCGGCGATGCCCCAGGCGCCGTTCGTCACGCTCACCGCCGGGCAGCGCGCCGTCATGGCCGAGCTGCGCACCGAGGACTTCGACGCGCTGGACCGGGCCATCGAGCGGGTCCGGTCGCTTCCGGGCGTCTCGGTCGTCGACCCGCTCATCAGCATCGAGCACCTGAAGGACCCGTATCTGCTCGCGACCACGCCCGGCGTGAACGAACTCGACGAGACGGACCGGCAGATCCTCGACGAGCTGGAGCGGGACGGGCGCCTGCCCTTCGCGGAACTCGCCGAACGCGTCGGCCTGTCCCCCGGCGCCACGCGCTCGCGCACGCTGCGCCTGCTGGACGGCGGCGTGGTGAAGGTGCTGGCCCTGGTGCGTCCGGAGCTGCTGGGCATGGGCTACCTCTGCGGCTTCGCGGTACGGGTCGAGGGCGCGCGGGAGCCGGTGGCCACCGCCCTGGCCGGCCTGGAGCGGGTGTCGTTCCTGTCGGCGTGCGTCGGCCGGGCGGAGCTCGTCGGCACGATCACGGCGGAGTCGCTCGCGGCGGTGCGCGTGACCCTCGACGAGATGCGGGGCCGCGCGGGCGTGCGCGGGGTGGAGAGCTGGGTGCACCTGGAGCTGGTCAAGGAGCGGTACGACCTGGGCGCTCCGGCCGCCTGATCGCCGAGCGACATCCCGACAGACGATCCGTAAGCGAGAGATCAGAAAACTTCCGAAGAGTTATTCAATCCAAGGTCTGGCCAACTTGTCGTTCGTTATCTATCGTCCTGACGAACGAATCAGCCGATGCGTGTCGTCTTTCGACCCCGGCACCCTCCTCCTTGGCCGAAAGCAGGACCCCATGCACCACCCCCTCGCCGATGCCTCCGCCGACCGCACGCTGCTGGTGACGGGCGCCGACGTGGCCGCACCCGGCAGCGCGGTCCGTGCGGAGGCGCTCGCCGTGCGCGGCGACCGGATCGTCCACGCCGGCACCGCCGACGACGCCCGCGCGGCCCTCGGCGGCCGGGTGGACGAGACGCTGGAACTGGACGGCGGCCTCGTCCACCCCGGCTTCGTCGACGCCCACTGCCACCCCGTGATGTACGGGCAGGCGCTGGCCTGGGTCGACTGCCGCCCCGAGCACGTCCCCGACATCGAGACCCTGGTCGCGGTGCTGTCCGGGGCCGCCCGTGAGCTGCCCGCGGGTGTACCCGTGCGCGGCTTCGGCTACGAGCACCGACGCCTCGCCGAGCGCCGCCACCCCACCTGCCACGACCTCGACCGGATCGCCACCGACCGCGAGGTGTACGTGATGAACGCCTCCGGCCACGGCGGCGTCGTCAACACCCGTACCCTGCACGCCTGCGGCATCACCGCGGGCACCCCCGACCCGGACGGCGGCTCCATCGGCCGCTTCGAGACCGGGGAGCCGGACGGGCAGCTGTGGGACGCGGCCTGCGACCGGCTCACCGGCCCCGGCGGGGTGAAGATCGGCAACCACGGCCCGAACTTCCACCTCTCCGAGCCGGACGACGTCATGGCCGACCACCTGCTGCGCGCCCAGGAGACCTTCCTCGCCGCCGGTGTGACGACGGTCGGCGACGCCCAGGCCTCGCGCCGCGAGATGGAGACGTACCTGCGGGCCCGCGAGCGCGGGGCGCTGCGGATGCGCGTCTCGGCGTACCTGACCTCCGCCCTGCTCGACACGGCCCTCGAACTCGGTGTGGTCCACGGCTTCGGCGACGACCTCTTCCGCGTGCAGGGCGTGAAGTTCTACGCGGACGGCACGCTCGGCGGCTGGACGGCCTACTTCCCCGACGGGTACGCCGCCGACTGCTGCCACCACGGGCAGCTCTACCACTCGGCCGAGGAGTACGTCGAGATCGTCCGGCGCGCCCACGGCGCCGGACTGCAGACGGCGACCCACGCCCAGTCGCCGTTCGCCATCGGCATGGTGCTCGACGCCGTCGAGAAGGCGCAGGCGGACGTCCCCCGCGCCGGCATGCGTCACCGCATCGAGCACTGCGGGCTGCCCACCGACGAGCAGATCACCCGCATGGCGGGCCTCGGGGTCGTACCGGTCATGCAGCCGCAGCACCATCTGCGCACCGGCGACGGCACGCTCACCGCGGTCGGCGACCTCGGCCACCGCTACAACCCCGCGGGACCGTGCCTGTCCGCCGGTGTGCCCGTGGTGTTCTCCTCCGACGCGCCGGTCGCACCGCCCGCGCCGCTGGAGGCCGTCTCGGCGGCCGCGACCCGACGGACCGTGCTCGGCACGGTGCTCGGCGACGAGTCGCTGCGACTGTCCGTCGCCGACGGCCTGCACGCCCACACCGCCGCGGCCGCGAGGGCCCTGCACCGGGAGGCGGCAGTGGGCTCGCTCGTGCCGGGCATGCTGGCCGACTTCGTCGTCCTGGACCGCGACCCGCTGCTCGCCGACCCTTCCGAGCTCGCCTCGATCGGCGTGCGCGAGACCTGGATCGGCGGCACGCGGGCCTGGGCCGCCCCCGGCCGCTGACCCCGCCTCCCCCGCTCGCCCTCCCCGATCCCCGTCCCCGCTCCTCGCCGGAGGCCCTCGTGTCCCAGCCAGCCACGCCCACGAAGCCGCAGAACCCCCTGAGAGCCGCCTTCGCCGCACTCGTGGGCACGTCCATCGAGTGGTACGACTTCTATGCCTTCGCCACCGCGGCCGCGATCGTCTTCGACGACGTGTTCTTCCCGGCCGACATGCCGCCACTGCTCAAGACCCTGTCCGCGTTCGGCACGTTCGCCGTCGGCTTCCTGCTGAGGCCGCTCGGCGGCATCGTCTTCGGCCACATAGGCGACCGGGTCGGACGCAAGAAGACCCTGGTCATCACCCTGCTGATGATGGGCATCGCGTCCTTCGCGATCGGCCTGCTGCCCACCTACGCCCAGGCCGGCGCCCTCGCCCCCGCCCTGCTGATCATCCTGCGCCTGATCCAGGGCATCGCGATCGGCGGCGAGTGGGGCGGCGCGGTGCTCGTCGCCGTCGAGAACGCCCCCACGGGCCGGGCCACCTTCTTCGGCTCGTTCGCCCAGCTCGGCTCCTCGGTCGGCGCCCTGCTGTCGACCGGCGCCTTCTCGCTGATGAGCCTGTGGGGCGACGAGGCGTTCACCGCCTGGGGCTGGCGCGTGCCGTTCCTCGCGTCCGCCGTGCTCGTCGTCATCGGCCTCGTCATCCGGCTCAAGCTGGAGGAGGCCCCGGTCATGGAGGAGATCCGCGCCCAGCGCACCGAGCAGGACAAGCTGCCGGTGCTGGAGGTCTTCCAGACGTCCTGGCGCACGGTGCTCGTCGGAGTCTTCGCCCTGGCCACGGCCACCGGCGGCTACTACGTCGTCACCAGCTACCTGCTCACGTACGGCACCGGTGAACTGCACCTGTCCGAGTCGATGCTGCTCAACGGCCTGACCCTGGCCGCCTTCGTGGAACTGGCCGTCACCCCCGGCCTGTCCTGGCTCGGCGACCGCGTCGGCCCGCACAAGGTCGTGATCGGCGGCCTGGTCGGTGTGGTGGTCCTGGCCGTGCCGCAGTTCCTGGTGATGGGGACGGGGAGCGTCTTCCTGATCTACGCGATGATGCTGGCGATGCGGTTCGTGATGTCGGCGCTGTACGGCCCGATCGCGGCGATCCTCGCCGAGGGCTTCGCTCCCCGCGTCCGCTACACCGGGATCTCGCTGTCCTACCAGATCTGCAACATGATCTTCGGCGGCTTCGCCCCGCTGGCGGCGGTCTCCCTCACCGCCCTGGCCGGCGGCCACTACTGGCCTGCCGCTGCCCTGCTGATGGCCATCTCGGTGATGGGCATCTGGTGCACGGCACGGCTGCGCGCCATGCGCTCCCGCGACGCCGGCGTCCCCGCCGACCACGGGGCCGCGGCGGTGACGACGGCGGTCTGACCGAGGACGGGGATACGGCGAGGGGCCCGCGACACCAGGTCGCGGGCCCCTCGGCCACGTCATGGCGGCAGACGAGCCGGGCTGTACGCCGGGTTCTGTTCCGAGGGGTCCTCGCGGCCCCCTCGGCGACGGCCATCCATCTAGGACCGGCGTTGCCGCCGGCCTCGTGCGGTCTACCCGCGGACTCGGGCGGGCAGCCCTCGATCGTCCGCGCAGGGCCACCGAAATGGCCCCTCTTGACCTTGCTCCAGGTGGGGTTTACCTAGCTGCCCAGGTCACCCTGGGCACTGGTGGTCTCTTACACCACCGTTTCACCCTTACCGAGGACCGAGGCCCCCGGCGGTCTGCTTTCTGTGGCACTGTCCCGCGGGTCACCCCGGGTGGGCGTTACCCACCACCCTGCCCTGTGGAGCCCGGACGTTCCTCGGGGAGATCCTTCGCAGGACCCCCACGCGGCCGCCCGCCCGGCTCGTCTGCCGTGGCGACCATGCTACCTGGCGTTTCAGAGGAACTCGGCGGTCTCCAGGTCGAAGCCGAAGGGCTCGGGGAGAGGGAGGGGCTTGCCGAAGGGCGCCAGGTTGTGCTGGCGATAGTCGCCGTCCTCGGGCTCGCTGAAGAGCGTCACAGTGGAGGTGTCCCGGTCCACGAGGAGATAGAGCGGGACGCCTCCGCGTGCGTAGCCGCGGCGCTTGACCTCGCGGTCGACCTTCGCCCGGCGTGACGTGACCTCAAGGACCATCGCCACTCCTTCGCAGGGCATCCAGGAGTCAGCGCCACGATAGAGACGCAGCTCCCTGGGCGCGAAGGTCCCGTCCGGGATGACGTGGTCTTTCGGGGCACCGGGTGCCTCCTTGAGGGTCAGGCCCTTGTTTCCGGAGAACATCATGTCGCTCCGTGATCGCCTGATCACCTGCGTGACGATCAAGCTGATGTAGTCCTCGTGGTCCCCGTCCGGCGGCGGCGTCACGACGATCTCCCCCTCGATCAGCTCCGCGCGGTACCCCTCCGGCGTGTCCAACGCCAGGAAGTCCTCCAGCAGGAACTGTGCCTGCGTGAGTGGTTCATGCGGCATGGCAGTCATGTCGTCAGCGTCGGACATCGAGACACCCACCGTCCGTGAGATCGAGCTCGTTCCCTCGATCGTGGCACACGGTCACGTGACCGTGTGCGGGCGACGCTTGACCATGACGTTCTCGCCGACGACGCCCGCGCATTCGCCGAGGCCCCGCGCGAGGCCGTCACGCGGGAGCGAACAGCACCTTCGCGTGGACCGGGTCGGCCTGCGTGAGCCGTACCCGCAGCCGCTCCCCCAGGGGCAGGCCGGTGCCGTCGCTCTCCACCCGGGCCACCACCGCCGGGTCCTCCAGGTGGACGGTGCCGACGGACGGCTCGTTGTCCTTGACGTCGACCACCACCGCGTCGAAGACCTCGCCGACGCGGTCGCGCAGCACGGCCGCCTCCACGATGTCGACGTACCCGCGCTCCGCCGTGCCCGCCCGCCGGGACCCCTCGGCCATCTCCCTGGGCAGCTCCTCCAGCGCCTCGCTCACCCATGGCGGCGGCTCCTGCCCTGCCACCGCCGCCAGGCACAGCTCACCGGCGTAGCGGTCGACGAGCCGGCGCAGCGGCGCGGTGCAGTGCGTGTACTCGTCCGCGACGGCCGCGTGCACGGCGGGCGTGGGCAGCACGCCTCCGGTGAACGCCGTGTACCCCGCGCCCCGCAGCAGCGTCGTGCACTCCTGGAGGAAGGCCGCGTGCCGGCCGTCGTGCGGGTCGAGGGAGCGCACGAGCTGCGCGTACGAGACGTGGTGCGGCCAGTCGATGTGCAGCGCGGTCGCCGAGCGGCGCAGCCGGGCCACCGCACCGTCGGGGGCGGTGGGCAGCGTGCGCAGGATGCCGGTGCCGTACGCGACCATCAGGTCGGCCGCGGCCATGCCGGTCAGCAGGGAGATCTGGGCGTTCCACGCCTCCGCGGGCAGCGGGGCCCGGTATTCGAGGGCGTAGGTGCTGTCCTGCTGGACGACCTCCTGCTCGGGGACGTTGAGGGAGATCCCGCCGCGTTCGACCTCCAGCGCCTCGCGCAGGGCGCCGATCTCCTTGAGCAGGGCGAGCGGCTCCTCGGCCGTGCCGGCGTCGATCCGCTGCTGCGCGCCCGCGTAGTCGAGCCTGGCCCGGCTGCGGACGAGGGCCCGGCGTACGTCGGTCGTCACGGCGCGGCCCTCGGAGTCGAGGTCGATGCGCCACAGCAGGGCGGGCGCGGTCTGGCCGGGGAGCAGGCTGGCGGCGCCCTCGGAGAGCAGCGGCGGGTGCAGCGGGATCTTCCCGTCGGGGAAGTACAGGGTCTGCACCCGGCGGTGGGCCTCGGCGTCCAGCGCCCCGCCGGGTGTGACGAACGCGGCGACGTCGGCGATCGCGTACCGGACGCGGAAGCCGCCGCCCTCGCGCCGTGTCAGGTGCATCGCCTGGTCGAGATCGACCGAGCCCGGCGGGTCGATGGTGAAGAACGGGATGCCGGTCTCGTCGGATCCGGGCAGGCGGGGTGCGCGGGCGGCCTGTTCCGCCTCGGCGAGTACCGCGGCCGGGAAGTCCTCGCCGACGCCGATCGCCGCGCGCAGCTCGCGCAGGGCGGCGCGCAGCGGCGGGGCCTCGGCTGCGCCGGTCAGACGGATGGGGCGGCGGGGCATGGACCGAGCGTATGGCGGGGCGGGGGCCGTGGCATTTCGGCGGCCCGCCCGCTTTGTAGGCTGGCTCGGGGGCCGCACCCCCTCCCCCGTACGTCATGAAGGAGATCTGCCGTGCTCGTTCTGTTGCCGCCGTCGGAGGGGAAGGCCGCTTCCGGCCGCGGGGCGCCCCTGAAGCCCGAGTCGCTGTCCCTGCCGGGGCTCGCCGAGGCACGCGCCGCCGTCCTGGACGAGCTGGTCGAACTGTGCGCCGCGGACGAGACGAAGGCGCGGGAAGTTCTCGGTCTGAGCGAGGGGCTGCGCGGCGAGGTCGCGAAGAACGCCGGGCTGCGGACCGCGGGTACGCGTCCGGCCGGCGAGATCTACACGGGCGTGCTGTACGACGCGCTGGGCCTGGCCACGCTGGACGCGGCCGCCCGTCGGCGGGCCCGGCAGTCGCTGCTGGTGTTCTCCGGGCTGTGGGGCGCGGTGCGTCTCGGCGACCGCATCCCCTCCTACCGCTGCTCGATGGGCGTGAAGCTGCCGGGGCTGGGCGCGCTCGGTGCGTACTGGCGGGGCCCGATGGCGTCGGTGCTGCCGGACGCGGCCGGGGACGGGCTGGTCCTGGACCTGCGGTCGTCGGCGTACGCGGCGGCGTGGAAGCCGAAGGGAGAGATCGCGGCGCGTACGGCGACGGTGCGGGTGCTGCACGCGCCGACCCGGAAGGTGGTCAGCCACTTCAACAAGGCGACGAAGGGGCGGATCGTACGGAGCCTGCTGGAGGCGGGGACGGCGCCCGGGTCGCCGGGCGAACTGGTGGAGGCGCTGCGGGACCTCGGGTACGAGGTGGAGACACCGGCGGCGGGGAAGCTCGACGTGCTCGTGTCGGAGATCCACTGAGTCATTGCACAGGACGCAACGCTCGTTGCGCTTCATGCATGTCCTGGGCAGGATGGGGCGCATGACCTCCGCCCCGTCCGTGCTGGACCTCGCGCCCGTGCTGCCCGTCGTCGTCATCGACGACGCGGCCGACGCCGTGCCCCTCGCCCGTGCCCTCGTAGCGGGCGGGCTGCCCGCCATCGAGGTGACGCTGCGTACGCCCGGCGCGCTCGACGCGATCCGGGCCGTCGCGGCGGAGGTGCCGGACGCGGTCGTCGGCGCGGGCACCGTGGTCTCGCCGGGCAGCGTCGACGCGGCGGTGGTGGCCGGGGCGCGCTTCCTGGTCAGTCCCGGATGGACGGACACGCTGCTGGCGGCCATGCGCGGGTCGGGCGTGCCGTTCCTGCCGGGCGTCTCGACGGCCTCGGAGGTCGTGGCGCTGCTGGAGCGCGGCGTGCACGAGATGAAGTTCTTCCCGGCGGAGGCGGCGGGCGGCACCGCGTACCTGCGGTCGCTCGCCGGCCCGCTGCCCGGGGCCCGCTTCTGCCCGACGGGCGGCGTCTCGCTCGCGTCGGCCCCCGCGTACCTGGCGCTGCCGAACGTGGGCTGTGTCGGCGGGACCTGGATGCTGCCGGCCGACGCGCTGACGGCCCGGGACTGGGGCCGGGTCGAGACGCTGGCGCGGGAGGCGGCGGGGCTGCGCGGGCAGGACGCCGGCCGCGCGCTGTCGGCCTGACGTCCCGCCCGGTGTCCTACCGGCCGAAGTCCAGCTCCACGTAGGGGGCGAGCGGGCGGTAACCCAGGCGCTCGTACAGGCGGTTGGCGACCGGGTCGTCCACGTCGGCGAAGAGCAGCACCTGCCGGGCGCCCGCCTCCAGGGCCCCCTGGCTCGCCGCGGCGGTCACCGCGCCGGCGAAGCCGCGGCCGCGGCTTTCGGGCGGGGTGTAGACGGGCGCGATCCGCGCATGGCCGGCGAGCACCGGAGAGTGGGCGGCCATGGAGACGGGCCGGCCCTCCACCTCCCAGAAGTACAGGCCGCCGTAGGCGATGCGGCGGGACACGTTCGCGGTGTAGTCCGTATCGGTGCTCGACCCGGTGTCGGCGGCGAAGCCCGTCATCCACGCGGCCGCCTGCGCCACGTCCTCGGTGGTGGCCTTGCGGGCACGGCCCGGGCGCGGCTGCTCGGGAGGGCACAGCTCGCCGAGCCGGAACAGCCGCAGCCGCACGTCCACGGACCACTGCCCCGGCCCGGCCCACTCGTCCGCGAACGCCCGGCCGCTGCCGTCGGGTCCCCTGACGCCCGTGACCACGGCCTCGTCGGCCCGCAGGGCGCGGGCGAGTTCACGGGCCTGGTGGGGGGTGAGCGGCCCGAGGAGGGGCGGGTGCGGAGGCGTCTGGAGAAAGGCTCCGGTGACGCCGTCGCCGTCTCTCCACCAGCCGAAGCGGGGCGGCGGACCGCCGCTGTCGCCGTACGCGCCCGGTCCGTGGCGCCGGACCGTCTCACTGACGGTGAGCAGTCCGGTGTTGCGGACGGGGTCGGCGGCGAGGTGGGGGCCGGCGTGGTGGTGGAACTCGTCGAGGTCGTGGGTGAGTTGCCAGGTCATGGGGTTGATCTCCCCCACCCCGCCCCTTCCCGAACCGCGGCTCCGCCCGTACCGCGCTCCGCGCGGTGTCCTCAATCTCCCCCTACGGCCTGGCGGCCGAAGGCCCCCGGCGAAGCCAGGGGGAGTGCCCCCAGACGGGCTGAAATCGCCGCCCCTGCCGCTGCGGGCCCCGCCGGAAACTTCGAGCCCCGCTGGGATTTCCGGCCCCCGCCGGCCCCCAGCCGCCGACATTTGAGACGCGGGGGCGGGGGGAGCCCCGGCAACTTCCAGCCCCGCCGGCGATTGAGGTGCGGGGCTTGGGGCGGAGCCCCGACAAGAGCACCGCGCATAGCCAGCGCCGTGGCGCCCCTGGCCCGATTGAGGCGCACGGTTACGGCGGCAGAGCCCCCGTAACCCAGCCCTGTTGGCACCCCCAGCCTGCGATCGAGGCGCGGGGCTCGGGGCAGAGCCCGGACAAGAACGCCCCGCACACCAAGCCCCACCGACGATCGAGGCGCAGGGGCGCGGGGGCGGAGCCCCCGAGCCAAGGGTCAGCGGAGGTGGGACGTGTCGTTCAGGAGACGCAGCGACGCGTTCCCGTCCGCGTAGTACGCCAGCGCCGACAGCGACGCCGCCGAGAGTTCCATGCGGAACAGGGACTCCGGCGGGGCCCCCAGCGCCAGACGGGCCAGGGTCTTGATCGGCGTCACGTGCGTGACCAGCAGCACCGTACGGCCCTGGTGGCGCGCCAGCAGCCGGTCCCGGGCCGACGACACCCGGCGCGTCACCGTCGCGAAGCTCTCGCCGCCGCCCGTCGGGGCCGCCTTGGGGGACGCCAGCCAGGCGTCCAGGTCGTCGGGGTAGCGCTCGCGGACCTCCGCGAACGTCAGCCCCTCCCACGCGCCGAAGTCCGTCTCCCGCAGCCCCTCGTCGACGATCACGTCGAGGCCCAGCCGGGCCGCGACCACCTCGGCGGTCTCGCGGCAGCGGCGCAGCGGTGAGGTGACGACCGCCTGGATCGTGCCGCGCGCCGCCAGGGCCGTGGCGGCCGCCTCCGCCTGGCGGCGGCCCGCCTCCGACAGGACGGGGTCGCTGCCCCCGCTGCCGGAGAACCGCTTCTCGGGGGTCAGCGCCGTCTCGCCGTGGCGGAGCAGCACGAACGTGGACGGCGTGCCGAGGTCCGCCGACACGCCCCAGCCCGTGCTGGGCACGGGCGCGGGCGCGGCCGCCGCCTGGGTCACCGTCGCCGCGACAGGCGGGGAGGCCACCGGCACCACGCCGGCACTGGCACCCGCACCCGCAAGCGCCGCCCGCGCCTTCGCCGCGCCGGCCGCCGCGTCCCCGACGATCCGCGCCGCCTGCGTGTCCAGCTCGGCCGTGGAGCGCGACGGCTCCCACTGCCTGCCCTTGCGTCCGGCGTCCATCGCCTCGTTGGCGAGCCGGTCGGCGTGCTTGTTCCGCTCGCGCGGGATCCACTCGTAGGTGACCTGCGACGACGGGAACACGGACGCGGCCTCGGCGGCCAGCGGCCGCATGTCCGGGTGCTTGATCTTCCAGCGGCCGGACATCTGCTCGACGACGAGCTTGGAGTCCATCCGGACGCGGACGACCGCCTCCGGGTCGAGCTCCCGGGCCGCCTTGAGCCCGGCCACCAGGCCCTTGTACTCGGCGACGTTGTTGGTCGCCACGCCGATGTACTCGGCCGCCTCGGCCAGCGTCAGGCCGGTGGCCGGGTCGAGGACGACCGCGCCGTAGCCGGCCGGACCCGGGTTCCCCCGGGAGCCGCCGTCGGCCTCGACGACCAGTTCGCGCACTGCGGGCACTACAGCCCCGACTCGGACGTACGGACGAGGATGCGGCGGCAGTTCTCGCAGCGCAGTACCGTGTCGGGCGCGGCCGCGCGGACCTCGTTGAGCTCGGTGATGTTCAGCTCCAGCTGGCAGCCCTCGCAACGGCGCTGGAACAGGCGCGCCGCGCCGACACCGCCCTGCTGCACGCGCAGCTTCTCGTAGAGCTTCAGCAGGTCGGCGGGCACCGAACCGGCCACGAGCTCGCGCTCCTTGGTGACCGAGGCGGCCTCGTCGTCCAGCTCCGCCTGCACGGCGTCGCGCCGGGCCGTCGCCGCGTCGACCTTGCCCTGCACGGACGAGACGCGCTCGGTCAGCTCGGCGACCCGCTCCTGCGCGGACTCGCGGCGCTCCATGACCTCCAGGACCACGTCCTCGAGGTCGCCCTGACGCTTGGCGAGCGAGACGATCTCGCGCTGGAGGTTCTCCAGGTCCTTGGGCGAGCTGACCGCGCCGGAGTCGAGGCGCTGCTGGTCGCGGGTGGCGCGCTGGCGCACCTGGTCGACGTCCTGCTCCGCCTTGATCTGCTCGCGGGCGGTGTCGCTCTCCTCGGTCTGCGCGGCGACGAGCAGGTCGCGCAGCTGCGTGAGGTCCTTGTTCAGCGACTCGATCTCGGCGTGCTCGGGCAGCGACTTGCGCTTGTGGGCCAGCTGCGACAGGCGCATGTCGAGGGCCTGTACGTCGAGGAGTCGGATCTGGTCGGCGGGCGCTGCGTTCAGTTGGGGGCTCCAGGGGAATCGTGGTGGGAGGACCAGGGGTCGGTGACCGTCGTCGAGACGTGGACCCGCAGGTCCCAGCCGTGCCGGTCGGAGATCTCGTCGAGCTGCGCCGCCGCCTGCTCGCACCAGGGCCACTCGGTGGCCCAGTGGGCGGCGTCGACGAGTCCGAGCGGAGAGTGCTGTGTCGCCTCCGACGCGGGGTGGTGGCGCAGGTCGGCGGTGAGGAAGGCGTCCACTCCGGCGGCCCGCACCTGGTCGAAGAGGCTGTCGCCGGAACCGCCGCTCACCGCGACGGTCCGTACGAGGGCGTCCGGGTCCCCCGCGACACGGATGCCGTGTGCGGTGGCGGGCAGCCGCTTCGCGGCGCGCGCGGCGAAGTCGCGCAGCGTCTCGGGGCGGTCGAGTTCGCAGACGCGCCCGAGGCCGCGGCGCCCGTTCGCGTCGGAGGCGTCGGGCACCAGGGGCCGTACGACCCGCAGGTCGAGCGCGCCCGCAAGGGCGTCGGAGACGCCGGGGTCGGCGGTGTCCGCGTTGGTGTGGGCGACGTGCAGCGCGATGTCGTTCTTGATCAACGTGTGCACGACACGGCCCTTGAAGTGGCCGGCGGCGACGGTCGTCGTACCGCGCAGGTAGAGCGGGTGGTGGGTGACCAGCAGGTCGGCGCCCAGCCGCACCGCCTCGTCGACGACGTCCTGGACGGGGTCGACGGCGAACAGCACGCGCGTGACCGCGGCGTCGGGCTCACCGCACACCGTGCCGACCGCGTCCCACTGTTCGGCCCGCTCGGGCGGCCAGAGGGCGTCGAGGGCGGTGATGACTTCAGACAGACGGGGCACGGGGGAAAGGCTACCTGCCCGGGCCCGGACACCGGTCTGCGCCCGGGGCGCCGCCCGGCTCCCGGCGTCCTCCGGTCGGCGCGGGCTACTTGACGAGGTAGCCGCGCAGGTCGTCCAGGACCTCGTCGGCCGCCGTGACGCCGAGCCCGAGGTACCAGGTCTCGTCCGGAACGTCCTTGGCCTGCCCGGCCCTGACCGCCTCGAGGTTCTTCCACAGCGGGTTGGAGCGGGCGGTGTCGCGCTGGGTCTTGGCCGGGTCGCCGTAGACGCCGGTGAAGATCCAGTCCGCGTCGGCCTGGTCCATCTTCTCCGGGCTGATCTCGACCGCCAGGTCCTCGATCTGCTGGTTCGCGGGACGCGGGACGCCCGCGTCCCGCAGGATCGTGCCGATGAAGGACGCCTGCGCGTACAGGCGGATCTTGCCCGGCATGTAGCGCAGCATGGTGACGGTCGGCTTCTTCTCGCCGATGTCCGTGCCGAGCTGCTTCGCCTTCTTCTCGTAGGCCCCGAGCTGCTCCTTCGCCTCGGCCGTCTTGTCGAGCGCTGCGGCGTTGAGGAGGTAGTTCTCCTTCCACGTGAAGCCGGGGCGGATGGAGAAGACCGTCGGGGCGATCTTGGACAGCTCGTCGTACTTGTCGGCCGCGCGCAGCTCGCTGCCGAGGATCAGGTCGGGCTTCAGCGCGGCGATGGCCTCCAGGTTGAGGCTGTTGATCGTGCCGACGCTCTTCGGGCTGCCGGCCTGCTTCTTCAGGTAGCCGGGGATGCCGTCGTCGCCCTCGGTGGGCGCGTAGCCCACCGGCTCGACGCCGAGGGAGGCGACGTTGTCGAGCTCGCCGACGTCGAGGACCACGACCCGCTTCGGCGCGGACTTCAGTTCCGTCGTGCCGAGGGCGTGGGTGATGGTGCGCGGGAACTGGCCGGGCCGGGCGTCCGTGCCCATGGCCGCCGTCTTCTTCGCCGCGTCGGCGAAGTCCTCGCCGCCCTGCGCGACGGACTTCTTGCCGCCCGCGTCGCCCTGGCTTCCGCTGTCCTTGCCCTTCGCGGAGTCGCCCCCGCCCCCTTCGGCGCCGCAGGCGGCGAGGGACAGTGCGGCGGTGAGAGCGATGGCTGCGGCGGCGCCGCGGCGGCGTAGGGACATGGTGACTCCTGGGGACGAACTTAGGGGTGCCTTACCTTAAGCACTCCTCCGGTCACCGAGCACAACCACCCCCTCCGTCTCAGGCAAATCCGGGCATCGCCATCCTTATGTGTGAAGTGCCATGTCTCGCAGTGTTCGGCAGCAAGTGCGATACCTAGCGTCGATGGACGGAGGTGACGTATCGATGACTGCCTGTGCCATCGAGACCGCCGCAAAGAAGGAAGAGGCGGTGGCGCGTACGGGGTTCACGATCACCGCGGATGGTACGTACGCGGCCCGGCTCGCCGGAACCGGCGACGCCCTGTTCCCGGAGCGCTGGACGCTCGACGGCCCCGAGCCGTACGCCGTCCCGCTGCCGCTGGACCAGCCCGAGGAGCGCGATGCGGAGGTGCTGCCGCTGGCCGACGGACGGGTCCTGATCAACCGCCGTGCGGGCGAGCGGCACACGTTCTCGCTGCTGTACCCGGCCGGTCCGGGGACCGGTGAACTGGCCCTCGGCGCCGTCGAGGCCGCGGAGCTCACCCTGCTTCCGCCCGCACCGGACGGCGCGTACGCCTATGCCCTGGCGCCCGGGGAGACGTCGACGGCCGTGTGGCTCGTGGCGGGCGGGGCGTTCGGCCCCGAGCGCGTCGCGGACGTGCCCGGCCGCTGCTCGGGCGGCGCGTGGCTCGACCGTACGGGACGGCTGCTCGCCCTGGACCGGCAGCAGCCCGGCGGACCGGTGAAGACGGTGGCGGTGGATCTCGCGCTCGGCGGGGTGGTGACACCGCTGCTGGAGATCACCGACGAGAGCGACGACCGGCTGCTGCTCGCGGACGCCGACAGCGGCCTGCTGCTGATCCGCTCGAACGCGCCGGGCGAGGGCCGGGACCGGCTCGGCTGGGGCGTGCTCGGCAGCCTGCGACCGGTCCGGTTCCCCGAGAGCCTGCGGCTGCCGGACGCGCTGGTGACGCCGTTCGCCGTGCAGCCGGGACAGATGCTGTCGCCGGAGAGCTGCGCGGTGGCGCTGCGGATCGACGGGCCGGCGGGCAGCTGGCTGGGGGTATGGCGACCGGCGGGCCGCCGCCTCCACCAACTTGCCCCTCCCCCCGGGTGGTTGGCGGGCTCGGGGACGTGGAGCAGGGACGGGGTGCTCCGACTGCCGTACGCGACCGGCGAAGTGCCGTGCGGCGTGGCGCGGATGGAGGCGCCGAGGGACGGTGCGGGCGGCGTCGAGGCCGGGGGTGGGGCCGAGAGTGGAGCCGGGCGTGCGGCCGGGCGTGCGGCCGGGTGCGCAGAAACCTTCGGCCTGCCGGATGCAAACGGTGTGCGGAGTCCCGGCGAGGGCCGGGCCACAGAACCGGCACAAGCGGAACACGCAGGTGGGGAACCGTGCGAGGCGTCAGGGAGTCCTGTGGTGTGCAAGCCGGTTCCCTTGCAGCAGGCACCCCTCACCGGCCGTGCGGCCCGTGGTTAAACTCTGCGGCCGGGGCTACGCAGCCGCACCGCCCGTGCACCGACGGTGACGGGTCTACGGGGCTTGCTGCCGGAGCCCTGTGACAGTGCATCAGCAATTGCGACGGGGTGAAGTTCTCACATGTCTGAAGTCCGAACCGACACGGCCCACGAGCGCCCGCAGCCGGCGGGCGCGGTCGGGGCTGACGCCGGCGGCGCGGGGAAGCATCGTGGTGGGGCGGCCACGGCGGAGGACGGGGCGGCGCCGACGCACGGCCGCCACCGGCGTCCGGGGGCGTCGGAGGGCGGGGGCGCCTGAAGCGTGGGGGTGTTTTCCCCACCCCGCCCCTTCCCGTAACCGGGGCTCCGCCCCGGACCCCTGTACCGCCCTTCGGGCGGTGTGCTCAAGCTCCCCTACGGCCTGGCGGCCGTGGGGAAGCCCCCAGACGGGCTGGACTGCCGCCGCGCGGCACCCAGCCCGTCGGCCGTTCCGGGCCGGGCTCATCCACCACGAGCCGCGCTGGGGCGCTTCAGGCACATGGGGGCGAATCAAGCCCCGCCGACGACCGAGGCGCACACCCAGCCCAGCCAGCGCTTGAGGACGGGGCGCGAATCAAGCCCCGTCGGCGATTGAGGCGCACACCCAGCCTCGCCGGCGCTTGAGGCGCGGGGCTTGCGGCAGAGCCCCAACAAGACCGCCGCGCACCCCAGCCCCGCCGGCGATTGAGGCGCCGCGACACACGGGAACACAGCCCCCGCATCAAGCGCCGCGCCCGCCCCCTACCCCCTCCTCAGTGACAGCACCTCGCGCGCCGCGAACGACTCCCCGTCGAAGTGGGGCGTCAGCAGCGCCTCCAGTTCCTCGTACGTGAACACGTCCTTCGCCGTGTCGAACTTCGCCGCCACCCTCGGGCGTTCCATCACCGCCACCATCCCCCCGTGCACCACCAGCAACTGGCCGGTGACCACCGACGCCGCCGGGGACGCGAGGTAGCCCACCACAGGCGCCACGTGCTCCGGGGACAGAGGGTCGGCCGCGCCCGGGGGCGGGGCGTCGCCGAAGACGTCCGCCGTCATACGGGTCCGCGCCCGCGGGCAGATCGCGTTCACCGTCACCCCGTACTTCGCCAGCGCCTGCGCCGACGACGTCGTCAGGCCGACGATCCCGCCCTTGGCCGCCGCGTAGTTGGGCTGGCCCGCCGAGCCCGCCAGGAACGCCTCCGAGGAGGTGTTGACGATCCGGCCGTACACCGGCGCGCCCGTCGCCTTGGCGCGTGCCCGCCAGTGTTCCGAGGCGAAGCGCGTCGTGGTGAAGTGGCCCTTCAGGTGGACGTGGACCACCGCGTCCCATTCGCTCTCGGACATCGAGAAGATCATGCGGTCGCGCAGGATGCCCGCGTTGTTGACGAGGATGTCGAGCTTGCCGAACTCCGCCACGGCCAGGTCGATCAGCCCCCGGGCCGTCTCGAAGTCGGCGACGTCGCCGAGGTGGGCGACCGCCCGGCCGCCCGCCGCGCGGATCTCGGCCGCGACCGACTCGGCGGGCGCGGCCGACGCGTCGCCGCTGCCTCCCCCATGACCTTCGGCATGGGAGGTACCCCCATGGCCCGGTTTCCCGTAGTCGTTGACGACGACGGCCGCACCGAGCCGCGCCAGTTCCCGCGCCTCCGCGCGGCCGAGCCCCCGGCCCGCGCCGGTGACGACGGCCGTGAGGCCCGCCAGAGGGAGTGTCATCGCGGCCCCCTCAGATCTCGACGCACGTGCGCAGGGCCTCGCCGCTGCGCATCTGCGCCAGGGCGTCGTTGATCCCGGCCAGCGGGACCCGGTGGGTGATCAGCGACTCCAGGTCGATCCTGCCCGCCCGCCAGAGCGCGATGGCCCGTTCGTAGGAGCGCAGCACGTCGCCGCCTCCGTACAGGGAGGGCAGGATGCGCTTCTCGTCGAAGAACAGCTCGAACATCGTGAGCTGGAGGTGGTCGTCCATGGCTCCCGCGCCGACGACGCACAGCGTTCCGCCGCGCCGGGTCGTCTCGTACGCGGTCCGTGCCGTCTGCGACCGGCCGACCACCTCGAAGACGTAGTCGAAGCCCTCGCCGGCGGTGACGCGCTGTTTGGCGTCGGCGAGTCCGTCGGGGGCCACGGCCTCGGTCGCGCCGAACCGCAGGGCGGCCTCGCGCCGGGAGGCCACCGGGTCGACCGCGACGATCTCGGCCGCGCCCTGGAGCCGGGCGCCCTGGATCGCGGAGATGCCGACCCCGCCGCAGCCGATGACGGCGACGGACGAACCGGCCTGCACCTGGGCGGTGTTGATCGCCGCGCCGAGCCCGGTCGTGACGCCGCAGCCGATGAGCGCGGCGATGTCGAAGGGCACGTCGTCGGGGATGGGCACGGCGCAGCCCGCGCCGACGACGACCTCCTCGGCGAACGTGCCGGTGCCGGCGAAGCCGAAGACGTCACCGCCGGGGCGGGCGAAGTTGGGCGTGCCCGCGTTCATGAACCCCGCCAGGCACAGGTGCGACTGGCCGCGCCGGCAGGACGGGCAGGCGCCGCACGCGGGCAGCCAGCACAGCAGGACCCGGTCGCCCGGTGCCAGGCCGGCCACCCCGTCACCGACCTCGATGATCTCGCCCGCGCCTTCGTGGCCGGGGACGAAGGGGGCGGGCTGCGGCAGGACGCCGGTCATCGCGGAGACGTCCGAGTGGCACAGTCCGGTCGCCCGGACGCGGATCCGCACCTTGCCCGGGCCGAAGCCCACCGCCTCGACGTCGTCGAGGACTTCGAGTTTGTCCTGGCCTGTCTCGTGCAGTACGGCTGCGCGCATGGCGGATCCCTTCGGAAGATCACGAATGTTCGACGATCGTGTCCGCGAGCACCGGGGCGTCGTCCCGCTCCACCGCCGTCACCGCCGCCTGGACGCCGTCGTCGTGCCGCCACATGCGGATGCGCAGGGTCTCGCCGGGGAAGACGACGCCGGCGAAGCGGGTGGCGTACGCGCGGACCTTGGTGACGTCGCCGCCCAGGAGCGTGTCGACGACGGCCTTGAGCGTCATGCCGTACGAGCAGAGCCCGTGCAGGATGGGCCGCTCGAAGCCGGCGAGCTTGGCGAACTCGGGGTCGGCGTGCAGCGGGTTCCAGTCGCCGGAGAGCCGGTAGAGCAGCGCCTGGTCCTCACGGATCACGCGCTCGACGGTCCGGTCGGGTGCGCGGTCGGGGACGGCGAGGCGCTCCGAGGGGCCGCGTTCGCCGCCGAATCCGCCCTCGCCGCGGACGAAGAGCTGGGCGTCGCTGGTCCACAGCGGCCCGTCGTCGTCGGCCGCCTCGGTGCGCAGCACGAGGACCGCCGCCTTGCCCTTGTCGTACACGGCGGCGACGCGTGACGCGGAGGTCGCCGTGCCGCTGACGGGCAGGGGGCGGTGCAGGGCGATGCGCTGGCCGCCGTGCAGGACGGCGGCGAGGTCGACGTCGACGCCGGGCGCGGACAGTCCGCCGACGACGCCCATGCCCGCGCCCGCCACGGTGGCGAAGCTGGGCAGGACGTGGAGCCTGGATTCGAGGGTGTAGCGCAGCTCGTCGGGGTCGGTGGCCGGGACGCCCGCCCCGATGCCGAGGTGGTAGAGCTGGACGTCCTTGTGGTCCCAGCGGATCGTGGTCGAGCGGGGGTCGGCGGCGAGGGCCCTGGCAGGGTCAATGGGCATGGGGCTGCTGCTCCTCGAACGGTTCGAAGACCTCGGCACGGCCGTCCGCACCGTCGGCCGCACCGAGGTCGCCCGGACAGGGCCCAGACGATTCTAGAACGCGTTCTAGGCCGATGGGCCTATGTATAACGCAGCCACCGGGCATTGGGAAGACGGCTGACGACTTGTCAGATCAGGGGTCGCCGCCCGAGGGACGTCGGCCCGGTGCACCGCCGACAGGGCTTCCGGCTCCCCCCGTCCGGCCGCGACAGGCGGGCCGGGGCTGGCGGTCATACCCTTGACACCGTGGACGAGATGCCGCGGGAGCACAGACCCGCCAAGTCCGTACGGGTGCTGATCGCCGAGAACCGGAGCACCACGCGCGGCGCGCTCGCGCTGCTCCTCGGCATGGAGGCCGACATCGAGGTGGTGGCCCAGGTGGGCCGCGGTGACGAGATCGTGGACGCGGCACTGACCCGGCGGCCCGACGTGGCGCTGCTCGACTGCGAACTGCCCGGCCTCAGCGGCCTCGACGCGGCGGCCGAGCTGCGCAAGGAGGTGCCGGACTGCCGGGTGCTGATCCTCACGACCTTCGGCCGCCCCGGGCTCCTGCGCCAGACTCTGGAGGCCGGGGCGGCCGGACTCCTGGTGAAGGACGGCCCGGTCGAGGAACTGGCCGAGGCGATCCGCCGGGCCCTGACCGGCGAGACCGTGATCGATCCGGTGCTGGCCGCGGCGGCGGCCGGAGAGCGGGACCGGCCGTGACCGGCCGACGTCCACGCCCGCCGCGAGGGGCATCCGGATTCGTGAACTAGGACTCCGAGCCCGCGGCCCGCTCCGGGCGCGGCAGCCACAGCAGCATCAGGAGCGCGGCGCCCAGCAGCACCCCGGTGCCCGTGCGGAAAGCCAGCGCGTAGCCGGACGTCAGCGCCTCGGCCGTGGTCGCGCCGCCCGTGCGGGAGGCCGCGGCGGTGGAGAGGATCGCGAGGCCGAGCGCGCCGCCCATCGTGCGGGAGGTGTTGACGAGGCCGGAGACGAGACCGGCGTCGCCGGGCGCCGCGCCCGAGGTGGCGAGAGAGGCGAGCGGCGTCGCGACGAGGCCGACGCCGGTCATCATCAGCACGCCCGGCAGCGCGATGGTCGTCAGGTACGAGCCGTCCGCCCCCATCGTCGACTGCCAGCCGAATCCGGTGGCGGCGATCAGCGCGCCGAGGACCGCGACGTTCCGCGCGCCGGCGCGCACCATCAGGCGGGGGGCGAGCTTGGAGCCGATGACGATGCTCAACGAGCTGGGGATCAGGGCGAGTCCGGCCTCCAGCGGCGTGTAGCCGAGGACGTTCTGCGCGTAGACGGTCATGAAGAACCACATGGCGAACGACACCGAACCGGTGACCGTCATCGCCACGTTCGCGGCCGACACGGCGCGCGAGCGGAAGACCTTCAGCGGCATCAGGGGTGCGGCCGTGCGTGCCTCCACGGCCACGAACAGGCCCAGCAGCACGAGGCCCCCGAAAAGGGGAATCAGCGTCCCGCTCTCGGCCCAGCCCGACTCCTCCGTCTGCACGATGCCGTACGCGACGGCAGCGAGGCCGCCGGTGACCAGGACCGCGCCCGGCAGGTCGAGGCGGCGGCCCTCGGCCACGCGGCTCTCGCTCAGCCACGCCACCGCGCAGGCCAGGACGAGCACGCCGACGGGCACGTTGATCAGGAGGACCCAGCGCCAGGAGAGCAGGTCGGTGAGGACGCCCCCGACGAGGCCGCCGGCCGCGCCGCCCGCCGCCCCGACGGCCGACCAGGTGCCGATGGCGCGCGTGCGGGCGGGGCCGGGCGGGACGGCCGCCGTGACGAGCGTGAGCGTCGCCGGGGCGAGGACGGCCGCGCCGAGGCCCTGCACGGCACGGGCGGCGAGCAGCTGCCAGCCCTCCTGCGCGAGCCCGCCTGCCAGCGACGCGGCCGTGAACAGCCCGAGCCCGACGAGGAACATCCGCTTGCGGCCGAAGATGTCGGCCGCACGGCCGCCCAGGAGCATGAACCCGGCGAAGGCGATGGAGTACGCGTTGAGCACCCATTGCAGCCCGGTGGCGCTCAACCCGAGGTCCGCCCGCATCGACGGCAGCGCGACGTTGACCACGGAGACGTCGAGCACGACGAGGAACTGACCGGCGCACGCGGCGAGGATCACCGCCCAGGTGCGTGCCGACCGTGAGGCGGCGGACGGCGGGAGGGACGTCTGTGTGCGCGAACGGGCTGCGGCCATGCGTGTCATGGTCGCAAACGCCTGCGGTCCGTACATCCGGACAGCGGTGTACGTGTCACCTCGCCGCTGGTCCTACGCCTCCGGCCTGAGCCCGCGCCGAGGCGCGGGCTCAGGCGCGCGGGAGCTCGATCTTCAGCGGGCCGCAGCCGATGCGCTCCGCCTCGGCGGCGACGTAGCCCGGCATCAGGTCGGCGACGATGCGGGGATCGTTCTCGTAGGAGCGGGTCTGCTCCATCAGGAAGACCACGCGCCCGGTCTGGCAGTTCGCCCCGTACACCGCGCGCATCAGTCCCGCGGATCCGTAGCCGCTGTTGCCGTCGGCATGGAACCTGACGCCGTCGAGGGTCTCTTTGCCGAAGATTTCGGTGATGCCGGGATCGACGAGCGTCATCATGCGCACGTGGGGGCCCAGCGAGCCGTGGCCTGCCTCGCAGACACGAGCGACGGCGCCGTCGCCACCTCCCTCGCGGACCCAGGTCAGGTTCTTTCGGTGCGCGGCAGGAAGCGCCAGTCCGTCCACGCCGCAGAAGTCTCCGGGCCGCACACTCGTCCGTTGAGGGAGCGGCGCGAGGTCGCGCGGCGCGCGGTACGTGCCGGTGCAGCCAAGCTCGCGGATGACGCCGTTGGTCGCGGCCACGACGGTGCGCGCCAGTGCCTCCCGGTCCTCCCGGTCGTGCGGGCCTTCCGAGTCGAAGTCGTGCTCCCCCAGGGCCACATCGACGACGAGCGAGGCGTCGCCGTCCTTGGGCCGTCCCGTGCACTGCTGCGGCACGGCGAGCCACGCGCGGTTCGGGGACACCATCCCGGGCAGCCCCTCGCCCAGGCCGACCATACGGGCTGACAGGAACTCCTCCGGCCACCGCCGCGAGTCCTCGCCGTAGAGCCCGTCGAGGTAGTGGACGCGGAGGATGGCTTGCCGACGCCCCGTGCTGCGGTCGTCGAAGCTGGTGACCCGGCACTGCCCGTACGAGCGTGAGGCGGTCTGCGGATCGCGCCGCAGCTCCTGCTCCTCCGCCTCGATCCGGCGGTCGCCGAACAACGCGGAGAGCGTCGAGTCGTCGAGCGAGTCCCAGCAGGCGTCCGCCTTCAGCAGCGGCAAAGTGTCCGTACGCCAGGCCACGAATCCCGCGCCCAGCAGAGCGCCGACGACGGCTGAGGCGGTGACCGCCCTGGCCGTACGGCTGCGCAGGAGCCTCCGCAGCAGGGAGGGCCGCGGCTCGGCGGCGAGCGCGGTCTCCTGCTCCGGCATCTCTTCGGTCGTCGTCATGCCGTGCCCCCGTTCGCCTTGCATCCGATGCGCTTGCCGACGGAGTCGACGAAGTTCGTGAACACCCGCTTCGCGCTGGGCTTCGCGATGCCGGTCACCCCGAGCCGGGTGCTGCCGTAGAAGACGGTCTCCCGTCCCCCGCACTCGAGCCGCACGAGCCCCTTGTCCGGCCCCTCGGGGAGGCCGGTGAACAGGGCCGCGAGGCGGGGCGCGGAGGCCATCACGTACTGCGCGGCCGGTTCCTCGTCGAAGCCTTCGGTCAGCCAGGCGACGGAGCACGTCTGCAGCCGGTCGTTCACGACGCCGACCTGCTGCCGGTACCTCGACTGCTTCGGCAGGTCGAAGACCACGCCGGGAATCCGGCAGACGGGATTGGCCGCGTCCTCTCTGTCCTCGGCGACGGTCGCCATGGGCGAGGTGGCGCGCAGCGGCTCCTTCGGGGCGCACCCCGCAGCGCGCAACCCGGTGTCGGCGACCGCCAGGAGCAGTTCGGCGACCTCGGCGCGCGTGCCGATCACGCCCATGCCTCCGGTGACCCGGCCCTCGCGGCCCTCGCTCCAGTTCTCGTTGTGCATCGTCACCACGGACGGCCTGCCGTCCACGTCGCACGCCTCGGGCAGCACGAGCATGCCCCGGTCCCCGCCGACGAGTCCGTCGAGGCCGTCGGGCAGGAAGGAGACGGAGCCGTGCAGGTAGTGGGTGATCCACTCCTGGCGCTTGTCCGCGGCGGCGGGCAGAGGGCCGTAGGTCACCGTGACCTTGTCCTCGTCGTCGTCCGACGCCACCTCGACGGTGCACGTGCCCTGCGGCCGCCCGGCGGACGGCGGCGCGGACTCGGTCGCCCGCCGCTCGGCACCCGACTCGTCCACGGCCTCGTCGCCGAGCAGGTGCGGGCCGCTGTTCTGCTGCCACGCGCCCCAGCAGTAGGCGTCCTCGAAGGGCCCGCTGTCCGTGGCCCACAGCCCGATCCCGGTCGCGAAGACCGCTCCCGCCAGCACCCCGGCTGTGACGCCGAGGCGTTTCCGTCTGCTGCCGGCCATGACTTTCCCCCTTGCGAACCCGCTAAGTCAGAGCAAACCCAGCGATGGTACGCGGCGGCCGGTCAGAGCGCGGCGGCGGCTCCCACGAAGGCCGCGAAGGCCGCGGGGGTGAGGGTGAGGACGGGACCGTCGGGGTTCTTGGAGTCGCGGACGGCGATGTGGGGGGCGAGGTGGGCGACTTCGACGCAGTCGCCGCCGGTGTCGCCGCTGTACGAGGACTTGCGCCAGGTGGCGCCGCCGACGGGGGCGCACTCGACGCACTGCCCACCGGTGTCGGAGCTGTACGACGACTTACGCCAGCGTGCGCCCGTCAGACCCTGGTCGGTGTCCATAACGTTCCTCCATTACGCGGGCGATGAGTGCCGCGGAGTCCTCCACGGACAGCGCGGCGGCCTGCAGGTGATCGTAACGGAGCGAACCCTCCCTGATAGCGGCCGGATTGGCCGTCATATGGCCCTGGACGAAGTCCTCGGTGTAGACGAGGTCCGGGTCGTCCTCGAACCGCAGCAGGGTGAACGTACCCGGCAGTCCGGCATGCGCGCCGACCGCGAACGGCAGGACCTGCACCTTGACCCACTCACGCCCGCGCAGCTCCAACAGATGGGCGAGCTGGTTCCGCATGACCTCGGGGCCGCCGACCTCCTGGTGCAGCACGGCCTCGCTGAGCACCACCCACATCAGCGGCGGCGTCTCCCGGTCCAGGATGCGCTGGC
>NZ_JBSFUR010000017.1:0-115008 GCF_053591895.1 Streptomyces sp. NPDC002867 | reverse complement strand
GCATGACCTCGGGGCCGCCGACCTCCTGGTGCAGCACGGCCTCGCTGAGCACCACCCACATCAGCGGCGGCGTCTCCCGGTCCAGGATGCGCTGGCGCTCCATCCGCGCGGCCACCCTGGCGTCGAGATTGTCCTCGTTCCTGAAGCCGAGCACCGCCCGGGCGTACTCCTCCGTCTGCAACAACCCGTCGACCAACTGCGCCTGGTACGTGGAGATGTACGCCGCCTTCGCCTCCATCTCCGCGTACGCCTGGAACCAGTGCGGCAGTTGGCTGCGCAGCACCAGGCCGACGAGCCGGGAGAACATGCCGTCCGTGCCGAGCGCCGCGTCCACCCGTTCGCTGAAGTCCCGTGTGGGGACCTTCTTCGCCGTCTCGATCTGGCCGACCAGCGAGCCGGTGACGAAGATGCACGCCCCCAACTGACTCTGTTTGAGGCCCGCTTCCTCGCGGCGGCGGCGGAGTTCGGAGCCGTAGTAGTCCAGGGGCGACGCAGAGGGGTCAAGGCTGCGGATGTGCACCATGTAGCCGAGCGTAACCATGCGGACGCGCATGAGTGATGTGAATGAGGTAACTGGCCGCGAAGGGGGAAGCTACCGGCCCGTAAGGCACGATGGCCTCCGATCCGCACACCCGCCCGGAGGACCGCATGCCGCCCGCCACCCCCAAGCCGGAGACCCTCGCCGCCTTCGAGGCCGCCAAGGGCTTCATGCCCGTGGACGAGGGGCTGGCCCTGTACGCGGCCGCTGCCGAGGCCGGGGCGCTCGGGCTGCCGCTGCTCGAAGTGGGGACGTACTGCGGACGGTCGACGATCCTGCTCGCCGACGCGGCCCGCGAGGCCGGGACGGTGGCGGTGACCGTGGACCACCACCGGGGCAGCGAGGAGCAGCAGCCGGGCTGGGACTACCACGACCCGGAGGTGGTGGACCCGGAGGTGGCCCTGATGGACACGCTGCCCACCTTCCGCCGCACACTGCACCGCGCGGGTCTGGAGGACCACGTGATCGCGATCGTCGGCCGGTCGCCGCAGGCGGCGAAGGTGTGGGCCGGCGAGGTCGGCCTGGTCTTCGTCGACGGCGGCCACACGGACGAGCACGCGACGAACGACTACGAGGGCTGGGCCCCGCACCTCGCGGAGGGCGGCCTGCTGGTGATCCACGACGTGTTCCCGGACCCGGTGGACGAATTCACCGGCCAGGCCCCGTACCGCGTCTACCTGCGGGCGTTGGCGTCGGGGGCGTTCACCGAGGTGGCGGCGACGGGGTCGCTGCGGGTGCTGCGGCGCACGGGCGCGGGGATCTGATTTCGGCGGGCCGCCCGGTTAGCATCGCCACCGTGTCGTACGACGAGAACCAGCATCCCCCCACCGGACCGCGCCGCTCCCGGCGCGGTCTCGTCGCTGTCGCCGCTCTCGTGCCTGTGGGCCTCGCCGGATGGCTGATCTGGCAAGGGGCGGACGGCGACGGCGCACCTGGACCCGCGGCGGCCTCGACGCCGTCGTCCGCGGGCAAGCCCGGTGACACCGGCCCGACGGGATCGCCCTCCCCCTCGGCGTCTCCCGCCGGCTCCCCCAGCGCGTCGGCCACGCGCTCCGCGGCTCCGGAGGGGCCCGGGGGCAAGGGGCCGCTCGCCGGGAAGGTGGTCGTCGTCGACCCCGGGCACAACCCCGGCAACTTCCGTCACCCGAGCGAGATCAACAAGCTCGTGGACATCGGGACGAACCGCAAGGAATGCGACACCACGGGCACGGCGACGGTCGGCGGATACCGCGAGGCCGATTTCACCCTCGATGTTTCACGACGTCTTCGCACTTTGCTGGAAAAGCAGGGCGCACGGGTCGAATTCACCCATGAAAGCGACCGTCCGTTCGGTCCCTGTATCGACGAACGGGCACGGTTCGGCAACGAAGCGAAGGCCGACGCCGTGATCTCCGTGCACGCGGACGGATCGGCGACCGGCAACCGCGGATTCCACGTCATCCTGCCCGCGCTCGTCAAGGGCGGTGCCGCGGACACGTCGAAAATCGTTGGGCCCTCCCGTGACCTGGGGGAACGCCTCGCGGGCCACTTCCTGCGGGCGACCGGAAGCGCGCCGTCCAACTATGTGGGCGGCGGTACGGGACTGGACGAGCGCAAGGATCTCGGCGGGCTCAACCTGTCCACCGTTCCCAAGGTGTTCATCGAATGCGGCAATATGCGTGATCCCAAGGACGCCGCTCTGCTGACCAGTCCGGGCTGGCGCCAGAAGGCAGCCCAGGGAATGGCGGACGGGATCGGCAGCTACCTCGGGAAGTAACCCGGACAACTGCGATACCGGGAGGACGGCCGGAACCGGCGGACGATAGATTCGCCTCTACGATGGGGAGTCACCCCCGAGCTCCGCGTCCGTGTACCCGCCCGACCAGGCGGCAGCGACGACCGCCCCGATGAGACGACCTACGAAGGACTGACACGTGAACATCCGCTCCCTCACTCGAGGCGATGGCGTGGTGATCGGAGCAGCGGTGTTGCTGTTCATCGCCTCGTTCCTCGACACGTTCGACTGCTCCGGCAGTGAATGCGACGACGTGCCGACCGCCTGGGACAACGGATCCCTGCTCCTGGGCTTCTACCTCGCCGGCATCATCGGTGCGGCCCTGATCGTCCTGGCCCGCGCGCTGCCGCAGCCCCCGAAGGTCATCGGGCTCGACCTCGGCCAGCTCGGTGTCGCACTGACGCTCTTCACGGCCTGGTCCGCGCTCGGCGCGATCTTCGACCCGGCCGGTTCGCTCAACGCCGAGGGCTTCAGCCCCGATTCCGGCACCGGGCTCATCCTCGGCTTCATCGCGGCGCTCGCGCTCGCCGCCGGCGCCGTCTGCTCCCTGCTGGTTCCCGCTCTCAAGGCCCCGCTCATCGGCGCCCCCCGCCCGGCCGCCCCGCAGCCGTACGGCATGCAGCCGCAGGGTGGTTACGGATACCCGGGCGCCCAGCAGCAGCCCTACGGCGCGCAGCCGGGTCAGCCGCAGCCGTACGGCGCCCAGACCGGCGCTCCGCAGGCCGGTCAGCAGGCCGCTCCGGCCCCGGCCGACGCCTCGCACGGCGGTGCGCCGTCCGACTTCTCGCCCTTCTGGTTCGCCGTGCCCGTCGCCCGGCCGCTGTACGGCGAGGACGGTTCGCCGACGCCGATCGCCGAACTCGCGCCCGGTACCTGGTACCTCGCGGTCGAGCAGCGCGGCCCCGGCCTGGTGGCCCAGACCCAGGACGGCCGTCGCGGCGTCCTGCAGGACACCTCCGGCATCCAGCGCGGCTGACGTCGCGCACGCCTTCGCGGCCCCTCGCCCTTCCGGGCGGGGGGCCGCTGCCGTACTCTGACCGCTGCCCTACCTGACGTTCCGCCAGAAAGCAGTGGAGGCGGCGCACATGCGACTGGGACTCGCCCTCGGCTACTGGGGCCGCGGCCCCGACCCCGCCCATCTCGCCCTGGCCCGTGAGGCCGAGCGGCTCGGCTACGACTCCGTGTGGACGGCCGAGGCGTGGGGGTCGGACGCGTTCACGCCGCTGACCTGGATCGCCGCGCACACGTGCCGTATCCGGCTGGGCACGGCCGTCGCGCAGATGGCCGCGCGCACCCCGACGGCGACGGCGATGCACGCGCTCACCCTCGACCACCTGTCGGGCGGGCGGATGATGCTGGGGCTCGGCCTGTCGGGGCCTCAGGTGGTGGAGGGCTGGTACGGGCGCCCGTTCCCGTCGAGCCCGCTGACCGCGACGCGCGAGTACGTGGACGTCGTCCGCCAAGTCCTCGCGCGCGAGGGGCCCGTGGAGCTCGCGGGACGGTTCCACTCGCATCCGTACGCGGGCGGGGACGGCACCGGCACGGGCAAGCCCCTGAAGCCGATCACGCATCCGCTGCGGGCGGACCTGCCGGTGCTGCTGGGCGCGGAGGGGCCGAAGAACATCGCGCAGACGACGCGCATCGCCGACGGCTGGCTGCCGCTGTACTGGTCGCCGCTGCGGACGGACGTCCACGCCGCGTCACTCACCTCTCTGCCCGAGGGCTTCGTCGTCGCGCCGATGGCCCGCGCCCGCGTCTGCGACGACGTCGCCGAGGGGCTGCTGCCCGTGAAGGCGATGCTCGGCTTCTACATCGGCGGCATGGGGCACGCGGCGCGCAACTTCCACGCGGACCTGATGGCACGGATGGGCTTCGAGGAGGAGGCGCGCCGGGTGCAGGAGCTGTTCCTCGCGGGACGCCGCGAGGAGGCGGTGCTGGCCGTGCCGGACGCGTTCGCGGACGAGATCTCGCTCACCGGGCCGCGGGAACGGATCGCGGAGCGGCTGGAGCTGTGGCGCAAGGGGCCGGTGACGGACCTGCTGGTGACGGCTCCGGACCCGCATACGCTGCGGGTGCTCGCGGAACTGAACGCGTAGCCGTCTCCCTGCGAGAGCCCCGGTTGCCAACCGGGTTGGCCCGAAGGGGTTTCACGCACGCACGAGCGGCAAGACGCTGGTCATGACAACACACGCGAGAAACACCGCGATGGCGGCGCGGATCGTTGTCGTCGTCGCGGACGTGATGGCCTTCGTGATCGGCCTGTGGATCCTGATGTACCTGCTGGAGGCCAACCGCGCGAACGACCTCGTGGAGTTCATCCGCGGGGTGGCACGGTGGCTTTCCGGCTGGTCGCACGACCTGTTCACCTTCGACAAGGAATGGGCGAGGGTGGTGGCGGGCTACGGCCTGGCGGCGCTGGTGTACCTGTTCGTGGGGCACGGCGTGGCGGGCCAGTTGCGCAAGCGGTAGCGCCTTGCGGGGGCGCGTTTTCCCCCACCCCGCCCCTCCCCGAAACCGGGGCTCCGCCCCGGCCCCCGTACCGCGCTCCGCGCGGTGTCCTCAATCGCCGGACGGGCTGGATTTCGCTCCGCGAAGTCCAGCTCCGCCGGGCGCACCTCTCACGGCCGCCAGGCCGTGGGGGAGATTCAGGCACGAGGCCTGCGGCTGAGCCCCGAGAGCGCGCCGCGCACACTCAGCCCCGCCGCCGGGCACTTCCAGCCCGGCAGGGGCACATCCAGCCCCGCTGGAGCCACCTCCCACGGCCGCCAGGCCGTAGGGGGAGATTGAGGCACGGGGCCTGGGGCAGAGCCCCGAGGGGCACGCAGCGCATACTCAGCCCCGCCGGCGATTGAGGCGCGGGGGTGCGGGGGCGGAGCCCCCGGAACCCGCGCCGCGCGCTGGGCGGGGTGGTTGCCCCGGTTTCGGGGAGGAGCGGGGTGGGGGCAAACCCCCGGTCACAGCAACCCGCAGCAGTCCCCCGCCAACCCCCTCGGCAACCGCTCCCCCCCGAACACCGCCGTCGTCGCCTCGTCGCCCCCCAGCGCCGCCACCGCCAGCAGCAGGGAGCCCGCCGTCCACGTGGTCAGTTCCTCCGGCCACATCGCGCGGTCGCCCTCGAAGACGTAGCCCGTCCAGTACATGCCGTCCTCGGCGCGCAGGTGCCGGATGGACTGGAGGATCTCCAGCGCGCGGTCGGATTCGCCCATCGCCCACAGCGCCAGCGCCAGTTCGCAGCTCTCGCCGCCCGTGACCCACGGGTTCGGCAGGACGCAGCGCACGCCCAGGGCCGGGACCACGAAGTCGTCCCAGCGGGACTCGATCCGCGCCTTGGCCTCCGCGCCCGTGACCGCGCCGCCGAGGACCGGGTAGTACCAGTCCATCGAGTAGCGGCCCTTGTCGAGGAAGCGCTCGGGGTGGTGGCGGATCGCATGGGCCAGCGCGCCGGTGGCGAGTTCCCAGTCCGGCTGGGGCTCCTCCCGCTCCTCCGCGATCGCGAGAGCGCACCGCAGCGCGTGGTGGATCGACGAACTCCCGGTCAGCAGCGCGTCGTTCACCGCCGTGCCGTCCGGCTCGCGCTTCCAGCCGATCTGGCCGCCCGGCTGCTGGAGGCCGAGCACGAACTCGACCGCCGCGAACACCGCAGGCCACATGCGGTCGAGGAACGCCTCGTCGCCCGTGGCCAGGTAGTGGTGCCAGACGCCGACCGCTATGTACGCGCAGAAGTTGGACTCGCGGCCGTGGTCGGTCACGTCGTCCGCGTCGCCGTCGTGGTAGGCGGCGTACCAGGAACCGTCGTCGTTCTGGTGGCGGGCCAGCCACGCGTAGGCACGGGCCGCCGCCTCGTGCTCGCCCGCCGCGTCCAGCGCCATCGCGGCCTCGGTGTGGTCCCACGGGTCGAGGTGGTGGCCCCGGAACCACGGGATCGCGCCGTCCTCGCGCTGCGCGGCGAGGATGCCCGCGACGGTCTGCGCGGCCTGCTCGGCCGTCAGGACGCCGGGCAGGACGAGTTGGTCCGTCTTGGCCGGGTCCGTGCCCGGCCAGGCCGGGGACGTTGGAGGTTGCTGGCCGGTGGGTGGTTTCCTCGGAGTGGCGCCCGGGTGGCGCGAGGTCGTCACGCCTCGGCCTTGGGCAGATGCGGCTTGGTCGCGTACGCCACGAAGCTCTTGCCGACGACCGGGTTGAGGAGCTGCTCCGCGAGCCGGGTCGCGAGCGGCTTCTTCATGATGTCCCAGACCAGCAGCTTGTGGTACGCCCGCACGGGCAGTGCTGCGTCGTCACCGTCCCTGCCCACTCCGAAGGCGCACTTGAGCCACCAGTACGGCGAGTGCAGCGCGTGCGCGTGGTGGGTGCCGTACGGCTTGAGGCCGGCTTCCCGGATCTTGGCGAGTAGTTCGTCGGCCTTGTAGATGCGGATGTGGCCGCCCTCGACCTCGTGGTACGCGTCGCTCAGCGCCCAGCAGACCTTCTCGGGGCCGTAACGCGGCACGGTGACGGCGATACGGCCGCCGGGCCGCAGCACCCGGACCATCTCGGCGAGCACGCCCTTGTCGTCGGGGATGTGCTCCATCACCTCGGAGATGATCACGACGTCGAAGGACTCGTCGGGGAACGGCAGGTTGAGCGCGTCACCCTCCATCGCGGTGGCCGTGGCGCCCTCGGGCGCCTCGCCCGCCTCCTTCATCGCGGCGAACCACTTGGCGACCTCGCGGATCTCCTCGCCGTTCTGGTCCAGCGCCACGACCTGCGCGCCGCGCCGGTAACACTCGAACGCGTGCCGGCCTGCGCCGCAGCCCAGGTCGAGCACGCGGTCGCCCGGGGCGAGCGGGAAGCGGGAGAAGTCGACGGTCAGCACGGGGGTCTGCCTTCCTGGGGGCGGAGCTGGGGTGCGGGGGGTCAGGAGGTACGGGTACGGACGGGTGCCGGCGAGGCGGCGATGGCCTCCCGGTAGCGCTCGGCCGTGCCGATCGCGGCCTGCTTCCACGTGAAGCGGGCGAGCACCCGGGCCCGGCCCGCCGCGCCGAGCCTGGCCCGCAGGTCCGGCTCGCCGAGGAGGCGGCGCAGGGCGGCGGCCAGGGCCTCGGCGTCGCCGGGCGGCACGGCCAGGCACGTCTCGCCGTCGGGGCCCGCGACCTCGGGGATCGCACCGCCCGTGGTGGCGACGAGTGGGGTGCCGGTGGCCATGGCCTCGGCGGCGGGCAGCGAGAAGCCCTCGTACAGGGACGGCACGCAGGCGATCTGGGCACTGCGCACGAGATCGACGAGTTCGGCGTCGGTGATGCCCTTGACGAACCGGACGGCGTCCGCGAGTCCGTACCGTTCGATGAGCTGGGCGACGGGGCCGTCCTCGGCGCGCTTGCCGACGACGACGAGGTGGGCGTCCGGGTTCTCGGTGCGCAGTTTCGCCAGGGCCTCGACGAGGTGGACGAGTCCCTTGAGGGGCACGTCGGCGCTGGAGGTGGTGACGATCCGGCCGGGGACCTCGGAGACCGAGGGATCCGGCGAGAACAGGTCGGTGTCGGCGCCGATGTGGACGACGTGGATGCGGTCGCCGCGTACGCCGAGGTGGTCGGTGATCTCCTGCCGCGAGGAACCGGAGACCGTGAGCACGGACGGCAGGCGGCGGGCGACGCGTTTCTGCATGCGGGTGAAGGCGTACCAGCGGCGTACGGAGGCGCGGCGCTTCCAGTCGGCGGCGGCGTCCAGGTCGAGCTGCCGGTCGACGGTGATCGGGTGGTGGATCGTCGTGACGAGGGGGGCGCCGAGGTCGCCGAGGAGCCCGTAGCCGAGAGTCTGGTTGTCGTGGACGACGTCGAACTCGCCGCGCCGGGCCCGCAGATGGCGGCGGGCGCGCAGGGAGAAGGTCAGGGGCTCGGGGAAACCGCCGGTCCACATGGTGGCGACCTCGAGGCCGTCGATCCAGTCGCGGTACTCGCCGCGCCTCGGGGTGCGGAACGGGTCGGGCTGGCGGTACAGGTCGAGGCTCGCCAGCTCGGTGAGCGGTACGCCCTCGTCGAGGACCGGGTAGGGCTGGGCGCCGATGACCTCGACGCGGTGGCCGAGGCGGGCGAGCTCGCGCGACAGATGGCGCACGTAGACGCCCTGGCCGCCGCAGAACGGGTTCCCCTTGTAGGTCAGGAGCGCGATGCGCAGCGGGGAGTCGCCGTCGCCGGACGCGCCCGCACGGGGGCCGATCTCTATGGCCTCTGCGGTCACCCACGGCCCCCTTCTCACTGCGTTTCGCCGGAGCGTAATCGGTCGCGCTAATCTAGAACAAGTTACAGACTTGATCGTTCGAGGAGCTTCGAATCTACCGGCAGGTAGCGCAACTGTGACCGGCGGATCAGGTGATTCGCGCCACGGCGTGCGGGCCGTGCCGGACGATCCGGACGCGTGCGGGGAACGGGACCTATGACAGCGGAAGCCAAGCCGGCGGTGCCTGTGTCACCGCCCCTGACCGAGCGCCAGGAGGCGCGCCGCCGTCGCATCCTGCACGCCAGCGCCCAGCTGGCCTGCAGAGGCGGCTTCGACGCCGTGCAGATGCGGGAGGTCGCGGAGGCGGCCGGAGTCGCCCTCGGCACGCTCTACCGCTACTTCCCCTCCAAGATCCATCTGCTGGTCGCGACGATGCAGGACCAGCTGGAGCGTCTGCACACCACCTTGCGCAAGCGCCCGCCGGGCGGCGAGGGCGCGGCCGAGCGGGTGGCGGAGACCCTGATGCGGGCGTTCCGGGCGCTCCAGCGCGAACCGCATCTCGCGGACGCGATGGTGCGGGCGCTGACGTTCGCCGACCGCAGCGTGAGCCCGGAGGTGGACACCGTCTCGCGGCAGACCACGGCGATCATCCTGGACGCGATGGGGTTGGAGCATCCGACGCCGGAGCAGCTGTCCGCGGTGCGGGTGATCGAGCACACGTGGCACTCGGCACTGATCACGTGGCTGTCGGGGCGGGCGTCGATCGCGCAGGTGAAGATCGACATCGAGACGGTGTGCCGGCTGATCGACCTGACGGCGCCGGACGCGGCGGCCGCGCCCCCGAAGGGACGCGGCCGGGCGGCGCTCTAGCCGCTCGCGCCAGTGCGCCAGTGCGCCGGGCGGCTGTCAGGAGTCCTTGTTCTTCTCCAGGTCCTCCCGGAAGAGCTTCTCGCACGCGGGGCCGTTGTCCGTGGCGATGAAGGTGATCAGCAGGAACGTGTCCTTCTGGCCCTGGTAGCTCGCCTTCACGGTCCAGCCGCTCTTGTCCAGCGACTTGATGACCGAGCCCTGCTGGTCGAAGTTCTGCGACTCCTTCCAGCCTCCCTTGCCGAGGGCCGCGACGGTCGCGTCGTAGGACGTCTTCGGGTCGGCGGCCTTCTTGTCGTCGGGCTGCCACGAGACCATGCAGCTCTTGAGGGCCGGCGGGACGTCGTCCGACGGCTTCTCGGTGAAACCGGCCGCCGTGGCCGCGTCCGCGATCTCCTTGGTCACCGTGGCGGCGTCGAGGCTGCCACCCGCCTCCGCCGGGGCCTGCGACGAGGAGCCGGACGCGCCGCCCTTGCCCTCGTCCGAGCCGCCCTCGCTGCCGCAGCCGGTCACCACGAGCACCACACCGGCAGCCGCGGCCGCCCACCTCGCCTTGCGCACAGTTCTCCCGATCCGACGTGAACGGGGGCCTGTTGCCCCCGTGATCATGGATCAGAAGTTTCGCACGGTGGCGGGCGCGAAGCCTCGCGACGCCCTCAGGGGGCGATGGGCAGCCGGCGCTTGTGGTCGGTGAGGCGGTAGCGGCCGACGATCGTCCCGAAGGCCCGCTCGTCCACCGGCTTGCCCTCCAGGAAGTCGTCGATGTCGTCGTAGGTGACCCCGAGCGCGTCCTCGTCGGCCTTGCCCGGGTCGAGGGTCTCCAGGTCGGCCGTCGGGGTCTTCCACACCAGCTCGGCGGGCGCGCCCAGCGCGTCCGCGACGGCGCGCACCCGGCGCTTGGTCAGGCCGGTCAGCGGGACCAGGTCGGCCGCGCCGTCGCCGAACTTGGTGAAGAAGCCGGAGACCGCCTCGGCGGCGTGGTCGGTGCCGACGACCAGGCCGTCGTGCGCGCCGGCCACCGCGTACTGGGCGATCATGCGCTGGCGTGCCTTGATGTTGCCGTGCACGAAGTCCTGGTGGTGGGCGTCGCGGAAGCTCACCCCGGCGGCCAGCGTGGCTTCGAGCGCGGCGTCGCTCGCCGGCTTGATGTCCACGGTCAGCACGTGGTCGGCCCGGATGAAGGAGAGCGCGAGCTGGGCGTCGTGCTCGTCGGCCTGGACCCCGTAGGGCAGGCGCATCGCGTAGAACCGCGCCTCGTGGCCGGCCGCCCGGGCCCGCTCGACGGCGAGCTGGCACAGCCGGCCGGTGGTGGTGGAATCGACGCCGCCGCTGATGCCGAGCACGAGGGAGCGCAGACCGGTGGAGGTCAGCCGCTCGGCGAGGAAGGCCACCCGGCGTTCGATCTCCCGCTCGGCCTCGAAGGTCTCGGCGACCTCGAGTTCCCGGGCGATCTCCTGCTGCAGGGCGATGGACGCCGGCTCGCTCACGTCTGCTCCTCGTTCCGGTTCACGGTGTGGTGTCGCGCCCACCCTACCCAGCGGGATTCCGGCGGAGCGGGGCCGGACGGCCCGGTGGGAAAACTTCGCGGGCGGACTCCGGGAAGCGGGCCGGGTGCCTGCCATGATCCGCCGGACACCCCCGGACGCGGCACTCAGTCCTCCGGCGGGAAGACCGTCTCGCCGCTGTCCAGCAACGTGATCGTGATCGCCTCGACGGGGCAGTTCTCCGCCGCGGCCAGCACCTCCTCGCTCGCGTCCGCCGCCTCGGCGCGCGGATGCGACTGCCGCGCGGTGTCGAGCCGGAAGCCGTCCGGGGCGTGGCCCACGCACATGCCCGAGCCGATGCACACGCCCCGGTCCACCTCGACGCGCCAGCGGTCACCCATCGGCCCGCGCCTGCCATCCGGCGGGCAGGTGGATCATCTTGTGCTCCAGGTACGCCCCGTACCCCTCGGGCCCGAACTCGCGCCCGAGACCGGAGTTCTTGTAGCCGCCGAACGGTCCGAGCATGTCGAGGCTGAAGGTGTTGACGTTGTACGTGCCCGTCCTGACGCGACGCGCGAAGTCGATGCCGTGCTCGACGTCGGAGGTCCACACGCTGCCGCTGAGCCCGTAGTCGGAGTCGTTCGCGATCGCGGCGGCCTCGTCCTCGTCCCCGTAGGGCAGCAGGCAGATCACCGGGCCGAAGATCTCCTCGCGGGCGATGCGCATGGAGTTGTCGACGCCGCCGAAGAGGGTCGGCTCCACGTACCAGCCGCGGTCCAGGTGGGCCGGACGGCCGCCGCCGCTGAGGATCTTGGCGCCTTCTTCCTGGCCGACGCGGATGTAGTCGAGCGAGCGCCGCTGCTGGCGTTCGGCGACCAGCGGCCCGACCTGGGTGGCCGCGTCCAGCGGGTCGCCGACGACCAGCTCGGAGGCCGCCGCGGCGAACGCCTCGGCGATCTCGTCGTACCGGCTGCGCGGCGCGAGGATACGGGTCTGGGCCACGCACGCCTGTCCGTTGTTCATCCAGGCGGCCGGGACGATCCCGGCGACGGCGCCCGCGAGATCCGCGTCGGGCAGGATCACGGCCGCCGACTTGCCGCCGAGCTCCAGGGTGACGCGGGTCAGGTTGCGGGAGGCGACCTCCATGACACGCTTGCCGGCCGCGACCGAGCCGGTGAAGGACACCTTGTCGACCCCGGGGTGGCCGACCAGGTACTCGCTCACCTCCCGGTCCGCGGGCAGGATCGACAGCACTCCCTCCGGCAGCCCGGCCTCCTGCGCGATCTCGCCGAGGAGGTAGGCGTCGAGCGGCGACTCGGGCGACGGCTTGAGGACCGCGGTGCAGCCCGCGAGGAGCGCCGGGCCGAGTTTGGCGGCGGCGGTGAACTGCGGGACGTTCCACGGGACGACGGCGGCGACGACACCGACGGGCTCGCGGCGCACGAGCACCGGGCCGAGGACGCCGTCGCGGTGCTCCTCGTGCACGAAGCCGCGGGCGACCGCTATGGCCGCGTCCCACACCATCATCGCGCCGAGGGCCTGGGCGAGGACGCTCCAGGAGTACGGGGAGCCGTTCTGCGCGCTGATGCAGCGGGCGATCTCCTCGTGGCGTACGGCGATCGCGTCCTTGATCCGGGAGACGACCTCGATGCGTTCGGCGAGGGACATCCGGGGCCAGGGCCCGTCGTCGAAGGCGCGGCGCGCCGCGGCGACGGCCCGGTCGACGTCCGCGCGCGAGGCGTGCGGGACGCGGCCGATGACCTCTTCGGTGTGCGGGGAGACGACGTCGATGGTGTCGCTCCCGAGCGGATCGGCCGGCCGGCCGCCGATGAACAGTTGTCGGTACTCCTGGAAGTCGGTCATGACCGCTGCCTCCCGCTGGGCCGGCCGTGTCCGGCGCCGTGACCCTCACCCTATCTGACGGTGTTTCAGAACTGATACCAGTTCCTGTTCCAGGAGTCCACGGGTGGCGACCGGTCACCGGGCGCGACGCCGACCGGCACCCAACCCCCCGCAGGCAGGAGACCAGGGCAACCATGAGAACCGGTTCTCGTTATAGTCGACGGACGGGCAACGGCCCTTGGGTGGACGGGAGATGAGCACTCCATGACGCAGGTGACCGACCACGGAGGCGGCGTACGCTCCCTCCGCGTCCCGATTCCCGACAATCCCCTCGGCCACACCGTGGTCCACCTCCTCGACACCGACCGGGGCCCGGTGCTCATCGACACGGGCTGGGACGACCCCCGCTCCTGGCACACCCTCACCGCCGGACTCGAAGCCTGCGGAACCTCGGCCGCCGAGATCCACGGCGTGATCGTCACCCACCACCACCCCGACCACCACGGCCTGTCCGGACGCATCCGTGAGGCGTCCGGTGCGTGGATCGCGATGCACGCCGCCGACGCCGCCGTCGTCCGCCGCACCCGCGAGGCCGAACCGGGCGTGTGGCTCGCCTATCTGACCGACAAACTGGAGCGGGCCGGGGCGCCCGAGGACCACCTGGCCCCGCTGCGCGCCGCGCGGGCCACCGGCGGCGGACGGCTGCCCGGACTGCGCGCCGCCCTGCCCGACCGCGAGATCGTCCCCGGCGAGCTGCTCGACCTCGCGGGCCGCCGGCTGCGCGCCGTGTGGACACCCGGCCACACCCCCGGCCACGTCTGCCTGCACCTGGAGGAGGACCACCCGGCACAGCGCCCCGGGCACGGCCGGCTGTTCTCCGGGGACCACCTGCTGCCCGGCATCACCCCGCACATCGGGCTGTACGAGGACCCGGACGACGACACCGTCACCGACCCCCTCGGCGACTACCTCGACTCCCTCGAACGCGTCGGCCGGCTCGGCGTCGCCGAGGTGCTCCCCGCCCACCAGCACGCCTTCGCCGACGCGACGGGCCGTGTGCGGGAGCTGCTCGCCCACCACGAGGAGCGGCTCGCCGGGCTGCTGCGCCTGCTGTCGACGCCGCTCACGCCCTGGCAGGTCGCGGAGCTGATGGAGTGGAACAGGCCCTGGGCCGAGATCCCGTACGGCTCCCGCACCATCGCGGTCTCCGAGGCCGAGTCGCATCTGCGGCGGCTGGTGAAGCTGGGCCGGGCGGAGGAGGTGCCCGGCAGCGCGCCCGCACGGTACGTCGCGGTGTGAGCCGCGTCCCCGGGCCGGGCCTCGGCTTCGTGCTCGGCGAACCGTCCCTCCTTACGCGGTGACCACGGGCGGCTCGCCCGTGGTCCACAGGGCCCGCACGTCCATACGGCTGATCCGCCAGCCGCCGGGCGTGCGCCGCAGCTCCGTCTCGTAGACACCGCCCACGGTGAACAGCGGGTTCGCCCCTTCGCCGCGCTCCCGCAGGGTCGAGTCGTGGTGGACGTGCACCATCAGCGCGTTCCACGAGGCGGTCGCCGTCTCCCCGTCGCCTCCGACGTCCACCAGGACGTCGGAGGCGATGTGCTGGGTGCGGGCGAACCGGCCGACGGCGACCTCGGCGTGGCATACGGCGTCGGCGCCTCCGGCGTCGCCGACCGGGGTCGTGGTGCGCACGTCGTCCGTGAAGCAGCCGTCGGCCCATCCCTCCGCGAACTCGCGGGCGTCCAGGGCCCTGAAGAGGCGGCTGACGAGCGTGCTGATGTCGTGGTGATCCCTCTGTGCGGTCATGACGGCAAGCGTGCTGCCTCAACCGCACTTGAGGTCAACACGCGGACGGGATCACGGGATCACGGGATCACGGGAGGCCGTTTCACAGCCGCTGAATGATCGTGCCGGTCGCCTGCGCGCCGCCCGCGCACATCGTGATCAGCGCGAACTCCTTGTCCGAGCGCTCGAGTTCGTGAAGGGCGGTGGTGATCAGCCGCGCGCCCGTCGCGCCGACCGGGTGGCCGAGGGCGATGCCGCCGCCGTTGACGTTCAGCTTGTCCAGGTCCTGGTCGAAGACCTGGGCCCAGCTCAGCACCACGGCCGCGAACGCCTCGTTGACCTCGACCAGGTCGATGTCCTTCAGTGACATGCCCGCCTTGCCGAGCACCGCGCGCGTGGCGTCGATCGGGCCGTCGAGGTGGAAGTGCGGGTCGGCCCCGACGAGGGCCTGCGCGACGATCCGCGCGCGGGGCTTGAGTTTCAGTGCCCGCGCCATCCGCTTGGACGCCCACAGGACGGCGGAGGCCCCGTCGGAGATCTGCGAGGAGTTCCCGGCGGTGTGCACGGCGTTCGGCATGACCGGTTTCAGCCGTGCCAGCGCCTCCACCGAGGTGTCCCGCAGCCCTTCGTCGCGGTCGACGAGCCGCCACATGCCCTGGCCGGCGGCCTGCTCCTCCTCGGTCGTCGGCACCTGCACGGCGAACGTCTCGCGTTTGAACCGCTCCTCGCTCCAGGCGATCGCGGCCCGCTCCTGCGAGACGAGCCCGAGGGCGTCCACGCGCTCGCGGGTCAGCCCGCGGCGCCGCGCGATCCGCTCGGCGGCGTGGAACTGGTTGGGCAGGTCCACGTTCCACTCGTCCGGGAAGGGCTTGCCGGGCCCGTGCTTGGACCCGCTGCCGAGCGGCACCCGCGACATCGCCTCCACGCCGCAGCCGATGCCGATGTCGATGACGCCGGAGGCGACCATGTTGGCGACCATGTGGCTCGCCTGCTGCGAGGAGCCGCACTGGCAGTCGACGGTCGTCGCGGCCGTCTCGTACGGCAGGCCCATGGCGAGCCAGGCGGTGCGGGCGGGGTTCATGGACTGCTCGCCGGCGTGCGTGACGGTGCCGCCGACGATCTGCTCGACGCAGTCGGCGGGGATGCCGGTGCGGCCGAGGAGTTCGCGGTAGGTCTCGCCGAGCAGGTAGGCGGGGTGGAGGTTGGCGAGGAGTCCTCCCCGCTTGCCGATGGGGGTGCGTACGGCTTCGACGATGACGGGTTCCGCGGCCATGAGCTCGTCCTCTCCTCGCGCGGCCTCCGGGCGTCCCGGCGCCCTGGGCCTGTGCCTCTGTCTGTGCCTGCGCCTCACACTCGCGAACTGGTACGCGTTCTAGTTCCACGTGAAGTGTCGTAAGTGCTACCGCCGGTACGCAAGACTCCTGCACGCCCCCGGTGCACCCTTTCCGGGCAACTGCTGCAGCCGTGACCCTTGCCACTTGTAGAACTCGTTACTACCTTTCGGACACCTTCTGATGGGCCGTCAGACCGTCCGACCCGAACGCGGAGCTGCCGATGTCCTGCCCCCATCTGCCCGACGGGTTCGACTTCACCGACCCCGACCTCCTCCAGGCACGCGTCCCCCACCCGGAGTTCGCCGAGATGCGGCGCACGGCCCCGGTGTGGTGGTGCGCGCAGCCGGCTGGCGTCTCCGGATTCGACGACGAGGGCTACTGGGTCGTCACGCGGCACGCGGACGTCAAGCACGTCTCCACGCACCCGGAGCTGTTCTCGTCGAACACCAACACGGCGGTCATCCGCTTCAACGAGTCGATCAGCCGTGACCAGATCGAGGTCCAGAAGCTGATCATGCTGAACATGGACCCGCCGGAGCACACCCGCGTACGCCAGATCGTCCAGCGCGGCTTCACCCCGCGCGCGGTGCGCTCCCTGGAGGACGCGCTGCGCCGCCGGGCGCGCTCGATCGTCGAGACGGCGCTCGCCCGCGCCGGGGACGACGGCAGCTTCGACTTCGTCACGAACATCGCCGTCGAACTCCCGCTCCAGGCGATCGCCGAACTCATCGGCGTTCCCCAGGAGGACCGCTCCAAGATCTTCGACTGGTCCAACAAGATGGCCGCCTACGACGACCCCGAGTACGCGATCACGGAGGAGGTCGGCACCGAGGCGGCGATGGAGATCGTCTCGTACGCGATGAACCTGGCGGCCGCCCGGAAGGAGTGTCCGGCGAAGGACATCGTGAGCCGACTCGTCGCCGCGGAGGGCGAAGGGAACCTGTCCTCCGACGAGTTCGGCTTCTTCGTGATCCTGCTGGCGGTGGCCGGGAACGAGACGACGCGCAACGCGATCAGCCACGGGATGCACGCGTTCCTGACCCACCCGGACCAGTGGGAGCTGTACAAGCGCGAGCGCCCGTCGACGGCGGCCGAGGAGATCGTCCGCTGGGCGACCCCGGTGGTCTCCTTCCAGCGCACGGCGACCCAGGACGTCGACCTGGGCGGCGCCCGCGTCAAGAAGGGTGACCGGGTCGGCCTGTTCTACTCCTCCGCCAACAACGACCCGGAGGTCTTCGACCGTCCCGAGGTCTTCGACATCACCCGCGACCCCAACCCGCACCTCGGCTTCGGCGGCGGAGGCCCGCACTTCTGCCTGGGCAAGTCACTGGCGGTGATGGAGATCGACCTGATCTTCCACGCGATAGCCGACACCCTCCCCGGTCTCCACCTGGCGGGCGCCCCCCGCCGCCTGCGCTCGGCGTGGCTGAACGGCATCAAGGAACTCCAGGTCGGCGTGGGCGGCTGAGCCGCACGCGCCGTACCCGGACAGGGAGGACGGGGGCATCCCCTACGCCCCGCCCCCGTCCCCCGCCGGGCCCTCAGGTCAGCGGGCTCCCCGCGCCCCGGCGCGGCGGATGCGCCGGACGACGCCGGCACCGGCCGCACACGCCAACAGGACTCCCCCTGCCACCAGGAGGGTGCCCGTTCCCCCCGTACCGGAACGGGCAGCTGTGTCGGGGGCGGCAGCCGCGGTGGTCCGCCCCTTGCCGTCGCCTCCCCCGGACTCGGCGGGCGTGGCGGACGCGGGCTCTGCCGTACCTTCTCCGGCCGTGGGCCGCTCCGTGCCGGGTCCGGCCGTGGGCCGTACCGTGCCCGGCCCGGCCGTGGGCGAGGCAGGGGTCCCAGGAGAGACCGTGATCTCCTCCTCGTCCCGGCCGAGCCCTGGATGGCCCGCCTCCACGGTGACCCTCCAGCGCCCGGGGGGCAGCGCCTCCGCGGTGGTGTAACCGGTCGCCGAGGCGGGGTCGCGGACGAGCTTCCAGGGGCCGAGGGCCCCGCTCCCGTCGGCGCTGACCGCGTTCACCGTGGCAGCGACCCGCTCGTCGACCGGGTCGTTGTCGTTCTCCCAGGTGACGGTCGTCCGCACGCGACCGAAGTCGTGTCCGGTGATCTCCACCTTCAGGGTGTCGCCGTGGGCCAGGGCGCCGGTGGCGGTGGTCAGGGACAGGGCCGCGCCCGCCAACGCGGTGGCGACGGCCGGGACGAGGGCTCGGCGCATGACGATGTCCTCCATGGATGAGATGTGGGGGGTGGAACGGGAACGGCCGGCGGGCCACAGGCCCGCCGGCCGTCATGGGAACCGATGCGGGGCCCTCAGGCTCAGGCGGCCTTCTGGACCGTCCACACCTGAGCCGGCGCGCCCGCCGCGTTCTGCAGCTCGATCAGCCACGACCCGTAGTACGGGCGGTTGCTGACGCCGAGTACGTAGCGGCTGTCACCGGCCGTCACCGTCACGCCGTTGCCGCTCCGGGCGATCCTCCACCGCTGGGCAGCGGTGTCGGCGCAGGGCTGCTGCGCCACATACATGCCGGCGGAGGGGGCGCCGCCGACCTGGAGGCACTTGCCGGAGACGGCGGAACGGAGACGGGTGTAGCCGTTGCCCGCGCTGTCGAAGTACCACTGCTGCTGGGCGTATCCGTTGTGCTGCGAGCCGACGAGGACGGTGCCGTCGCCGCTCCTGCCACCCCAGATCTCGGCGGCGTTCCCGGTCGCGCCGTTGGTGAGCAGATAGCGCGTGTCGGGCGTGGGCGTCGTACCACCGCCGTCACCACCGCCGGAGGTGCGGAACGAGGCCGCCTTGCCCCGACCGCTGTCGCGGCCCGAGGAGTCACGCACCGAGACGGAAACGGTGTAGTTCGTTCCCGGCTTCAGGTTGTAGATACGGGCGCTGGTCGCCTGCACCCAGCCGATGGCCTGGTCGTTCAGGAAGATCTGGTACCAGGCGGCACCGCTGACCGCGTTCCAGCCGGCGACTGCGGAGTCCGGGCCGATCTGCCCGACGGTGACGGCGGGCCCGGTGCCGGAGCCGTTCGTCGGTGTGGGCTTGGGCGTCGGGGTCGTCGGCGTGGGACTGGGGTTCGGGTCGGTCCCGATGTTGCCCTTGATCAGGAACTGGTTGTCCGCGATGTTCCAGTGCGTGGCGAGATAGCTGCCCTGCCTGGGGTTGGTGTGGAAGTAGTCGTCGTGGTTGCAGTCCAGACGGTTCTCGTAGTCCTGGCCCTGGCAGACGTAGCGCATCCTCGGGTAGTACGGGGTGTCCGAGTAGCACATGACGTCGTACTCGTCCGTGCAGTGCGCACCCCGGCTGGTGTTGGGCGCGCTGTTGTTCACCGCGCCGAGGTTGTGGCCCAGCTCGTGCGCCGCGGTGTGTCCGCCCCAGCAACCGGTGTCGGTACGGCCGTAGGACGGGCCGAAGTTGCTGAGGTTGTTCTGACCGGGACGCTCGTCCCCGGCGAAGCTGCCGATGCCGCAGTAGACCTGCGTGTCCGCGAAGATCATGTACTTGCGGTCACGGCGGTCGAGGCCCTTGGCCGCGAGCGCCCTGTTCGTGGCGCTGAACTCGGACAGCGCGGAGGCCGGGAGCTCGATGTTGAGCACGGTCGGCGTGCAGTCGGCGGCCGTCACATAGCGGATGTTCCGCACACCGCCGGTGTCCTTGGCACTCTCCGAGTAGATGAGGTCGGCGTCGGCGGCCCACTTGCGGAACGACGGGAAGTACTCCGCGTACCGGTCCCGGCCGGGGGCGTGCACGTACACCACCTGGACACGGTTGCCGCTGTTGCCGTCGCCGTCGCAGCGCACGGTCTGCCCGGCGGGCCCGTTGGCCGCGGGGGCCTGCGAGGCGGAACCCCCGGCAGCCGGAGGGCTGCTCGCCTTGCCGGCCGCGGCGTCGAGTGCGGGTGCCTTGCGCGGAAGCTCCCCCCCGGAAGGCTTCGCGCTCCCCGTCCTGGTCGGATCCTCCGCGGGTGCGGCGGCCTTCACCGCGGGCGGGGTGTCCTTCTTGATGTCGACGCCCTTCGGAGGGGCGTCAGGGCCATGAGTGCAGTGACCGCCGGCCGTGCGGTACACCCCCGCGCACGGATCCCCCTCGTGCGCGGGCTTCAGCCCTTCGTAGATCATGCCCCGCTCGGGCTCGCTCCTGGGCACTTCCTTGAGCGGCTCGGGGTCCTTGTCGCGAGCCGGCTCCTTGGCCGGCTCCGGGGTCGCCGCGAGCGCCTCCCCCTGGGCGATCGACAGCGGTCGGGTTGTGTCCGACCCCGGCTGGATCGCCTGGTAGGCCACTCCGGCCACGACCGCCATGACGGCGACCGCGGCCGTGCCGAGTATGAGCCCGCGGGACTTACGACGCGGAGGCTTCTTGAGTCTTCTGCGTCCGGACAAACTGCACCTCTTCCTTGGTCAGGGGATGGGTGCGCGAAAGCTTGCCAGACCAAATGATCGGAAAATTCAGACAAATGGGATCGACTTTTCCGAAGTCGTTCTGTTATCAACGCTCTTGAATTGATGATCAGTCAACTCGCCTTCTGCGCAAGGGAGTTACGCGCGTCGACCCCTCGTGGTCTAGTCCCATTTAAGGATGTCGTAATCTGATCGAAATATGGATCGGCGCATTTTTGAATGCCCGTCAACTTCCTTTTTCACCAGGCGAATTGGTGCGATCACAAACAGTGCGGCCTCCTTCCCGCCGAGGGAAGGAGGCCGCTGTCCTGGCGATGACGGTGAATAACCGATCCGCTACTGCTCCCGTATCACCGCAAGGAATCGACGAACGCGGCGAACGCCGCGCGCGAGAGGTGAAGGGCCGGGCGAGTGGTGTCCTTGGAGTCGCGGACGGCGACGGCGTGGGTGAGCGGCGCGCACTCGACGCATTCGCCGCCCTGGTCGCCGCTGTAGCTCGACTTGCGCCAGGCGGCGCCGCCGAGGGGCGCGCATTCGACGCAGTCGCCGCCCTGGTCGCTGCTGTAGCTCGACTTACGCCACTGTGTCGTGCTGCTCTGCATAGCGCTCCTCCCGGACGTCTCGGATCAGCTGCGCCGAGTCCTTGATCGAGAGGGCTGCGGCCTGCAGGTGATCGTAACGGAGCGAACAGTCCTTGACCGTGGTCGGGTTGGCCGTCGGATGGCCCGTCCCGTAGCCCTCGGTGTAGAGGATCGTAGGGTCGGCGGGGAAGCGGTAGAGGTTGAAGGAGCCAGTCAGTCCGGCATGCGCGCCCGCCGTGTACGGCAGCACCTGCACGTTGACCCGGGGATTGCCCTCGTACGACAACAGCCGCTCCAGTTGACCGCGCATCACCTCCGCGCCGCCGATCTCCTGCCGCAGCGCCGCCTCCCCCAAGATCGCCCAGAGGACCGGCGGCTCCTCCTTCTCCAGGATGCGCTGGCGCGCGAGCCTGACCGTCGTGCGGTCGTCGAGGTTCGTCGGGTCCATCGTGCCGAGCACCGCGCGGGCGTAGCCCTCCGTCTGGAGCAGGCCGTGCACCATGTGCGTCTGGAACGTACAGATCTCCGTCGCGCGCGCCTCCAGCTCCGCCACCTGCTGGAACCACGCCGGGAGCTGGCTGCGCAGCACCAGCCCCAGCAGCCGCGACAGCAGCCCGCCCGTTCCCAGCGCCGCGTCCACGCGTTCGCTGAACTCCGCCGTCGGCAGCTTCCGGGCCGTTTCCACCTGGCCCACCAGCGAACCCGTGTAATTGACGATCGCGCCGAGCTGCTTCTGCGTCAGGCCCGCCGTCTCGCGGTGACGGCGCAGTTCGTAGCCGTAGTAGTCGAGCGGCGACGCGCTCGGATCGAGGGCGTTGATGTGGCGGACGACGGACATGGCGGGACCCCCTGCTCGACTCGCTCAACTCCCGCAACGGCCAAGCATGTTGCGTACGTTCGGTAGCCCAGCGTAGTCACCGCAGGCCAGGCTCGTACCGTGAACGAAGACATTCCCCAGTACGGTATGCGCCTCACCGCAGGCGCCCACTCCGCGCGACACGTCCGGCGGATCGTCCGCTGCTACCTGACGCTGTGGAGACTGCGCGAGCTCATCGACTCCGTCGAACTCGCGGTCACCGAGCTGCTGGCCAACGTCGTGCGCCATGTGCCCGGCGGACACTGCGGGTTGCTCATCCTGCGGCATCCCGACGGCGTACGCGTCGAGGTGTCGGACAGCGACGAACGGCTGCCGGTGCTGCGGCACGCCGGCGACGACGACGAAAACGGACGGGGACTGGCGCTGCTCGACGCCGTCGTCGACAAATGGGGCGTGGAGAGCGGCCGGGGCGGCGTCGGCAAGACCGTCTGGTTCGAGGTCGCCCCGGCCGTCGCTCAAGTGGCGGAACCGGCCGAACTGTCGGAGGATGGCTGAACGCGACGATCCACCCCGGAGGGTGCGGGACGCACGTCCCGTACCTCCCGGGGCTCACGCACGCGTGACGGCGACTTCCCTGGCCTCGGCCGCCCTGGCGGCCGGCACGGCATGAGCCGGGACCTGGAGTTGACGGCGTCCGGCCAGGACGTACGTGAGGCCGAAGCCCGCGCCGACCACGGCCGCGCCGCCGACCGCGTCGAGCACCCAGTGGTTCGCGGTGGCGACGATCGCACACACCGTGAACAGCGGGTGCAGGAGCGCGACGAGCTTCATCCACAGCTTGGGTGCGAGCACGAGCACGACCAGTCCGCACCACAGCGACCAGCCGAAGTGCAGCGACGGCATGGCCGCGTACTGGTTGGTGACGGCCGTCATCGCGCCGTAATCCGGGTTGGCCAGATCCTGCGGTCCGTGCACCGTGTCGACGAAGCCCATGCCCGGCATCAGGCGCGGCGGCGCGAGCGGGTACAGCCAGAACCCGAGCAGCGCGAGCAGCGTCGCGAAGGCCAGCGAGGTGCGGGCCCAGCGGTAGTCGCAGGGGCGGCGGACGTACAGGACGCCGAGGATGCTCAGCGGGATCACGAAGTGGAAGGACGTGTAGTAGAAGTCGAAGAATGCCTCCGCCCAGTCCGTCCGCACCACCGCCTGGTTGACCCAGTGCTCGATGTCGATGCCGAGCGCGCCCTCGAAGGAAAGGATCTGCCGGGCGTGGGACTCCGCCGCGTCCACGCTGCCGGTCGCGGCGGCGCGGATGTGCGAGTACACCGAGTAGCCGACGCGTATCACCAGCAGTTCGAGGAGCAGGTTCGGGCGGCTGAGCACGCGCCGCCAGAACGGGAGCAGCGGTACGCGGCTCCAGCGCGCGGGCAGGAGCCGGGCGTACTGCGTGGGGACGGGACGCCGGAAGTACGGCGATTCGAGCGACAGGAACGGCACCGCGCAGGCCGCGGCGAGCGCGGCGATGAGCAGGGCGTTGTCGCGGATCGGGTGCAGCACCGCCATGTTGGGCAGCAGCATCTTGCCCGGGAGTGTCGTCACCAGGACGACGAGGACCGGCCACAGCATGCGGTCGCAGGCGCGCTTGCCGACCCGGCCGGCGACGGCGAGGAGCACCCACAGCAACTGGTGCTGCCAGGCCGTCGGGGAGACGGCGACGGCGACGCAGCCGGTGAGCGCGACGGCGAGGAGGACCTGGCCGTCGCGGGCGTAGTGGACGGCGCGGCGCAGGCCGAGGAACGCGACGGCGGCGGCGAGGGCCAGGTAGAGGGCGACCTCCAGCGGGCCCTGGAGGCCGAGGCGGAGCAGGGCGCCGTGCAGGGACTGGTTGGCGAGGCTGTCGGGACGGGCGCCGAGCCCGGCTCCGGCGACATGGTGGACCCAGTACGTCCACGAGTCGCCGGGCAGCGCGGCCCAGGCGAGGGCGGAGAGTCCGGCGAAGGCGCCCGTGGCGGTCGCGGCGGCCTGCCTGCGGCCGGTGAACCACAGCAGCGGCGCGAAGAGCAGAACGGTGGGCTGGAGGGCCGCGCCGAGACCGATGAGCAGGCCGGAGGATCTCTCGCCGCGCGCGGCGAAGCAGCCGAGGAGGACGAGCAGGACGGGGATGATGCTGGTCTGGCCGAGGTGGAAGCTGTTGCGCACCGGCAGGGACAGCATCAACAGGCTGATGGCGACCGGCGCGGCCAGCAGGGTGCTGCGGCGCGACACGGGCACGGGCAGGGCGCGCGAGACGACGAGGCCGAGGGCGACCACGAGCAGCAGGGTGCCGAGCGTCCAGGCGACGCCGAGGCTCTGCTCGGCGGAGCCGGCGAACGGTTTGAGTACGAGCCCGGCGAACGGGGTGCCGGTGAACCGGCCGGCGTCGTAGAGGCCGCCCGTCACGTGCAGCACGCCGCTGGGGCCGATCCAGGTCTCCAGGTCGGTGAGCCGTTCACCGGGCGGCTGCCGCAGCACCGCCGCCGTCTGGCGTACGGCGAGGACGGCGGCGACGAGCCACAGCGCCGCCCTGGCCGCCCCGATCCTCGAGTCCGTCGCCGTGCTGCCGCGCACGCTGCCCTCCGCGTTCGCCACGTCGCGCCGTGCCTCCCCACCGTTGCCGCCGTCGTGTCGTCCTGGTACGTCGTGTCGTCCTGGTCCTGCCGTCCTGCCGTCCGGTTCCGGCCTCACAGGGCGTCGGCAGAGCGTCGCACTGCCCTGTCGGAAAGACCCAGGCAACCCCCTCTTTGCCTGACTGTCACCCCGTCACTGTCCGATTTTTTCCACCCGGTCTCACCCGGGAGGCCCTGACCAGCCGGAACCGCCGAGGCGTCCGGCACCGTCACAGGAGGCATGCGGGGGAACATACAAGAACGCGGGCCGCGCCCGCGCGCGCTCGTCGTCCTGTTGCTGCTGCTCGGCTTCCAGCTCGGGGCTCTTGTCGCACCGGCCCATGCCTGCGGCTGCGGCGCGATGGTGCCCGACCGGAACGCGCGCATCTCGGTGGGCCGGGAAACGTCGGTGGTCGACTGGGACGGCCGCACCGAGCAGATCGTCATGCGCTTCACGGTCACGTCCGACACGCCGCGGGCGGCATGGATCATGCCGGTGCCGGGGCGGGCCACGGTCGACCTGGCGGACGGGGCGCTCTTCGACGAACTGGTGCGCATCGCCGCGCCCGAGTACCGCGAGCGGCACTACTTCTGGCCGCGCGGCGGCGACTGGCCGTTCGACGACGCGGACGGCGCGGGGGCCACGCCGCCGGGTGCGGCGGCCCGGGACGACGGGGTCGGCGTGGTCGGCCGCGAACGGCTGGGTGACTTCGACGTCGCCCGGCTGACGGCGACCGACCCGGACGCGCTGGGCGACTGGCTGGACGAGAACGGCTTCGAGATGCCCGCCGGCCTCACCGGCGACCTGGAGCCGTACGTCGATCGGGGCTGGGAGTACGTCGCCGTACGGCTCGCGCCGCGAGAGGAGGGCGCGGTGCTGACGGGCACGCTCGACCCCCTGCGGCTGCGGTTCGCGAGCGACGAACTCGTCTATCCGATGCGGCTGTCGCGGCGCGCGGACACCGCCCAGTCCCTCGGCCTGTTCGTGCTCGCCGACCACCGCATGGAGCCGCGCTCGGCGATCGGCGGCAGCGAGCCGGAGGTGACGTACGCGGGGCGGGTGACGGCCCCGGGTGGGGAGCTGGGCCGTCTCACGGGCGGGAAGGAACGCTTCCTCACCGTCCTGGACCAGGAGTTTCCCGACCCGTCCCGGATCAGCGGGGACCATGAGCTGCGGGCGGCCGCCGAAGACACACCCTTTCGGCGGGTGGTGTGGGACGACGACCTGCTGACGCTCGGGGGCGTACCGGTGTGGCTCCTGACGTTCGTCGCGGTCGCCGCCGGGGCGTCGGCGGCGGTGCTGCGGGGCGTACGGGCACGGCGGCGCGGGCGACCGGTCGAGCCGCCGTGCCAAATGCGTGTGCCGCCTCGCGTGCCGTGAAATAGCGTGACCCGTATGACTGAGGACGCTGCGCAGGACCGACTGCAGGACCGGTGGAACGCCGTCGACCGCTACGTCGGCGAGCTTCTCGTGCCCGAGGACGAGACGCTCACGGGGGCACTGGCCGCGAGCGAGGAGGCGGGGCTCCCGGCGATCAACGTCGCCCCGAACCAGGGCAAACTGCTGCATCTGCTGGCCCGGATCCAGGGAGCGCGCACGGCGCTGGAGATCGGCACGCTGGGCGGCTACAGCACGATCTGGCTGGCCCGCGCGCTGCCCGAGGACGGCCGGCTGATCTCGCTCGAATACGACCCGGCGCACGCGGACGTGGCCCGCGCGAACCTGGCCCGCGCGGGCTGCGACAAGGTCGCCGAGGTCAGGACGGGCGCGGCGCTGGACCTGCTCCCCCGCCTGGCGGCGGAGCCGGGGGCCGGCCCGTTCGACTTGGTCTTCATCGACGCGGACAAGGCGAACAACGCCCGCTACGTGGAATGGGCCCTGCGCCTGACGCACCCGGGAAGCGTGATCGTGGTGGACAACGTGGTGCGCGGCGGCGGGGTGACGGACCCGTCGAGCGAGGACCCGGCGATTGTCGGCACGCGGGAGATGTACCGGCTGGTGTCGGAGGAGCCGCGGCTGGACGCGACGGTGGTGCAGACGGTGGGTGTGAAGGGGTGGGACGGGCTGCTGGTGGCGCGCGTGGTGAGCTGACCTTTCCCCACCCCGCCCCTTCCCGAACCGGGGCTCCGCCCCAGCCCCCGTGCGCCGCGCCGGCCCGGATTCCGGGCCGTGCCACGGCCTGAGGGCTCCGCCCCGGGCTCCATGGCCTCGCGCCCTCGGCGGCCGTGCACCTGCGCATGCGGGGCGCGGGGCGCGGCATCGGGGCTCCGCCCTAGGCCCAGTTGCGGCTTCGCGGCTCCGCCCTGTTACCGCGGGCGCGGGCTGCGTCCCAGCCGCCGTTCCGGGCTCGCCTCGCCCAGGCCCGTGGACTGCGCCCCGGCCCCGTGCGCCCTGCCCCATGCGGGGCGCGGCCGCGGGCTCCGCCCCAGGCCCCATGGGCCTCGCGTCCTGCGGGGCGCGGGCCTCGGGCTCCGCCCCGGGCCGTGCGGCTTCGCGGCTCCGCCCCTGCCCCCCGGCCACGCCACGCGCCCTGCGGGCGCAGGATGGCGTCCCAGCCGCCATTCGGGGCTTCGCCCCGTACCGCGCTTCGCGCGGTGTCCTCAAACGCCGGACGGGCTGATTTCGCTGCGCGAAATCCAGCCTCGCCGGGGGCACTCCCCCTGGCTTCGCCGGAGGGACCCCCACCCACGGCCGCCAGGCCGTAGGGGAGTTTGAGGCGCGGGGCGTGGGGCGGAGACCCGCGAGCGCGTCGCGTCCCCGGCGGGGGCGTGCGGCAGGATGGGGGGATGAGCATCGTGAAGATCAACGTCCTCACCGTTCCCGCCGACCAGCGCGACACCCTCGAGAAGCGCTTCGCCTCCCGCGCCGGCGCCGTCGAGTCGTCCGACGGGTTCGAGTGGTTCGAGCTGCTGCGGCCCGTCGAGGGCACCGACCAGTACCTCGTGTACACCCGCTGGCGCGACGAGGAGTCGTTCCAGGCGTGGATGGAGGGCCCCATGAAGGCCGCGCACCAAGGCGGCGGCGAGCGGCCGAAGCCCGCCGCCAGCGGGTCGACCGTGTGGTCCTTCGAGGTCGTCCAGCAGGCCGCCCCCAAGGCCTGACCCGCGGCGCCGCGCACGTAATTCATTGGCCGGAAGGACCCGCCGGGGATACAGAGGTCCGTATGACCGAGTGGACCCTCACCCCGGAGGCCGTCGACACCGACGACGCCTGTGCCCTGCGCCGCGCCTACTACGGCGACGTCGCCGGCAGCTACTGGAAGCGGCCGGCGACCGACGCCGAGATCGACGAGGGCCTGACCGGGGACGGCGCCGAGCGACTCGTCCCGCCCACGGGCCAGTTCGTCGTCGGGCGGTACGGTGGCGAGCCCGCCGCCTGCGGCGGCGTGCTGATGCTGGACGGGGAACGGGCCGAGCTCACCCGCGTGTTCGTCCGCCCCGCCTTCCGCGGCCTCGGGGGCGCCGGGCTGCTCATGGACCTGCTGGAGCACGAGGCCCGCGCGCTGGGCGCCCGCCGCATGGTGCTCAACACCCGGCTGGATCTGCTCGCCGCCCGGGCCCTGTACGTACGGCACGGGTACGAGGAGATCCCGGCGTACTGCACCGGCCCGTACATGGAGATCTGGTACGGCAAGAAGCTCTAGCGCTCAGTGCCGGTGGGGGTACTCCACCGCAGGCCGCTCGTGGTCGCCGCGCGGCTCAGGGCTGCGGGGCCGTTCCGCGTCCGATCCGCACAGCTCGCTGTTGAGCTCGCGCACCAGCTGGATCAGGTCGGTCGGCCGGTCCGGCCCCCACCAGTCGCCCAGCAGCTCCGCCATCGACTCCTCGCGGGCCTGCGACAGCCGGGCCGCCACCTCCGCGCCCCGGTCCGTGAGCAGGAGGTCCAGGCCCTCGCGGCGGGCCAGCCCACGCCCTTCGATCTCGCGGGCCGCCTCGGTGACGGCGCGCAGCGGCACCGGTGTGGTCTCGGCGAGGCGGGCCGGTTCCACCATGCCGTGCCGCCTGATGCGCAACAGGAGCCAGCTGGACGCGGGCAGCAGGTCGTACCCGGCGCGCGCGGTGATCTTCTCGTAGATGTGCCGGCGTCCCTCGCGGGAGCCCAGGACGGACAGCGCGCGGGCCACCTCGTCGTGCGAGGAGCGTTCGACCGGGTTGGAGGCGAGCGTCTGGCTGGGCTCGGGCGCGGTGACCGAGCCGCGCAGCTTGTCCTCCCTGAGGAACCAGGAGACGAGGAACGCGACGAGGACGACCGGCACCGCGTACAGGAAGACGTCCGTGATGGACGTGGCGTACGCGTGGAGTACGGACGGGCGCAGCGGCGGCGGGAGTTCGGCGATGGCGCGCGGGTCGGCGGCGAGTTCGGACGCGCCCGCGCCGGGCGGCACCTGCCGTCCGGCGAGGGCGTCGGCGAGCTTGTCCTCCAGCCGGTTGGTGAAGATCGTGCCGAAGACGGCGACGCCGAACGACGCCCCGATGGACCGGAAGAACGTCGCACCGGACGTGGCGACGCCCAGGTCCTCGTAACTGACCGCGTTCTGCACGACGATCACCAACACCTGCATGACCAGGCCGAGTCCGGCGCCGAAGACGAAGAAGGTCGCGCTCATCTGCCAGGGGGAACTGGACTCCTTCAGCTGGTGCAGCAGGACGAGTCCGAGCGCGGTGACGGCCGTTCCGGCGACGGGGAACACCTTCCAGCGGCCGGTGTGGCTGACGATCTGCCCGGACGCCGTGGAGGTGATCAGCATGCCGAGGACCATCGGCAGCATGTGCACACCCGACATGGTGGGCGACACGCCCTGCACGACCTGGAGGAACGTCGGCAGGTACGTCATCGCCCCGAACATCGCGAAGCCGATGACGAAGCTGATGACGGCGACGAGGCTGAACGTCCTGATGCGGAACAGCTTCAGCGGCAGCACCGGTTCGGCGGCGCGCCGCTCGACGGCGACGAACGCCACGAGCAGGACGGCCCCGAGCACGGCGAGCGCAATGATCTGTGCCGAGCCCCACGCCCAGGTGGTGCCGCCGAGGGAGGCGACGAGGACGAAACAGGTGGCGACGGAGGCGATGAGGAACGTGCCGAGGTAGTCGATCGTGTGCCGGGTGGCGCGGGCCGGGATGTGCAGGGCGGCGGCGATGACGAGCAGCGCGACGACGCCGATGGGCAGGTTGATGTAGAACACCCAGCGCCAGCTGAGGTGTTCGGTGAAGAATCCGCCGAGGAGCGGGCCGAGGACGCTGGTCGCGCCGAAGACGGCGCCGAACAGGCCCTGGTAGCGGCCGCGTTCGCGGGGCGCGACGATGTCGCCGACGATCGCCATGGACAGCACCATGAGCCCGCCGCCGCCGAGGCCCTGGAGGGCGCGGAAGGCGATGAGTTGGGGCATGTTCTGCGCGATGCCACACAGGGCGGAGCCGAAGAGAAAGATGACGATGGCGGCCTGGAAGAGTTTCTTGCGGCCGTACTGGTCGCCGAGTTTGCCCCACAGGGGGGTGGCGGCGGTGGAGGCCAGCAGGTAGGCGGTGACCACCCACGAGAGGTGCTCCATGCCGCCCAGTTCGCTGACGATGGTCGGCAACGCGGTGGCGACGATGGTCTGGTCGAGTGCGGCGAGCAGCATGCCCAGCAGCAGGGCTCCGATGGCGACGAGTACGGTCCGGCGGTTCCGGCCCCCTCCCGGGGCCGAGGGCGAGTGCGCGGTACTCACTTCCTGGGCCATGCGGATCTCCTTCGCGTTCCCTTCCATCGTGGTGGGTGTGTCCGGTTATGGCCTGCCGAGCGGCTTTGGGGCCGGGACAGGCGGGGTGGTGCCGTGCGGCGGGGCACCGGGCGTCTGCATAATCGGCGGCATTCCTAGGGGAGGGACCGGCCATGACCGGAAACAGCTGTTCCGAGTGCGGCAGACCGCGGAGCGCGGACGGCGGCGCCGGATCCGGATGCGACTGCGCGCGGAGAGCGGTGGAGGCGATGAGGGCGGAGCGTCAGGCACGTGCCGCCGCGGCGGAGGACTACGATCCGCTTCGGATACGCCCCTATGTGGCGCTCCCGGACCCGGACTTCCCCGACACGGCTCCGCCGCCCCCGCCGCCCCCGCTCCCCCACGAGGCACCGCGACCGCAGCCCGTCCGCCCTGTCGACGGGACTGTGCCGGGGGCCGGAGCCGAGGCCGTCCTGTCGGCGGGCCCGCTCCCGCCCGCCGGTCCGCTCCCGCCCCTGGCCGGAGCGGCGGGGGCCGTCAGCCCTGCGGGCGGGACGACGCCGGGGGCGACGGGGTCCGCAGCCGTCAGGCCGACGGGCCCGATCGCGCCGGACGGAGCGGGGGCCGGGGTCGTCGGCCCCGGGCACGCGGGGGCCGCGGGCGGCGTGGGTGCGGTCGTGACACGCGGCGAGCCCTGGCCGACCGGGCCGGTCGGTCCGGCCGGGGCTGTGCCCCCCGGCGTGGTCGGGCCCGAGACCGTCGGGCAGGCGACCGCCGGGCTGGGGCCTGCGCCGGGTGGACCCGGGGCGCACCACGTTCCCGTACCGCAGGCCGGGCCCGAGGACGCCGCCACCATGGCTTTCGGGGTCGTACGAGCCCCCGGTGAGCCCGGCGCGGCGTGGGACGACGACGCGCACGAGCTGCCTCCGCTCGACGGCCACGCCCCTGACGCCGCCCCGCCTGCCGGGCGCGCGCCGCGGCGGCGCGCGGCCGTCGCCGTCGTCGTCGGCGCGGCCGTTCTCGCCGTCGCGGGGACCGTCGCGTTCGCGGGCGGCCTGTTCTCCGGGGAGCGCGAACCGGACCACGTGTCGATGCCCGACCGGGACACGAGCGGCCCCAGCCTCAACGTCGGCCCGGACGCGCCGTCCGCTCCCCCGTCCGTGACCGGTTCGCCCTCCGCCTCCTCCTCCGCGTCGGCGTCCCCTTCCGCGTCGGCGTCCTCATCGGGGCGCTCCTCCGCACCGGCCTCGGCGGACGGCACGGCACCCGCCGGGTCCGCTCCCGCGGCCCCGGCCCCGAGCGCGCCGTCGACCGCCGTGGGGACCGGCAGCGTGTCGGAGGAGCAGCCGAGGCGGCCCTCGGCGAAAACGCTGCAGAAGGGCGACAGCGGACCCGCCGTGACCGAGCTCCAGCTGCGGCTGGCGGAGATCGGGCTGTACGAGGGCCCCGCGGACGGGCAGTACAGCGAGAGCGTCGAGGACGCCGTGGCGCGGTACCAGTGGGCACGCGGCATCAAGAGCGACCCCCTCGGCGTCTACGGGCAGAAGACGCGCCGGTCCCTGGAGGCGGAGACGAGCGAGCCGTGACGAGGCCGGCGCGGAGGCGGGGTGGCGCGCACCCGCCCCTCTTTTGTATCGTGTAGGAACAAAGTGGTTCCGCCCGCACTCCCTGACCGGCGGGCGGAACCGCTCTGTCTCCTTCCCCGCGCCCTGGAGCCACGCCGATGCCGGCCACCACCACGCCCGTCCTGACCGCCCGTGCCCTGCTCCTGGACATGGACGGCACCATCGTCAACTCGGACGCCGTGGTCGAACGCTGCTGGCGCGCCTGGGCCGTCGAGCACGGGCTCGACCCCGACGAGGCGCTCAAGGTCGTCCACGGGCGCCAGGGCTACGCGACCATGGCCGTCCTCCTCCCCGACCGGCCCATGGAGCAGAACCACGCGGACAACCGCGTCCTGCTCGCCCAGGAGACCGCCGACACGGACGGCGTCGTGCCCGTCGAGGGCGCGCCCGCCTTCCTGGCCGCGATCGCCGGCCTCCCGCACGCCCTGGTGACCTCGGCCGACGAGGCGCTGGCCACGGCCCGCATGAACGCGGCAGGACTGCCGATGCCCGCGGTGCGGGTGACCGCCGAGTGCGTGGGCGCGAGCAAGCCCGACCCGGAGGGCTTCCTCAAGGGCGCGGCCGAGCTCGGGTACGGCCCCGCCGACTGCGTGGCGTTCGAGGACTCCGAGGCCGGGATCACGGCGGCCCGCGCGGCGGGCATGCGCGTCGTCGGCGTCGGCCCGAGGGCCGACGCCTTCGCCCCCGACCTGTACGTGCCGGACCTGACGCACCTCACGGTGACCGCCCACCCCGACGGCACGATCGAACTCAGCGCCTGACGGCGTCCGCCTCCCCGCGCCGGACCTCGCCCGCAGGGGCGAGGTCCGGCGCGTCACGGCCGGCGAACCGCCCGGCCCGCCCCGGGCCGACCGCCGAGGCGGTCAGGCCGCGACGGCCTCGTACAGGCTGAACGCGGCCAGGGCCAGCATCAGCGCGGCGGCGATCCTGGTGATCAGCCGCAGCGGCACGTACTTCATCAGCGTCCGGCCGCCGAGGATCCCGATCGCGGCGACGGCCCACAGCGCCAGCACGGCGCCGAGGCCGACGGAGAGCGGGCTGTCGTAACGGGCCGCGAGGTTGGCGGTCATGATCTGGGTCAGGTCACCGAACTCGGCGACGAGGATGAGCATGAACCCGGCCCCCGAGACCTTCCAGAAGGACTGGTCCGCCGGCGCCTTGATGCTCTCCTCGTCGCCGTCGTCCTTCTTCAGGAGCAGCATCAGCGCACCGGCGAGGAACAGCAGGCCGACGACGGCCTGCACCAGCCGGTGCGGCAGCAGGGTGAGCACGCTGCCGGCCGCGATGGCGAGCCCGACATGGACGGCGAAGGCGGAGGCCACCCCGGCGAAGACGTACGAGGCGCGGTACCGGGTGCCGAGCATCAGACCGGCCAGGGCGGTCTTGTCGGGCAGCTCGGCGAGGAAGACGACACCGAACGTGATCGCCATGACGGTAAAGCTGATCATGGAGGGAAAACCTCAATCGGTCGGGCGCGGCCCTGCCGAGAGTCCTGAGCGTTTCAGGGGTCGCTTCGGCACGGCAGCGCCATGAATGACATGGACACTGCGGCCGAAGGTCTCGCTGGCGGTCTCGGACGAGTCCGCCTCCGGGCGCCGGCCGGGCACGAGGCCCGGCAGTATGTCGACGTTCCGGCGAAGAGCTACTCCCCTTACGGTCCCCCCAGCATACGCGACCGTCCGGCCGGCCCCGTCAGGGACCTTGGTCCCGGCCTCCGGGGCCTACGTCACACCGGGCACGTGCGGCGTCGCGGTGCACGGGGTCGGCGGGAGGGGACCGTCACCGAGCCGATGGTCCGGCCGGCGACGGGCCGCGCCGCCGCGGTCAGGGAGTGTCCGTGCCGTCTCGGTGCAGCCGGCCCCGGGCGACGAGCTCCAGCACCACCGCGACGGCGACGGCCTGGACCGCCATCAGGGCGACGAGCACGAAGAGTTGCACCGCGCCCGCCTCCACCGGTGACGCGCCGCCGAGCAGCATGCCGACGAACGCACCCGGCAGCGTGACGAGTCCGACGGTCCTGGTCTGGTCGAGACCGGGCAGCAGGGCGTCGGAGGCGGGCTCGCGGGCCACTTCCATGCGGGCGTCCCGGTCCGGCAGGCCGAGGGCGAGGCCCGCTTCCACCTCGCCGCGGCGCTGGGCCAGTTCGTCCAGGGCCCGGCGGCCGCCGAGGACGGTCGCGGTGAGCGCACCGCCGATGAGGATGCCGGTCACGGGGACGAGGGTGATGCCCTTCACGGGCACGAGCCCGGTCAGCAGGAGGGCCGCGACCACGGGGAGGACGCCGGCGGCGATCGGGAGCGCTGCCCACCACCAGGTGGAGTTGACGGTGATACGGCGCCCGGCGGTGCGCACGGCGACGGCGTACATCAGCAGCAGGAAGGCGAGGAGCAGCGGTACGGCTCGGACGACCCAGCCGATCGCGAGGGAGACGACGGCGAGTTGGGCCGCCGCGCGCACGCCCGCGACGGCGATCGCGCGTGAACGGCCCAGGTGGGCGAGGGCGGCGACGGTCGCCGCGACGGCGAGCAGGACGGCCAGTACGGCCCCGAGGGTGAGGTTGACCGGCAGCAGCACGCGGCAACCCTAGCCCGTGGGACGGACGGTGCCGGAGCGTCAGAACCCTTGATGTGACGTGCTCATGTCGTCACTCTGTTACCTGGCGCCCATCCCCGAGCAACCTGGCGCCGCGAGCATGGCCACGCCTGGGCCCCTCCCGCACCGAAGGGCGCGGGGGCGGCCACGATCCCCCCACTACCCAAGGAGTTCGCATGTTTGGTGTCTACGCGCGTCACGCCCGCCGGGCGGCCGTCCTCGCCGCAGCCTCCGCCGTCGCGGCCACCGGCCTGCTGGCGACCGCTCCCGCCGCGCAGGCCGCGCCGCCCACTCCTGTCAGCGCCTCCACCGCCCGCAGCTACCTCAGCCAGCTGACCGTCGCCCCCGAGGGCTCCTCGACCGGCTACAGCCGTGACCTGTTCCCGCACTGGATCACCCAGTCGGGCGCCTGCAACACCCGCGAGGTCGTCCTCGAGCGCGACGGCTCGAACGTCGTCCAGGACTCCGGCTGCGCGGCCGTGAGCGGCAGTTGGTACTCCCCGTACGACGGCGCCACCTGGTACGCGGCCTCCGACGTCGACATCGACCACATCGTCCCGCTCGCCGAGGCGTGGCGCTCCGGCGCGAACAGCTGGACCACCTCCAAGCGCCAGCAGTTCGCCAACGACCTGACACGCCCGCAGCTGATCGCGGTCACCGACAACGTCAACCAGGCCAAGGGCGACCAGGACCCGGCCGAGTGGCTGCCCTCGGTCACCTCGTACCGCTGCATGTACGCCCGGATGTGGGTGCACACCAAGTACTACTGGAACCTGAAGGTCGACTCCGCCGAGAAGAGCGCGCTCCAGTCCATACTCAACGGCTGCTGACCGCAGCCCCCGGGCCCCCGCACGCCGGATGGAACCAGGCCGCCCCTTCCGTCGTTCCGTACCGTACGGAGCGACGGAAGGGGCACACATGGCCGGGCTGCGCCTGGGGCCGCTGCTGCGGTACGTGGACTGGGACACGGGCACGAGCGCGACCGTCTGGGTCGAGGCGGACCGCCCGTGCACGGCCGAGGTGCGCTGCGAAGGCGGCGGCCACGGCTCCTCGCGCACGTTCGCCGTCGCGGGCCACCACTACGCGCTCGTGGTCGTGACCGGTCTCACGCCGGGCACGACCTCGGCGTACGAGGTGCTGCTCGACGGCGAGCGGGTGTGGCCGCTGCCCGACTCGCGCTTCCCGCCCAGCACGATCCGTACGCCCGAGGCGCACTCGGCGGACGTCGTCGTCTCCTTCGGCTCCTGCCGCTGGGCCGCGCCGCCCGCCGGCGGGCACGACCCGGTGGGCCCCGACGCGCTGGACACCCTGGCCGCCGCGCTCGCCGCCGATCCCGCCGCCCGGCGGCCCGACGTGCTGCTTCTGCTCGGCGACCAGGTGTACGCGGACGAGACGTCGGACACGACCCGCCGGTGGATCGCCGGGCGGCGGGCCGCGGCGGGCACCGGCGCCACGGCGCCGGCGGAGCAGGTCGCGGACTTCGAGGAGTACACACGCCTGTACGACGAGTCCTGGCTCGACCCCGAGCTGCGCTGGCTGCTGTCGACGGTCCCCAGCTGCATGATCTTCGACGACCACGACCTGGTCGACGACTGGAACACCAGCGCGTCCTGGCTCGCGGACATGCGGGCGAAGCCGTGGTGGCAGGAGCGGGTGACCGGCGGACTCATGTCGTACTGGGTGTACCAGCACCTGGGCAACCTCTCCCCCGCCGAGCTGGACGCCGACGAGCTGTACGGGCAGGTGCGGGCCGCCGGGGACGGGACCGACGCGCTGCGGAAGTTCGCGCTGCGGGCGGATGCCGACCCGGCCTCGGTCCGCTGGAGCTATCGCCGCGACTTCGGCCGCACCCGGGTGCTGATGGTCGACACGCGGGCCGGCCGCGTGCTGGAGGAGCAGGCCCGGGCGATGCTCGACCCGCAGGAGGCCACGTGGCTGCGGGACCAGGCGCTCGACGGCCGGGGCTCGCTCGACCACCTGCTCGTCGGCAGCTCGCTCCCGTGGCTGCTGCCGCCCCTGATCCACGACGTGGAGGAGTGGAACGCGGCGCTGTGCCGGGGCGGGCGCGGCGCGCGCTGGGCGCGGCTGAGCGAGCGGGTGCGCAGAGGCGCGGACCTGGAGCACTGGGCGGCGTTCCCGGCGTCGTTCGAGAAGCTGACGCGCATGATCGCGGAGGCGGGCGCCCGTGAGGGCGCCCCCGCGACGGTGTGCGTGCTGTCCGGCGACGTGCACCACGCGTATGTGGCGGAGCCGGTGTGGCCGGCGGCCGGGCGGCCCGCGGCACGGGTGCTCCAGCTGACGTGCTCGCCGCTGCACAATTCGGTGCCCGCGGCGATCCGGGTCGGGTTCCGGTTCGGCTGGAGCCGGTTCGGGAGGCTGCTGGGCCGCGCGCTGGCCCGGCACGGCCGCACGGGCGCGCCGTCCGTGAACTGGCGGCGTACGGGCGGTCCGTGGTTCGGCAACCAGCTGATGACCCTGACGCTGCGGGGCCGTTCCGCCGCGCTGCGGCTCCAGAGGGCGGAGGGCCGGGAGGAGGTGCGGGGCGGAGCGGCGCGGCAGCTGACGACCGTGCTGGAGCGGACCCTGACGGACTGACGGACGGCCCTGACCGGGTGACGCGTTCCGGCCGTGCGGGGCGGGTGACGCGGACCCGGCCCGGCGGCCTGCGGCGTGACACCGGCATGATGAGGCGGACGATCCGCTTCCAGCGCCCGTCGCGCACCCCACATGCCCCGGGAGTCAGTGTTGTCCGCAGGTTCCGCGCAGTCCCCCCGCCCCTTTGCGATAGCCCTCGTCGGAGCAGGCCCCCGCGGCACGTGTTTCCTCGAACGGCTCTGCGCCTCCGTCCCCGACCTCGCCCCGGACACATCCCTGACCGTCCATGTGGTCGACCCCGCCGCGCCCGGCGCCGGCCGCGTGTGGCGCACCGACCAGAACGCCGAACTGCTCATGAACACGGTGGCCTCGCAGGTGACGGTGTTCACGGACGACAGCGTGGCCTGCGAGGGGCCGATACGCCCGGGGCCGAGCCTGTACGAGTGGGCCGCCGGCCGGCCCGGCGAGCGACTCTCCCCCGACGACTACCCCACCCGCGCCTGCTACGGGCGCTACCTGGAGTGGGCCTTCGCCCGCACGGTGGGCTCGGCGCCGGAGGCGGTGCGGGTACGGGTGCACCGGGCCCTCGCCGTACGGCTGGAGGACGACCGGGACGCCCCGGCCGACGTACGGGACCCCCTGCAGTCGCTCCGGCTCGACGACGGCACGCTGCTGTCCGGGCTGAGCGCGGTCGTGCTCGCGCAGGGCCATCTGCCGGTGGTTTCGCGCCAGTCCACGGCGCAGCTCGCCGACTACGCGGCCCGCCGCCCGGGGCTGCGCCACTTCCCGCCCGCCAACCCGGCCGACCTCGACCTGTCGGGCATCGCCGCCGGGGAGCGGGTGCTGCTGCGCGGCCTGGGGCTCAGCTTCTTCGACCATCTGGCCCTGTTGACGACGGGCCGCGGCGGCTCGTTCGTCCGCGACGGGGAGCGGGGACTCGTCTACCGTCCGTCCGGGCGCGAGCCGAAGCTGTACGCGGGCTCGCGGCGGGGCGTGCCCCACCAGGCGCGCGGCGACAACGCCAAGGGCCCGTCGGGACGGCACGAACCGCTGGTGCTGACTCCGGAGGTGATCGCCGGCTTCCGTGCGCGGGCCGAGGCCGGGCACCCGGCCGACTTCCTCTCGGAGATCTGGCCGCTGGTCGCCAAGGAGGTGGAGACCGTCTACTACGCGTCCCTGCCAGCGGTCCGGGAGCGTGAGACCGCGGGCGGGGGCGCGGGCGCGGGCTCCTTCCGTGAGCGGTTCCTGGCGGCGGGGCACGGCAGTACGGAGGAGGCCGAGACGCTGGAGGCGTTCGGCGTGGCGGAGGCGGACCGCTGGTCGTGGGACCGCCTCGCACGCCCGCACCGGGGCGAGGTCTTCACCTCCCGCGCCGGTCACCGGGCCTGGCTGCTCGCGTATCTGCGCGCGGACGCCGCGCACGCCGGGCTCGGCAATGTCGAGGGCCCGGTGAAGGCGGCTCTCGACGTGCTGCGCGACGTCCGCAACGAGCTGCGCCTGATCGTCGACCACGGAGGTCTGACCGGTACGTCCCGCCGCGACCACCTCGACCGCTGGTACACGCCGTTGAACGCGTTCCTCTCCATCGGCCCGCCCCGGCGCAGGATCGAGGAGATGACGGCGCTGATCGAGGCGGGCGTCCTGGAGGTGGTGGGGCCGCGGATGTCGGTGGGCACCGAGGCCGGGCTGTTCACGGCGCAGTCGCCGGACGTACCGGGATCGGCCGTGACGTTCACCACGCTCATCGAGGCGCGGCTGCCGGAGCCGGATCTGCGCAGGACGTGCGACGAGCTGCTCGGCCGGCTGCTGAAGACAGGCCAGTGCCGCCCTCACGCCATCGACGGTTACGAAACCGGAGGTCTGGATGTCACACCACGCCCGTACCGTCTGGTCAACCGTCAGGGGCGGGCGCATCCACGGCGGTTCGCGTTCGGCGTGCCCACCGAGGGCGTGCACTGGGTGACCGCGGCGGGCGCCCGGCCGGGCGTGGACTCGGTGACGCTGTCGGATGCCGACGCGGTCGCGCGCGCGGCCCTGCGCTCGCTCGCCCCGCCGCTCGCGGGCGCGGGCCGCGGCCCGGGCAGGGACATCGAGGCCGGCATCGAGAGCGGGGCGGAATTCGGACGGCGGCCGAATGTTGAACTTGCAAGTATGAATTAGGTCCGCCTAACCTGGACCTCCTCATCGGTTCCGTCCCCCATGACCGAAGGAGTCCCATGGCAACCCCCACATTTTCCGGTCGGCTGCATCAGGCGCAGCCGTACGCCCTCGGGCTGTTCCGCATCGTCGTCGGCCTGCTGTTCCTGTGCCACGGCGCCGCCTCGCTGTTCGGCGTGCTCGGCGGGATGAACGGCACCACCGTGGAGACCGGCGTCTGGCCCGACTGGTACGCGGCGGTCATCCAGCTCGTCGCCGGCGCGCTGGTGCTGCTCGGCCTCGGCACGCGCACCGCCGCGTTCCTCGCGTCCGGCTCGATGGCGTACGCCTACTTCTCGGTGCACCAGCCGGAGTCGCTGTTCCCGCTCCAGAACGGCGGCGAGGCGTCCGCCCTGTTCTGCTGGGCGTTCCTGCTGCTGGTCTTCACCGGCCCCGGCGCGCTCGCGCTCGACGGCCTGTTCGGCGCACGCGGCACGGAGCGGGAGGGCGAGGGCGCCCGCGCGGAGAAGGCGGCCGTGACCGCCTGACTCCCAACCCCGCTTTTCCGCACGGCCGTTGGGCCGCCCGTTTCCCAGCCTGGCGCCTCGCGCGCGGAGTGCGGCGGCGCCCGGTCCCTCGTCACGAGGGGCCGGGCGCTTCGCGTTCCGCGCGTCTGTCGTACGCGCCCCCTGGGGGTTCACGCGGTGTACGACATCTGGCTCCCCTCCCGCCCCCCTCCCGATCTCCGCGTGTCACCCGGGCGTACGCTGTACAGCTGTCAAGCCGCCCCCTGGCGCCCCTCGCGACACAGCGGCCTTGTCACCGGAACCGGGGAGAGAACAAGGTGCTGGAGAGTGTGGGGTCGCTGACCGGCAGCCCATGGATCTACGCCGTCGTGGCCCTGTCCGTCCTCCTCGACGTCTTCCTGCCCGTCCTGCCCAGCGGTGTGCTGGTGATCACGGCCGCGACCGCTGCCGCCGCGGGCTCCACGGCGACCGTCGCAGACGCGGCGGGGCAGGTGCAGCGCGAAGTCCCCTCCCTGCTCGTCCTCGTGCTCTGCGCGGCGACCGCGTCCGTGCTGGGCGACCTGGTCGCCTACCGGCTCGCCTGGCGCGGCGGCGACCGCTTCGACCGGGCCATCGCCCGCTCCCGCCGCCTGACCAGAGCGCAGGAACGTCTCGGCGCCGCGCTCAGCCGCGGCGGCGGAGCGCTCGTCGTCATCGCCCGCTTCGCGCCCGCCGGACGGTCGGTCGTCTCGCTGGGCGCGGGCGCCGCACGACGCACGGTGAGGGAGTTCCTGCCGTGGTCGGCCCTGGCCGGTCTGGCCTGGGCCGGCTACAGCGTCGGCCTCGGCTACTTCGGCGGCCAGTGGCTCGGCGCGAGCTGGGTCGGCGCGGCGGTGTCGGTGCTGGCGCTGTTCGCGGCCGGGTCGGTGGCCGCCTACGTCATGCGGCGTCCGACGCCGGTCGCCTGACGGCCCCGCCGCGCACCTCGAGCCCTTCGAGGAGCCTGCGGGTGGCCTCGGTGATCTCGTCGACGGCCTGCTCGAACACCTCCCGGTTGTGCGCGGCGGGCGCCCGGAAGCCGGACACCTTGCGCACGTACTGCAGAGCGGCGGCGCGCATGTCCTCCTCGGTGGCCTCCTCGGGGAGCACGGGCGGACGAAGGGTCTTGATGCTGCGGCACATGCGTCCAGTGTGCCGCGCGCCACTGACAGCCCGCGAGCGTCGGGCCCCGGGGAGGAAAAGCGGCGGGGGCCCGTCAGGCCGGTCCCGGGCGGACAGTAGAGTGCGGCTCCGTCCCCTCCCCCGCTTCCCGAGGTACCCGACTCCGTGACCCCCGCACCGCGCCCACCTGCAGTGACCGTCGTCGGGATCGGCGCGGACGGCTGGCCGGGGCTCGCCCTCGCCTCCCAGGACGCCCTGCGCGGAGCCGAGGTGATCATCGGCGGTACGCGGCAGCTGGCGCTGCTGCCCGGCGAGTGCGACGGCGAACGGGTGCCGTGGCCCAGCCCCCTGCGCCCCGCCGTCCCCGGGCTCCTCGCCGCGCACGCCGGGCGCCGCGTCGCCGTCCTCGCCAGCGGCGACCCCTTCTTCCACGGCATCGGGCGCGCCCTCGCCGACGAGCTCGGGCCCCACGCGCTGCGCGTGCTGCCGCATCCGTCCTCCGTCTCGTACGCGTGCGCCCGGCTCGGCTGGCCCGTCGAGGACACCGGCGTCGTCACACTCGTCGGCCGCCCGGCGGCCCGCCTCGCCGCCGCCCTGCACGACGGGCGCCGCCTGCTGGTGCTCAGCACGGGGGCGGACACGCCCGCCGAGGTCGCCGCCCTGTTGCGGGACCGCGGCTACGGCCCGACGCGGATGCGTGTGCTCGCACAGCTCGGCGCCGACGCCGAGCGGCACGTCGACGGCACCGCCGACACCTGGGACACCGACGCCGCCGGCGCCGTCGACCCGCTGAACGTCATCGCCCTCGACTGCCGCCGCGCCCCCGGCGCCCTGCGGCTGTCCGCCGCGCCGGGTCTGCCGGACGAGGCGTACGAGCACGACGGCCAGCTCACCAAGCGCCATGTCCGCGCCGCCACCCTCGCGGCGCTCGCGCCCGCGCCCGGCGAACTCCTGTGGGACATCGGCGGCGGGTCGGGGTCGATCGCGATCGAGTGGATGCGTACGCATCCGTCGTGCCGCGCGGTCACCGTCGAACGCGACGCCGTGCGCGCCGAGCGCATCGCCCGCAACGCCGACACCCTCGGCGTGCCCGCCCTGCGCGTCGTGCGCGGAGCGGCGCCCGAGGCCCTGGCCGGGCTGCCCGCGCCCGACGCCGTGTTCATCGGTGGCGGGCTGACCGTCCCCGGCCTGCTGGACGCCTGCTGGAACGCGCTGGCGCCCGGCGGCCGGCTGGTCGCCAACACCGTGACGCTGGAGTCCGAGGCGCTGCTCGCCGAGCGGTACCGCGCGCTGGGCGGCGAGCTCGTACGGCTCGCGGTCGCACACGCCGTGCCCGTCGGCGGGTTCACCGGCTGGCGCCAGGCGATGCCGGTCACCCAATGGTCCGTCACCAAGAGCGGAGAACTGTCATGACCGTGTACTTCATCGGTGCGGGCCCCGGAGCCGCCGACCTGATCACCGTGCGCGGCGCGCGCACGCTGGCGTCGTGCGGAGTCTGCCTGTACGCCGGCTCCCTGGTCCCCACGGAGCTGCTGGCCGAATGCCCGCCGGACGCGCGCCTGGTGGACACGGCCCGGATGGACCTGGACGCCATCACGGCCGAGCTGGTCCGCGCCCACGAGGAGGGCCACGACGTCGCCCGGCTGCACTCGGGCGACCCGTCGGTCTTCAGCGCGGTCGCCGAGCAGATGCGGCGGCTGGACGCGGCGGGCGTGCCGTACGAAGTGGTCCCGGGCGTACCGGCGTTCGCGGCGGCGGCCGCGGCGCTGAAGCGGGAGCTCACGGTCCCGACCGTGGGCCAGACGGTGATCCTGACGCGTATCGCCCAGCAGGCGACGCCGATGCCGGAGGGCGAGGACCTGGCGACGCTGGGCAGGAGCGGGGCGCTGCTGGTGCTGCACCTGGCGGCGCGCTACGTGGACCGGGTCGTCGACGAACTGGTCCCGCACTACGGCAAGGACTGCCCGGCGGCGGTCGTGGCGATGGCGAGCCGCCCGGACGAACTGGTCCTGCGGGGCACGCTGGAGGACATCGCGGACCAGGTGACGTCGGCGGGGGTGACGCGGACGGCGGTGATCCTGGTGGGCCGCACGCTGGCGGCGACGCAGTTCCGCGACAGCCATCTGTACTCCCCGGAACGCGACCGCCACACCTGCTGACGGACCCGCCCCGGGATGCGCCCGGGTACGGGGCGCGGCCCCAGGTCCCGGGGGTGCGCCCGGTACGGGGGGCAGCGCAGGCCCCCCGGGTGCGGCCCTCGTCCCGGGGTGCGCCCGGCACGGGCGCGGCGCAGGCCCCCGGGCCGAGAGCGCCCCGAACCGTGCGACGCCCCCGTGGCGTTGCGCCCCCCAGACTCCGTCCGGGGGTGCCCCCATCGCCCAGCGGAACAGTTGCCCACAACGGTGGCCGGATTCCGCGCGGCGAAGCCCGCCCGAACGGGGCCGGGGCGGAGGCCCACGGGTCCCGCGCGGCGAAGCCCGCACGGACGAGGCCGGGGCGAAGCCCCGCAGGTTCCCGCGCGGCGCAGCCCGCCCACGGGCGGAGGGCAGGGGCGGAGCCCCACAGGTCCCGCGCGCGTTCGGGGCGGAGCCCCACAGGCCCCGCGCGGCGCAGCCCGCGCACGGCCCGGGGCCGGGGCGGAGACCCAGGGGCTCGTCAGAGTTTCGGGAAGGGGCGGGGCGGGGGAATCACCCCACGCGGCACAACCCGCGCCCTCGGGGCGGAGTCCCCACAGGTTCCCGCGGCGAAGCCCGCCCACGGGCGAGGGCAGGAGCGGAGCCCCACAGGTCCCGCGCGCGTTCGGGGCGGAGCCCCACAGGCCCCGCGCGGCGCAGCCCGCGCACGGCCGGGGCCGGGGCGCAGCCCCGGGGCTCGTCAGAGTTTCGGGAAGGGGCGGGGCGGGGGAATCACCCCACGCGGCACAACCCGCGCCCTCGGGGCACAGCCCCAAGACCCGCCTACGGCGCAGCCGGGAAACCGGCTCACGGCCCCGCCGGGGCCGACCGGCCCACCACCGTCCCCGCGCGGTCGATGCACACCACGTCCACCGCCACCGGCGCCCCCCGCAGGACCGACAGGGCCTCGTCGCGGGCCCTCGCCGCGACGAGGTCGCCGAGCGCGACGCCCGCCGCCTCGCACAGGCGCAGCGCCGCCAGGCCCGTGTTGGCCGTGGCGATCTCCGCGGCGAGAGACTCGGACGCGCCGCCCGCGCGGGCCAGAGCGGCGAGGAAGCCCTTGTCGACCTGGGAGCGGGCCGAGTGCAGGTCCAGGTGACCGGCCGCCAGCTTGGAGAGCTTGGCGAAGCCGCCGCAGACGGTGAGCCGGTCGACCGGATGCCGCCGCACGTACTTCAGCACCGCGCCCGCGAAGTCGCCCATGTCGAGCAGGGCGATCTCCGGCAGGTCGTAGAGCGTCGCCACGGTCTTCTCGGAGGTCGAACCCGTACAGCCCGCCACGTGCGTCAGGCCCGCCGCGCGGGCCACGTCCACACCGCGGCGGATGGAGTCGATCCAGGCCGAGCAGGAGTACGGGACGACGATGCCGGTCGTCCCGAGGACGGACAGGCCGCCGAGGATGCCGATCCGCGGGTTCCACGTGGAGCGGGCGATCTCCTCGCCGTCGTCGACGGAGACGGTGATCTCGACGTCCCCCGTGCCGCCGTGACGGCGAGCCACGAGCGCGACGTGGTCGCGCATCATCTGGCGCGGAACCGGGTTGATCGCCGGTTCGCCCACCTCCAGGGGCAGGCCGGGCAGCGTGACCGTGCCGACGCCGGGTCCGGCCCGGAAGACGACTCCGGAACCGGCCGGCAGCAGGCGGACCGTCGCCCTGACCAGCGCGCCGTGCGTCACGTCCGGGTCGTCGCCGGCGTCCTTGACGATCCCGGCCATGGCGGACGACGAGCCGGTCAGGGCTTCGACGGCCAGGGCGAAGGAGGGCGTCTGGCCCTTCGGCAGTGTGATCGTCACCGGGTCCGGGAACTCCCCGGTGAGCAGCGCCGTGTACGCGGCCGTGGTCGCCGCCGTGGCGCACGCCCCGGTCGTCCATCCGGGCCGCAGACCGGTGTGCTTGAGTTGGGCGTCCCGCCCGCCGCCTGAACTCATGAAAGGACTCCCGTGCACGTACTCATTCTCGGCGGGACCACCGAGGCCCGCGCCCTCGCCGCGACCCTGCATCCCGAGGTCCATGTCACCAGCTCACTCGCCGGGCGCGTCGCGAGCCCCCGGCTGCCGGTGGGCGAGGTACGGGTCGGCGGGTTCGGCGGTGTGGACGGGCTCGTGGACTGGGTGCGCGCACACCACGTGGACGCGGTCATCGACGCCACCCATCCCTTCGCCGAGCGGATCAGCTTCAACGCGGCCCGGGCGGCCGCCACCGCCCATGTTCCCCTGCTGGCACTGCGCCGCCCCGGGTGGGTCCCGGTCGAGGGCGACGACTGGCACCCGGTCGGCTCGCTGACGGAGGCGGCCCGCGCACTTGACGGCCTCGGGGAGCGGGTGTTCCTGACGACCGGGCGCATGGGGCTCGCCGCCTTCGCGGACTGCCCGCAGTGGTTCCTCGTCCGGTCGGTGGACGCGCCGGAGGCCCCGATGCCGGCCCGCACCGAAATCCTTCTCGACCGGGGCCCCTTCACCCTCGACGACGAGAGAGAGTTGTTGCGCACCCACCGCCTCGACGTCCTGGTGACGAAGGACAGCGGCGGCGCGGCGACCGCCCCGAAGCTCCGCGCGGCCCGCGATGCGGGCATCCCGGTGGTGGTCGTGCGCAGACCGCCGGTGCCCGAGGGCGTGCGGGTGGCCGCGACGGTCGAGGAAGCGGCGGCCTGGGTGCACGGCTGAGGCCGCCGCCCCCTCGCGGGGCGCGGCGGCCTCGTTCACGGGTGCCTCAGCTCGCGGCGGGAGCGCCGAGCTCCGTCACCTCGACCCAGGAGACGGCGTCGAAGTCCCACTCGACGAGCGAGTTGTCCCAGTCGTCGCGGGCGGCCACGGCATACCGCACGGTCTCGCCGTCCGGGATCGCCCCGTACAGGAGCGACGTGTCCGCCTCTCCGACGTACGCGACGTGCCGGTACAGCCACACGCCATCGCCGGAACCGTCGCCGTCCGGGTACCAGTCGGCCCGGTAGACGTCGTACCGCATGAGGTCGGGCTCCGTGCTCGGCGCCCACTCCAGGAACACGCCGTCCTCGCGGGCCGTCGCCTTCAGGCCCGTGACGGGCGCCGGGGCGACCAGGTCGCCGTCGGTCGTCGCGGACGCGGAGGCGGACACGGGGGACTCGTTGCCCGCCTCGTCCACTGCGGTCACCGTGTAGGTGTACGTGGTGCCGTGGTCGACCGTCATGTCCGTGTAGGTACTGCCCCGGACCTCCCTGTAGAGGGAGCCGAAGCGGTACAGGCGGTAATGGTCGACGTCGTCGCCGGACGAGGGGGTCCAGCTGACGACGATGCCGTTGCGCGGCTCGAAACGGGCCGTCACGTCCGTCGGCGCGACGGGCGCGTAGTCGCCGCGCGTTGCGGAGACCACGGTCCGTGTCGCCGACGTGTTGCCGGCCGCGTCGGTGGCGGAGACGGCGTACGTGTAGCCCGTCCGCTCGGTGCCGGTGGTGTCCGTCCAGGAGGCCGAGGTCACCGTGGCCAGCTGGAGCACAGGGTGGGTGCCACCGGTGTCGGTCTGCCCCTGCTGCTGCCGGAAGACGGTGTACTTCGTCGCGCCGGTGACCGGCTGCCACGCCAGCGCCGTCCCGCCCTGCCCGTCCGTCGCCGTCAGCCCGCCCGGTGCCGCCGGCGCGGTCCGGTCGACACTGGTGACGGTCACGTCCGCGCTGCCCGAGGACTCGCGGCCCGCCTTGTCGACGGCGCGGACCTCGTAGAGGAACGATTCGCCGGTGGCAGGCGGGTAGTTGACGAAGGAGGTGCCGGTGACGAGGGCCGTGCCGCTGACCTTCGCCCAGGACGTGGAGCTCAGCCGGCGGTAGACGCGGTAACCGGCGAGGTCCATCTCCTTGTTCGCCGACCAGCGGAGCGTGGCCTTGTTGACGGTCCGGTCGTACGCGACCGAGGTACCGGTGGGCGCGAGCGGCCGGACCGTGTCGACGGTGGCCGACGTGCGGGGCGCGTAGGTGAACTTGACGTTCGCGGCGCCCGTCCAGGCCACGTAGTCCACGCGAATCGTGTGGCGTCCGGCAGGGACGGTGACGTTGACGGTCTTGCTCTGCGTGGTGGAGACGTTCCGCCACAGGTCGATCTTGCGCACCCCGTCGAGGTACACGCGGACGCCGTCCTGCGTCGCGGCGGAGAACGTGAACGGCCCGCCGGAGCCGAAGTCGCGGGTGACGGACCATCGGACGGAGAAGTTGTCCCTCGGCAGGGTCACGCCGGCCGGGTCTCCGGTGCCGTAGTTCTCGTTGACGGTGGCGTCGCAGCTGGTGAGCTTGGGCGTGCCGCTGAACGAGGTGTTGGCGAAGAACTGCGCCTTCCAGACCGGAGCGGTGCAGGTGACAGCCGCGGAGGCCGGGGTGGCGGTGAGGAGACCGCCCGCTGCGGCGAGGGTGGCCGTCGTGGCCAGCGCGCTCAGCCGGGTACGAGTGTTCACAGAGTTTGGGGCCCTTTCCGGACCACGCGGCGCAAAGCCGGGGCTGTTCAACACGAGATGAAGGAGCGATGCGCGGGGGGAGGGGGGCGGTGCGGGTGGGGCCGGTGTTCCGCCGGAGGAGGACTGTACAGCCCTGTTCCGCTCCGTACGAGGGCACGGCCGGTCCGGGCGTCGAACCGGCACGCGGGAGCCGGTGCCGTCGCGGGAAGGCCGTCCGCGTCGCTCACCCGGACGCGGACGGCCTCGGCGCGTTCACCCGTAGCGGCGCGGCGTCCAGGCGATCGTGCGGCCGTCGCCACGCTCGACCGCCTGGGTCCGGGACGAGCCGATCAGCAGCAGCGTGCGCATGTCGACCTCGGAGGGCTCCAGCGTCTTCAGGGTCACCACCCGCACCGACTGTTCCGGGCCGCCCACGTCCCGCGCCACGACCACCGGGGTCTCGGGCGAACGGAGTTCGAGCAGCAGGTCACGGGCGGCCGCGACCTGATGGGTACGGGAGCGGGAGCCCGGGTTGTAGATCGCCAGGACCAGGTCCGCCGAGACCGCCGCGCGCAGGCGCTCCGCGATGACCTCCCAGGGCTTGAGCCGGTCGGACAGGGAGATCGTGGCGTAGTCGTGGCCGAGCGGGGCGCCCGCAGCGGCCGCCGCCGCGTTCGCGGCGGTCACGCCCGGCAGCACCCGTACGGGCACGTCCCGGTACTCCTCCTGGGAGGCGACCTCCAGCACCGCCGTGGCCATGGCGAAGACTCCCGGGTCGCCGCCCGAGACGACGGCGACCCGCCGTCCGCGCCGCGCCAGGTCCAGGGCGAACTCGGCGCGTTCGGACTCCACCTTGTTGTCGGAGCCGTGCCGGATCTGGCCGGGGCGGTGCGGGACGCGGTCCAGGTACGTGGTGTAGCCGACGAGTTCGTCGGCGTCGGCGAGCGCGCGGCGCGTCTCGGGCGTCAGCCACAACGGGCCGGCGGGCCCCGTGCCGACGACCACGACCTCGCCGCTCTCCGGCTCCGGCCGGGGGTTGGCGATACGGCTCGGCACGACGGCGACGGAGAAGTACGGCACCGACGCCGGGTCGATGCCGGCCAGTCGCCCGGTCCGTTCGCCGTTCATCGTGGCCCGCTCCACGTACCGGGCCTCGTCCAGCCGGCCCGAGGTCTCCATCGCGCGGCGCACGGCGGGGAAGGTACGGCCGAGCTTCATCACGACGGCCGAGTCGGTCGCGGCGAGACGGGCGGTCAGCTCCTCTTCCGGCAGCGTGCCGGGGATGACCGTGAGGACCTCCTCCGCCTCGCACAGCGGGGTCCCGAGCCGGGCCGCGGCGGCACTGATGGAGGTGACGCCGGGGACGACCTCGGTCGGGTAGCGGTGCGCGAGCCGCTTGTGCATGTGCTGGTAGGAGCCGTAGAAGAACGGGTCGCCCTCGGCGAGGACGGCCACCGTCCGCCCGGCGTCGAGGTGCTCGGCGAGCCGGGCCGCCGCCTCCTCGTAGAAGTCGTCGAGCGCGCCGCGGTACCCGCCGGGATGGTCGGTCGTCTCGACCGTGATCGGGTACATCAGGCGCTCCTCGATGTGGTCGGGGCGCAGATGCGGGGCGGCGATGGAGCGGGCGATGGAACGGCCGTGGCGCGCGCAGTGATACGCGATCACGTCCGCCTCGGCGATGATGCGCGCGGCGCGCAGGGTCATCAGCTCCGGGTCGCCGGGGCCGAGCCCGACGCCGTAGAGGCGCCCCGTCGTCTTCTGGTCGTCGCTCACTACTCCGCCTCGCTCGCGATCGCGTTGACGGCGGCGGCGGCCATGGCGCTGCCGCCGCGGCGGCCGCGCACCACGAGGTGCTCGAGGCCCAGCGGGTGGGCGGCCAGGGCGTCCTTGGACTCGGCGGCGCCGATGAAGCCGACGGGAACGCCTATGACGGCGGCGGGGCGGGGCGCCCCCTGCTCGATCATCTCCAGGAGCCGGAACAGCGCGGTGGGGGCGTTGCCGACGGCGACGACGGAGCCCTCCAGCCGGTCGCGCCACAGTTCGAGGGCGGCGGCGCTGCGCGTGGTGCCCATCTCGGCGGCGAGCGCGGGCACGGACGGGTCGGAGAGCGTGCAGATCACCTCGTTGTCGGCGGGCAGCCGCTTGCGCGTGACGCCGCTCGCCACCATCTGCGCGTCGCACAGGATCGGCGCGCCGGCGCGCAGGGCGGCGCGGGCGTGCAGGACGACGTCCGGGGAGTGGGCGAGGTCGCGGACGAGGTCGACCATCCCGCAGGCGTGAATCATGCGGACCGCGACCTGGGAGACCTCGGCCGGCAGCCCGGCGAGGTCCGCCTCCGCGCGGATCGTGGCAAAGGACTGGCGGTAGATCTCCGCGCCGTCCTTCTCGTAGTCGAACACTGTGCTCTCGCTCACTTCGTCGGTCGTTCGGTGGGGTCGGTGGGGTTGGTGCGCGCCGCCGCGAGGGCGTCGGCGAGCTCGGTCAGGGGGACGGTGTGCCGCGGTACTCCGGGTGCGGTCAGGTCGTAGCGGCCGTCGCCGGTCGCGACGACGTCCACCCAGGCGCCCTGAGGGTGCCCGCAACGGCGTTCGCAGCCGGACCAGTACACAGGCAGCCCGCCCGCGCCGGCGGCGATGCGCGCGGTGGCGTCGGCCCGTACGTCGGCGAGGGACTTGGCGCAGCCGGGCCGTCCGGTGCAGGCGCCGACGCCGGTCCAGGGGGAGTCGGGTCCGGTGACGAGGCCCGCGTCGGCGAGGCCGGGCAGGAGTGCGCCGGGAACGCCGGGAAGGACGACGCCGCGCCAGGGCGTGACGCGCAACTCGCCGGTGCCGTACGTCTCGGCGGTCCGGGCGAGCAGCCGCCACTGCGCGACACGCATCCGTCCGAGGGCGACGCCGACGTGGAGTGAGGCGGCCCCTTGCGCGCCGTGGACGACGCCGGGCACGGGGGTGGCGGGCTCGCCGCCCCGTCCGGGCCGGGCGGCCGCGTCGGCGTCCCCGCCGCGCGCGGCCGGGCCGGCGTCCGGTCCCGGCCCGGACCGGGACAACACGGACGCACCGGGCGACGCGTCAGCACCCGCACCCGCACCCGCACCCGCCGCGATACCCGCATCGCCCAGCCGGCGCGCGAGTTCCTGGCGGGACACCGCGTACTCCGGAGGGAGTTCCCGCACCCGCCACGCCCTCGTGCCGCCGGCGTCCGCCGCGTCCAGGAACGCCTCGGCCGCGAACAGCAGCGCACGCGCGCCGTCCTGCCTGCCGACCGTCAGCGTCTGCTCGCCGAGCAGGACCCGCACCCGCGTCCCGCCCGGCTCTGCGAGCAACATCACATCCGCGCCGAGCCCCGCCATGTCCCCGCGGCCGTCGTCCAGCGCGAACAGGAACCGGCCCGACAGCGCCGTGGCCCGCTCGCTCGCGCACAGCAGCCCGTCCAGTTCGCGTACGAGCGGCTGCACGTCGAGGTGTCCGCGGCCGTCCAGCCCGGACAGCGGCGAGGCGACGACGTTGCGCACGCGCTCGTGGGCGGGCGCGGGCAGCAGACCCGCCGCGTCCAGCAGTGCCGCCAACTCCCCTCCGCAGCCCCCGTCGAGGCCCCTCAGCTGAAGGTTGCCGCGGGATGTGATGTCGAGCGCGCCGTCGCCGAGCCGCTCGGCCGCGTCGGCCAGCGCGTACGCCTGCCGGGCGCTCAGCACCCCCGCGGGCACGCGGACGCGCGCCAGCGCACCGTCGTCCGCGGTGTGCAGTCGCAGCGCGCCGGGGCAGGCATCACCGCGGTCCCGTACGGGAGTTTCGTCCCGGTCCGGGCGGTTCGAGGGGGCCGAGGGCATGGCGGCGAGCATACCGACCATCACACAGGCCACCTGCTGCCGGAGACGTGACGGCCCTTACTATGCTGAACGGCGGGCCACACGGTCCGTCACCGCCGAAGACGGCGTCAGGGGAGGAAGCCCGGTGAGATCCCGGCGCGGTCCCGCCACTGTGAGCCCGGCAGCAGCGCAGCACGCGCACGCGACCGGGTGAGCCAGGAACTCCCGCCGTTTTCCACCGCCCGGGGCGCGGAAACCCCGAGGAAGGCCAGACGTCGCATGCCGCTCTCTTCCGAGGGACTGCCCTCGCAGCCCCGCATCCTGCTTCTGTCGACGTCCGACACCGACCTGCTCAGCGCCCGCGCGGCAGCCGGACCGGTCGCGTACCGCTTCGCGAACCCCTCCCGCCTCCCGGTCGAGGACCTCCCCGGCCTCCTGGAGGGCACCGACCTCGTCGTCGTACGCCTCCTCGGCGGGCTGCGCGCCTGGCAGGAGGGCATCGACCTGCTCCTCGCCCAGGACCGCCCGGTCGTCGTCCTCACCGGCGAACAGGCCCCCGACGCCCAGCTGATGGAGACCTCCACGGTCCCGATCGGCATCGCGGCCGAGGCCCACGCGTACCTCGCGCACGGCGGCCCGGCCAACCTGGAGCAGCTCGCCCGCTTCCTGTCCGACACCGTGCTGCTCACCGGCCACGGCTTCGAGCCCCCGGCGGCCGCGCCCACCTGGGGCCGCCTGGCGCGCACCCCGCGCCGGGAGGCCGACGGTCCCCTGATCGCCGTGCTCTACTACCGCGCCCACCACATGAGCGGCAACACCGCCTTCGTGGACGCCCTGTGCGGTGCGATCGAGGACGCCGGCGGCCGGGCCCTGCCCCTGTACGTGGCGTCTCTGCGCGCCCCCGAGCCGGAGCTGCTGGAGCAACTGCGCAGCGCCGACGCCCTGGTGACCACGGTGCTCGCGGCGGGCGGCACGCGCCCGGCCGAGGCGTCGGCGGGCGGCGACGACGAGTCGTGGGACGCGGGCGCGCTCGCGGCCCTGGACGTGCCGATCCTCCAGGCGCTGTGCCTGACGGGCCCGCGCTCGGCGTGGGAGGACAGCGACGAGGGTCTGTCCCCGCTGGACGCGGCCAGCCAGGTGGCGGTGCCGGAGTTCGACGGCCGGCTGATCACGGTCCCGTTCTCGTTCAAGGAGATCGACGAGGACGGCCTCCCGGCGTACGTCGCCGACCCCGAGCGCGCCGCCCGCGTCGCCGGGACGGCCGTACGCCACGCCCGGCTGCGCCACATCCCGAACGCGCGCAAGCGCATCGCGCTGGTCCTGTCCGCGTACCCGACCAAGCACTCCCGCATCGGCAACGCGGTCGGCCTGGACACCCCGGCCTCCGCCGTCGCCCTCCTCAGGCGCCTGCGCGCCGAGGGCTACGACTTCGGGCCCGAGGCGGACATCCCGGGCCTCGTCTCCGGCGACGGCGACGAGCTGATCCACGCGCTGATCGAGGCCGGCGGCCACGACCAGGACTGGCTGACCGAGGAGCAGCTCGCCCGCAACCCGGTCCGCATCCCGGCGGCCGACTACAAGCGCTGGTACGCCGAGCTCCCGGCCGAACTGCGCGAGGCCGTGGAGGAGCACTGGGGCCCGGCGCCCGGCGAGATGTTCCTGGACCGGTCCCGCAACCCCGAGGGCGACATCGTGCTGGCGGCCCTGCGCCGCGGCAACCTGCTGATCCTCATCCAGCCGCCGCGCGGTTTCGGCGAGAACCCGATCGCGATCTACCACGACCCCGATCTGCCGCCCTCGCACCACTACCTGGCCGCCTACCGCTGGATCGCCGCGTCGGCCGACGACGGCGGTTTCGGCGCGGACGCGATGATCCACCTGGGCAAGCACGGCAACCTGGAGTGGCTGCCGGGCAAGAACGCGGGCCTGTCCGCGGCCTGCGGCCCGGACGCGGCGCTCGGCGACCTCCCGCTCGTCTACCCGTTCCTCGTCAACGACCCGGGCGAGGGCACCCAGGCCAAGCGCCGGGCGCACGCCACGCTGGTCGACCACCTGGTGCCGCCGATGGCACGGGCGGAGTCGTACGGCGACATCGCACGCCTCGAACAACTGCTGGACGAGTACGCCCAGATCTCCTCCATGGACCCGTCCAAGCTGCCCGCGATCCGCGCGCAGATCTGGACGCTGATCCAGGCGGCGAAGCTGGATCACGACCTCGGGCTGGACGACCGCCCGGACGACGACGGCTTCGACGACTTCCTGCTGCACGTCGACGGCTGGCTGTGCGAGGTGAAGGACGCGCAGATCCGCGACGGTCTGCACGTCCTGGGCGGCGCGCCGACCGGCCCGGAGCGGGTCAACCTGGTCCTGTCGATCCTGCGCGCCCGTCAGATCTGGGGCGGTACGACGTCGCTGCCGGGCCTGCGGGAGGCGCTGGGCCTCGACGAGTCCGCGGCGACCCGGACGACGGCCGACGAGGCGGAGGCCACGGCCCGCGCGCTGGTCGAGGCGATGGAGGCGGCGGACTGGGACCCGGACGCGGTGCCCGCCTCCCACGGCGAGCAGGTCGCGGCGATCCTGCGCTTCGCGGCGCTCGAAGTGGTCCCGCGCCTGTCCCGTACGACGGACGAGATCACCCACGCGGTCCACGCGCTGAACGGCGGCTTCGTCCCGGCGGGCCCGTCCGGCTCGCCGCTGCGCGGCCTGGTCAACGTCCTGCCGACGGGCCGCAACTTCTACAGCGTCGACCCGAAGGCCGTCCCCTCGCGCCTCGCCTGGGAGACGGGCCAGGCGCTCGCCGACTCCCTCCTGGAGCGCTACCGCGCGGACAACGGCGAATGGCCCACGTCCGTCGGCCTGTCCCTGTGGGGAACGAGCGCGATGCGCACGGCGGGCGACGACATCGCCGAAGCACTCGCCCTGCTGGGCATCCGCCCGGTGTGGGACGACGCGTCGCGCCGCGTGACGGGCCTGGAGCCCGTCCCGCTCGCGGAGCTGGGCCGTCCGCGCGTGGACGTCACCCTGCGCATCTCGGGCTTCTTCCGGGACGCGTTCCCGCACACGATCGGCCTGCTGGACGACGCGGTGCGCCTGGCGGCGTCCCTGGACGAGCCGGCCACCGAGAACCACGTCCGCGCCCACACCCAGGCCGACCTGGCCGAACACGGCGACGAACGCCGCGCCACGACCCGTATCTTCGGCTCCCGCCCCGGCACGTACGGCGCGGGCATCCTCCAGCTGATCGACTCCCGCGACTGGCGCACGGACGCGGACCTGGCCGAGGTCTACACGGTGTGGGGCGGCTACGCGTACGGCCGCGGTCTGGAGGGCCGCCCGGCGCGCGCCGAGATGGAGACGGCGTACAAGCGGATCGCGGTCGCGGCGAAGAACACGGACACGCGCGAGCACGACATCGCGGACTCCGACGACTACTTCCAGTACCACGGCGGCATGGTGGCCACGGTCCGCGCCCTGCGCGGCACGGCCCCCGAGGCGTACATCGGCGACTCCACCCGCCCGGAGACGGTCCGCACCCGCACCCTGGTCGAGGAGACGTCCCGCGTCTTCCGCGCCCGCGTGGTCAACCCCCGCTGGATCGAGGCGATGCGCCGCCACGGCTACAAGGGCGCCTTCGAACTGGCGGCGACCGTCGACTACCTCTTCGGCTACGACGCGACGACGGGCGTGGTCGCGGACTGGATGTACGACAAGCTGACCCAGACGTACGTCCTGGACCCGGTGAACCGCGCCTTCCTCCAGGAGGCCAACCCCTGGGCCCTGCACGGCATCGCGGAACGCCTCCTGGAGGCGGAGTCCCGTGGCATGTGGGAGAAGCCGGACCCGGCGGTGCTGGAGGGTCTGCGGCAGGTGTTCCTCGAGACGGAGGGCGACCTGGAGGACGGGGCGGACGAGTAGGGCCGGTCCGGGAGGTGCCCCCAGAGTGGCTCGCCCAGTTCGACCTGCCGGACGACGACTCGGAGGACGACGGCGCCTGGCTCTGCGCCCCGGACGGCGTCGGCCCGCGGCTGTCCATCCTCAAGGTCCCCGAGCCCAAGACGGCGAGGAACCGGCTCCACATGGACGTCCGCGTCCCGGGGCACGGCACGCCCGAGCAGAGGTGGGAGCGGATCCGGGCGGAGTCAAAGCGGCTGGTCGCGGCGGGCGGCAGCGTCCTGGAGGTCTTCGACGGGCATCACGTCCTGATGGCGGACCCGGAAGGCGACGAATTCTGTGTCGGGGCGGGGCCGGCGACGGTCTGAGAAGCACCTCTTCCCTCCCTCGGGTGCCCAAATCCCTTACGCTGGCGACCGGTTGCATCAGTCCGGGGCCCGGCGTACCCCCGGACTTGCTGGTCAGTGCCCCCGTACCGCCCCACGGACCGCTTCCCAGGAGGGTTTCTCGTGTCGGAACACCACCCCATGTCTGACGCTGCCGCGGAGATACGCGCCCGGATCGACACGAGCAGGCCGCACTCCGCCCGCTTCTGGAACTACTTCGTCGGCGGCAAGGACAACTACGAGGTCGACCGCCAGACCGGCGACCACATCAAGCAGATCTTCCCCGGCCTGGTCGACGTGGCGCGCACGAGCCGGCACTTCCTCGGGCGGGCGGTGACGCACCTGGCGGGCGAGCAGGGCATCCGGCAGTTCCTGGACATCGGCACCGGCCTGCCGACCGCCGACAACACCCACGAGGTGGCGCAGCGGGTGGCGCCGGACTCGCGCATCGTCTACGTCGACAACGACCCGATGGTGCTCGCCCACGCCCGCGCCCTCCTCACGAGCACGCCCGAGGGCCGCACGGCGTACCTGGACGCCAACCTGTACGCGCCGGACGACATCCTGAAGGCGGCGGAGTCCACGCTCGACTTCTCCGAGCCCGTCGCGCTGATGATCCTCAACACACTGGGCCATGTCGCCGACTACGCCGAGGCGCGCGACCTGGTCGCGCGGCTCATGGCGGGTCTGCCGTCCGGCAGTCACCTGGTGATCAGCGACAGCACCGCGACGAGCGACGGCATGATCGCGGCGTCGAACGCGTACAACCAGAGCGGCGCGATCCCCTACTACGTGCGCAGCGTGGAGGAGATCACCGGCTTCTTCGACGGCCTGGAGCTGGCGTCCCCGGGCGTCGTCCAGGTCACGCAGTGGCGCCCGTCCGACACCGAGGACGATGCGCCGGCGGTGGACGCGTACTGCGGGGTGGGCCGCAAGCCGTAACCCCGGCGCACACGCCCCGCCGCCGCACCGGCCGGCGCGGCGGCGGCCCAACTCACGTGCTGGTAGGGCCAGTACACTCCCGGCCATGCCGGCAGCCGAGCCGCCTCTCGCGGGCGACGAGACCGCCACCCTCCTGGGCTCCCTGGAACGCCGGCGCGCGACCCTGTTGTGGAAGTGCTCGGGGCTGGACGCGGCCGGAATGCGGGCGACGGTCGGCGCGTCCTCGATGACGCTGGGCGGACTGCTCAAACACGTGGCCCACGTCGAGGACGCGCACTTCTCCCGTCTGCTGCTCGGCAAGGAGCACCCAGGACCGCCGTGGGACGCGGTGGACTGGGAGTCCGACCCGGACTGGGCCTGGCGCTCGGCCGCCGAGGACACCCCCGAGCAGCTCGTCGCGCTCTGGCAGGAGGCCGTGTCCCGCTCGCGCTCCCTCGTCCGGGAGGCGCTGACCACAGCGGGCCCCGAGCAACTGGGCCGCTTCACCACGCCCCGTGGCGAATGCCCCAGCCTTCGCCGCATCCTGATCGACCTGATCGAGGAGTACGCCCGCCACGTCGGCCACGCGGACCTCACCCGCGAGTCGGTCGACGGCCTCACGGGCGAGGACCCACCGGGCTGAGAGGGCCTTGCGCTGGGACGCACCGCCCTGCCCCCTCGCCTATCCGGCGAGGTCGAGCTCAACCTTCTGCCGGGTGCCCCAGCCGGTCTTGTAGCACGTCGCCATGGCGTACCAGCGCACGACCCGGAAGACGGTGAAGGCGAAGATCTGGGCGACGGGGGCGGCCAGGAAGGTCAGGAAGTGGGACCAGAACGGGTCGTCGCTGCGCTTGAAGCCGAGGTACCGGAGGGCCTGGCCGTACCCGATGAGCACCGGGATGAGCAGCAGCTCCCACATCCACGCCTGCTCCACAGCGGGCAGATAGACGAACAACACCACGAAGATGACGGTGGACAGCACCATCTGTATCCAGCCGAGCAGGTGTCCCCAGTACGCGTAGTTGTCCAGGCGCAGGTATCGGAAGCGCCAGAAGGTGCGGATGAAGGCTCCTCGCATCCACCGGGTGTACATTCGGAACAGCTGGCTGAAGTTGTCGGGCATCAAGGTGGTGGCGAAGGCGGTGGGCTGCTGCACCGCCTTGCCCCGCTGAAGGGCGTAGATGGTCAGCATGGAGTCGTCGGAGAACTCGACCTTGCGGCCCAGGAAGGTCTCGTTGAGGTAGCCGTCCAGATTGTCGTCCAGGATGCCCGCACGGTAGGCCGCAAGAACGCCGGAGTTCACCAGGACACCACCCAGGGCGCTCTGCGCGGATCGGTCCACCAACTGGCCCACGACGAACCACAGATCCGTCATGCGCACGAGCATGTCCCTCCACCTGCGCTGCCTCCCTTGGCCGTTGACATTGCCGCGCAGGTTCGAGGCGAGGACGATCCCGGCTACCGACTGGATGTCCTTGTCCGCGAACGGCTTGAGGATCTCCGCGAAGGCGTGCTCGTCCAGGTTCGCGTCCGAGTCCACCGTCACGTAGACGTCCGTGGTGACGCCGGCCTGCTGGGCGCCGGTGACAGCAAGACCCTGGGCGTGGCGCTTGCCCGGTGTGGGGGTGGACTCCCAGATGAGGGGGATCCCCAGTGCTGAGCACTGCTTCTCGAACCAGGCTTCGACAGCGGAGTAGTCCACCGAGTTGTCGTTCTCGATGACGATGATGCACTGCGGCAGGCGGGACTGGCGCAGGATGGAAGCGAGGCATTCCCTGAAGGCGTTGGGGCCCTCGTTGCGGACCGGGATGGGGACGGTGACCCGCAGCTGTTCGAGCTGCTTCTGCTGCCGCGGGGTGACCTTCTTCGGCCGTTCGGAGAAGTACAGGACGCACTGCCACATCAGCATGAGGAAGGCGAGTGCGTAAACGGTGGCGAAGTGCTGCCCCTGGCCCTGCCAGGTGGTGATGCCGGAGTGGATGTGGCGGACCAGCCAGACGGAAAGGGCCGCCCCCGAGAGGGCGACCCCTGCCAGAATGCGGGTCCGAGTACGGCGTACTCGGATCAGATTCATACCTCAGAAACCCCCTTGTTCCTGCGGTAGCTCGTTCGGACGAGGACAGCGCCACCGATGACGATCAGGACAGCCAAGGCCAGCAGCCACAGCTGCTGGAAGGCGATCCCACCCACGGTGATGGCTCCGGCTCCGGTAGCGGCGAGGCTGCCGCTCCCCCCTGTGTAGTTCATGTGTGCTGCTCCTGGATGGACGGTGTGGACAGGTGACCCGTCCCGCTCGCCGTGGGGGGAGGGGCGAGTGAATATGGAACGTGTCTGCACGTGTCCTCACCCCTGCCTGTCGGCCATGCGTGGGGCACGGCTCACAAGCGGTGGGGAAGGGCGAGGAGTCAACTCATCGGATACTGAGGGTACTTACACAGTCACACCGATGCTCCATGATTCCACCACTTCGTCATCACAATTCGAAAGATCCAGGCAGATCCGGGGACGCCTCCCCGCGCCCGGGCCCGGCGGCTCGCCCTCCATGACCGGACTCCACACATGAGCTCACCCCGTGGCCGTCACGCGGCAGGCACGGATCGGGCGCGACGCGCCTTCCGATCCTCAGCTCCGGCCCGCTCGGTCGGCGGCGACCATTCCGGCCGCACGTGACTCAACCAGTTCGGGCTGCGGTTCGCGTCGCGGTTCCGGCAGATGCACCGACGCGGCCTTCCGTTCCCACAGACTGGTGGTCCGTACGTAGCCGTAGACCACGGAGGTCGTCGCCAGGACGAGCAGCGGCCCGAACACCCACGGATGTTCGGCCATCTCCACCGACAGATAGCGATACGACACCAAGAGCGCAGCGAAGACCGCGGTGCCGTAGACGACCATCTGAATACCCGGCCGGTCCCAGCCGCGGTCGAGCGCGCGCAGCGCCGTCTCGATCGTGAGCGTGAAGACCACACCGGCGATGATGTCCGCGCCGTAGTGGTAGCCGAAGCCCAGTGTTGCGCCGAGCGTGGCGATCAGCCAGAAGGCGCCCAGGAAGCGCAGAGCCCACGGGCCCTTGAGGGAGTGGATGAAGATCGCGGTAGCCCACGCCGTGTGCAGACTGGGCATGCAGTTGCGCGGGGTGATCCCGTCGAAGGGCATCGGGTGCGGGGTGCCGACCGGCGGCGGCGTGTCCGGCCACAGATCGGCCACCGCCCAGTGACCCCCGTCTGCACCGTAGACGAAGATCGGTCCGACCACCGGGAAGATCATGTAGATGCCCGGCCCGAGCAGGCCGATGACGAGAAATGTGCGCACCAGATGATGACCCGGGAAGCGGCGCTCGACCGCCACGTTGCGCAGCTGGTACAGCGCGACGACGACCGCGGCCACCGCGAGCTGAATGTAGACCCAGTCCAGGACGTGGGCGCCGACCGAGCCGGTGGCCGCGACAATCCGGCCCACCACCCACGACGGGTCGCCCAACGCGTGATCGGCGGTTGCCACGTACTGGTCGAGCACCGTCGGGCGCGTCTTCGACGTGATCAGCAGCCAGGTGTATCCGGTCTTGCGGCCGGCCACCAGCAGCAGGGCCAGTCCGACGCCTTTCAACAGCAGGACGCGGTCACGGCCGGTGCGGCGCGTGACGGCGATGACGGCACAGGCCAAAGTCACCCACAACGCGCCGTTGCCGATCATCATCTTGGCGTCGACAGCCCACCGCACAAGCCAGAAGGCGACGTCGATGCCGATCGCGGCCCCGACCGCGATGAACCGCTGCCGCCAGGTGAGCACCACCATCATCAACGCCATGCTGACGTACAGCACCGTCCCCGATTTGGGGGCGAATATCACCTCTCGCGCCTGGTCGGTGATCGGCCCCCGCTCGCCGTACCGACGCGCGGCGATCTCCAGTGCAATGAGGAATACGAGGCCCACCGCACTCACCGCGCCCCACAGCATGACGCGTGGTTGACGCCATGCAGCCAACCGAGGGCTGCCGCCTCGCCGCGAAGACCCTCGCGCCAGTGTGGATATCAATTTTTCAGCCGATTTGTGATATTTCAATACGATCGATAAGAGCTCGAACATGCTAGCGGAACAAGGGGGTTTCGCTGATCACGGGTAGGTCAAATACAGCGATCGGCTCCCCCTTGCCCGCGGCACGACCACGGCGGTCACGTAGCGCTGCGCGGGCCGGGTCGGGGCGGCGGGGCGGCTCCGCGGGCGGAGGGCGGGTGCCGGGGTGGAGGCTCGAGCCCTCAACGCGGGGGAGTGCGTGGTCCGTCCGGTCGCAGGCTGGTCGAAACGGACATGCCCCTGGCGCCGGACGCCGGCTCGCCCCGGCCGGCCGACATCTGCCCGGAACGCCTGGTCGTCGGAACCGCAGACCCGGCAGGCGGTCTCTGTCCCACCTCCGTGTTCACCTCGACCGCGCCTACGGATCACGCCAAATGCGGCCGCGCCTCACATGACGACCAGATCACCCGGTCGTTCTGGCGGCGGATCGTGACGTAGAGGGCTCCGCAGCACCCGGGAGTGCAGTCGGGCTCGGACACAACGATGCGCCGCGGGTCTTCCGTCGCTGCCAGCGGCCAGACCTGCGCCGGACCGGCCCATACGTCGTGGCAGCTGGCCAGCCCCTCGGGAGGACTTCCTTCACCACATCTCGGCCGTCGATGAACGGGCGCACCTGCACCCAGTGCGACCAGGCGTCGGGCTCCGGGACGATGTGGCGCAGGCTGAGAGTGCTGATCGGCTGCTCAAGAGGCATCTGCTCATGATCAGGCAGAGCGATGCTCGCGCCTCTCGCATTTACGGGCGCGGACCACACGGTCCCATCCGACGTGAGCCAAGGCTGGTGCCGTTGTCCGTGTCGTGTGCGCGTGGCCGGTCCGGGGGGTGGCTGCCGGGCCAATCAGGGGCGTTGACCAGGCGGGTGCCGTCGGTTCTGGTCGGTGAGGTGCCGGCCCTCACAGGGCGGGCGGAGGCCGCGAGGCGCCCAGCAGCTTGATGTCCCGGCCTTGGCTGCCCCGCCACCACGAACGTCGGCCGGCAGACTGGAGACCCGCACCCCCGACCCGTTCTGGAAATGGCCATCCGGTTCGAGTCGGGCCAGGTGGGCTGACTCTGCTCTAGGAGATCACCCCGCCGGAAGCCTCGATCAGCCAGTACAACGAGCCGGTTCCATACGGCCAGCCGGTGGTGGCGACATCGATCCAGCCGGTGTCCGGCCCGCGACTGGCGGCGTCCCACCACCACCAACTGCGGTCGTCGCCTTCGCCGTCGACGGGGTCGAAGTAGTAGAGCCAGTTCGACAGCTTCCAGGGGCCTCGGGAAGCGGCAACCTTCTCGTCCCAGGTCATTGCCTGCAACCGCGCCAACCGAGTGGCGAAATCCAAGGAGGGATCCGTTCAGGTGCGCATGCCTGCACGAACCAAGGGGGCAGCAGCTGCGGCCAGTCCTCCTCAGCAGGCCATGGCTCTACGTGCTCGATCACCCGCCCGAGCACGTCACGAGCCCGCTCGATCACCGAGTCCGGTTCGTCGGCCGAGAAGTGCACGCGCACCACGAACGCCTGCTCGTCGGGCTCCGGCCCGTTCCGGATCCGCCGGAGTTCGTTCACTGGAGTCTCCATGAAGGAGGAGTGTGTCGCATGCGAGCTGCCGCAGACGACCGGCTCCGGGCCCCTCGACTGCCCGGCAATGTCGCTGGTCAGCACAAGACCCCGGCGCGCCGCCCGCTCGGCCGTCGCTCGACGCCACCGGGGACGACGTGCGGCTTCACCGCGCGTGTGATGCGCTTGATGGAGTGGACGACCCGAGGTACTACCCCGGCCCGACCCTTGGCGGGCCTTTCCCCCACAGGCGGTCTCCGTGCAGAAGCGGAGACGGGCTGTGACAAGGAGGAGCCATGTCCGAGACGAAATCGGCACGGCACCTGAGCGGCCTGCGGAACGCTCGCTATGGCGAAGTCCTTCTCATCTCGCCGGACGAGGAAGGTCGTCTCAAGGCAACCGTCTACAACACCTTCGGTCTCAACGACTGCCCGCCGGAGCGGTGGAACGCGCTCGACCCCCGTGCGCTGGCCGAAAGGTTCAACGTGCCGATGGTGTTCCTGAACGGACCCCGCTTCTGGACGATCGACGAGGTCACGGCATTCGAGTGGGGGAACACCGCGATGTTCGACGGTCTCGAGGCCCGCTGCGTGGCCGAACTCCGCATCCCCGCGGAGATCGACCTCACCGGGGCGACGGCCAAGAAGTTCTACGTCGACGCCACGGTGAAACGGGACACCGAGTACGTCCTGTCCAGCGGCAAACCAGTGCACGCGCTGCTCGCTCCGGGCGACCGCACATATGTCCTGCAGGCGTACTCCCACACCGTGGACGACAGCCAGACGTTGGACTCCCTGGCCACGCTCGGCCAGCGCCTGCGACTCCCGCAAGGCTGGCAGTACCGGGTCCACATCCCGGACGACGACCTTGTCGTGCGGACCGTCGCGGGAGATGCCCACGTCGTGCAGGACGAACTGGAGAACACCTACATGCTCCTCGCCCACTGAGCCGTGGCCCGGCGGCAGGCGCTGCGATTGCGGCGGTATGCGTCGTCGAACCGGGCATCGACCAGCGGGATGGTCCCGACGTCTTGACCAAGGAAAGGGCTGACCCAGGGTGCTGAACAGTGGTGGACGCTCGGCCTTGTTGAGGACTGCACTCGCGGGAGCGCTGCTCGTCACCGGCCTCGCAGTCGCCTCGAGTGGCGGCGACAGTGCCAAGGCTGACACGAACGGCAAGGTCACAGTCGTGTACGACAACGCGATCAAGCCGAAGGACCGGCAGGCCGTAGAGGTGATCCGGAAGTCTCGCGTGTTCGAGCAGGTCGCCGACTGGGTGAACAAGTCGGTCGCCCTCCCGCATGACCTGGTGGTGAAAGTCACCGACAAGGTCCCACCGGGGGTTACGGACGCGGTCACCCAGCCCGACGGCAGGACGATCTTTGTGCCCCCGTCGTTCCTGACCCGGATCGAAGGGGTGCTCAGCAACGTGGTCAAGACCGTCAAGCGTCCCGCCCTGTTCCCCAAGGCCAGTTTCAACGCCGACGACCTGACTGTGCTGTCGACCCAGTTCATCTTCGGCCACGAGATGGGCCATGCTCTGCAGCGTCAGCTTCTGCTTCCGAACCTCGGCCTCGAGGAAGACGCCGCCGACGGGTTCGCGTCGTTCTATACCGTCAACGAGGTCGGGCCGGGTCCGTCGCTGGCCGCCGCAATTCTCTTCGACGAGGTCGCCCGCGAGGAGGGCGAGTTGACGCTGGAGGGCCTCTCGAGCGATCACCCTGTCACCCAGCAACGGGTCTTCAACTTCCTTTGCTACCTCGAGGGGAGCGACCCGAAGAAGTTCCACGGGCCCCTGGTCGGTGCAGGTTACCTGCCGAAAACGCGCGCCCCGTTGTGTCCGCAGGCATGGGCGATGCTGGACTTCGGCTGGTGGACCCAACTCGAGCCACATTTCAGCGAGGCATTCAGGGACCAGGGCGACAAGACGCAGGAGGACGCACGCGACCAGCTGATCGCGGAGACGAAGGCCTTCGAGAGGCAGCTCGACAAGATCCGCAGCGGGCAATGAGCATTCAGAGCCGTCGGCTCGCATCTCCTGCCACCCCTGAGAACTGCTGACAACGGACAACACCATGGGGTCGCTGGTCAGCCCATGCAGGCGACGCAGCGCATGGGGTCTTCCGAGAGGAAGACGGCGAACCGTCGCTGTGAGCCGGTGATCGTCGCCAAGGAGACGCGATCTGTTCCTGCGGCAGAGAGCGACTCGACGACGCAGATCAGGAAGGTCCGGCCGGCAGAGGCCGACGAGGAGCGTGGCCGTCTGCGGGCTTGCCCAGGTCACCCTGACAAGGTCGGCGCTCGCGCTCGGACTCGTGCAGGTGACGGTTGAGTATGGGTACTCATGCTGGCCGCACAGTGTCTGACGCACGAAGTCCGGGGGGCGGTTCGGGGGTCCAGAACCAGCGCGGGGCCGTCAACATCCGCTTTGTAAGCCTGGCAGCGGCATCACAGGCATCACCCCAGCTCATCACCTATGGAAGTTGCGACGGCCGTTCCGAGGGGGTAGACCCCGTGGTCGCCCTCAATTGACCACGGCTGACCGCTCGATCTGGCACGAACACCGAGGGAGCCGCCCTCTGGAAGCATGGGTTTCATGGATATAAGGACGGAGCTGCAGAGACTGGTGGGGTCGCTGGCGGACGGCAAGAGCGTCTACGGGCTGGTGACTCCCGGAGGCGTCGGCGCCGTTGCTCAGGAGGTTCACCGTCTCGCCGAGGAGGCACAGCAGGCATGGGCGCGCTATACCGTGCAGGGCGCTGAGGGGCCGGACTCACCGGTAGAGATTGCCAACGTGCTGAGTGAGGCGAGCGGACATCGCGCGGTAGAGCTACTGACCCATCTGTCGGTCCATGACCTGGTGTTCCCTGGGCGCCTTCGGGCCGACCGTGCGCATGCGCTTCGAGCCGCTGAGCGCCTTGTGAAACTCATGGGCCACGAGGCTCGATGGTGGACGAACATCGACGACTTCTCCTCCGGCGTCCGAGCATGGAGCCCCGTGACCCGACAGACCTTCGACGGCGTTGTGGCGGGCGCTGGGAACGGGCTTGTTGTTGCGCTGCTTCAGGTGGGCGAAGACTGAACACGCCGGCAACCAGTAGGCGACCACCGCCTCAGGAGTTCGATCGGGCCGGGACGCTGACGCTTGGTGCTGTCCTCATGACGACCGGACCGGGACGCCGATATGCCCCCCTGTCCCCGGCCGTTGACGTCAGCGTAGTTGTCAGAGACCTTCTGATCCGCCGCTCTAACCGGATGGGTCAGCGACAGTGATACCGGCCGCTACGAGGCCCCGAGGAACGCTGCAGGACGGGGGGTTGCTGGGGTTGCGGTACTGCGCTGCTGCACTCCGGCCGCGTCCCTTTCGTGTACGCGCAGTCGGTCCGAGACCCTGATCTCGGTCTGGACGCGAGGTGATTGAACATCATGGATTGGCAGACACCATGCTGAGAGTCGAAGAGCTGGAGGCGGCGCTTCCGTCGATGACACAGTGGCGTGCGCCGGCGCGCCGTAGCGTGGACTGGGCGACCCTCGAGGCGGACCTGGGTACGGCGCTGCCCTCGGACTTCCGCTCTCTGGCGGAGGCGTATCCGGTCCTGGTCGTCGACGACTTCCTGAAGGTGTCCGTTCCCCGGCCCGGTGCCGAGGCGTCATGGGCGTCCGCGTCCAGAGAGGACGAGATCCTTCAGGATCTGTACGAGATGGGCGACACCGAGGGCTACGTTCCCTACCCGCAGCCGGGAGGCCTGATCTGCTGGGCGGAGTCCACTTCGGGGGACTCCTTCTACTGGAGGACGAGCCCCGCGGCCCCGGACGCATGGCCGGTGGTCGTCCGTGGAGACAACGGCGACTGGTCGGAGTTCCCGGTCGGTGCCGTCGAGTTCCTAGCCGGCGTGTACCGGCGCACCATCCACGTGCCGGGCATGCCCAGGAGCTTCCCGAGTGACGACCCGAAGGTGCTGGGCCTGAGCGACCGCATCGACTGATCGGCTACAGCTCCGCAGGCACAGGTGACAGCGATCACCCTTCCCCGGCACGCTGTCAGCCATGAGGTTGTTCCGTGCGGTGGCGATCGGCTTTGTTCAGGGAGCTTAGAGCGTCCGGCAGTAGGCGTTACTTCAGCCTGCGGGTGGTGGCGCGGCCGCCTTCAAGGTGACGCCGAAGGCGTTCTCGGACTTCGTCGAGGCAGCGGCCCGCGGCTCGCTCTGACGCATACAGCGGCACAGAACAGGGAGGCGCCCGGCCGGGAACTCCGGCCGGGCGCCTCCACTGCTTCCCCTGGCGGGAGCTAGTCCACCGAGGCGATCGCCGTCTCGCGGGCGGCCGTCTCCGTGCCGTCGGCGAGGGTGGCGGTCACGCGGTAGTACGTGGTCGTGCCCTTGGGCATGGTGGTGTCCACGTACGACCAGCTGGTGCTGTCACCGCGCGTCTGGACGTCAACCTTGTCGAAGACGTGGGCCGACCGGTTCCAGCGGTAGACGGTGAAGCTGGTCACCTTGCTGCCGTTGGCGCCCGTGTCGCTGCCCAGCCACCAGCGGACCGAGCCGTACACGTCGCCGTTGAGGTGGCCGAGCGGGTTGTCACCCACGGCCGGGTCGGCGTCGACGTCGGGGCGCAGGTCGAGCTCGGTGACGTCCTGGACGGAGGCGCCGGTCTCCGGGGTGAGCTGGTTGCCGTACTGGTCGACGGCGACGACGCTGTAGCGGACCTGCTCCCCATCGGCGACCGTACGGTCGAGGTGGTGGGTCTCCGTGAACTCCTTGGGCCTGAGGGTCCAGGCGTCGATGAGCGGCTTGTAGACCCACTCGCCGTCGATGAGGGTGCCCCGCATGATGCGGTAGTGGTCGAGACCGGGGTCGTCACTGGCGTCCCAGCTCAGCGAGACGCCGTTCTCCTGGGCGGTGGCGGTCATGCCCGTCACCGGGGGCGGCGGGGTGCTGTTCCCTGCGACGGCGACCGGCATCTCGACAGAGGGGGTGCCCCCGTTCCCCGCGTCGTCCACAGCTACGACCGAGTAGTAGTACGTGGCGCCCGGCGGCGGGGCCGCCTCCGTGAAGGACGTGCCCTGGATGCCCTTGGCGACCTCCACGACCGTGCGCCCGCTCTCCGTGCGCGGCTTGTCGTAGCGCACGACCGTGTAACCGACGAAGTCCTCGCTGGTGGCCTCCGACTTGTCCCAGGTCAGCGTGACCCCGCGCTCGTCCTCGACCGCCGTCGCGTTGTACGCGGTGTTCACGGGACCCGTCTTGTCCCGCGTGTAGAGCTCCGCCGTGCCGGAAGCCGCCGACTCGTTGCCGTGCGTGTCGACCGCCGTGACGACGTAGTAGTACGTGTCCCCGGTCTGCGGCAGCGGCTGCTCGTACCAGGCTCCGCTGAGCGGCTTGTCGCCGTTCAGCCGGTTCGCCGCGGTGAGCACGACCGGCCAGCCGGTGGTGGAGCGGTACACGTTGTACCCGGCGAGGTCCGCCTCGGTGTTCCCGTACCAGGAGAGGCTGACCTTCTCGGAGTAGTCGGGCTTCCAGGCGTCCTCGACCCCCTTCGGCGCCGCGGGAGCGCTCTCGTCGACGGTGGTGACGGACTTGTCCGCCGTACCCGCGGACGCGTTGCCCGCCTTGTCGTAGGCGCGGACCTCGTAGTAGTAGACCGCGCCGTTCTTCGGCAGCGTGGTGTCCGTGTACGAGGTGGAGGTCGTCGTGGCCAGCGGCTTGGTGCCGTACGAGGTGCCCTGGAGCCGGCGGTACACGCGGTAGCCTGCGAGGTCCATCTCCTTGTTGGCCGTCCAGCTGAAGTTGGCCTGGTACGAGGAGCCGTACGTAAGGGAGGTGCCGGTGGGCACGAGGGGCTTGACCGTGTCGACGGTGGCGGACGTGCGGGGCAGGTAGTCCGCCTTGACGTTCGCGGCGCCCGTCCAGTTGACGAAGTCGAAGCGGAGGGTGTGCGTCCCGGACGGGATGGTGATGTTGACGGTCTTCGTCTGGGTCGTCGAGACGTTCTTCCAGATGTCGACCTTGCGCGTGCCGTCGAGGTAGACGCGCAGGCCGTCGCGGGTCGCGACGGGGATCGAGAACGGGCCGCCGGAGCCGAAGTCCCGGGTGACCGTCCAGCGCACGCCGAAGTAGTTGCTGGGCAGCCCGGCGGCGGGGGCGCCGGTGCCCCAGTTCTGATCGATCTTCGCATCGCAGTCGGTCTTCTTCGGCGTACCGGAGAAGGTCGTGTTCGCGTAGAACTGCCTTTTGAAGACGGGCGACTTACAGGTCACGGTCGCCGTGGCGGCACCGGCGGCGGACGTGCACGTGAGCAGGGCTCCGGTCGTCGCGAGGACGGTGGTCGCGGCGAGGGCGGACGCACGAGTGGCTCGGTTCATGCCTTCCTTCGTTCTGGGTCGGCGGTGGGAAGACGGTGTCTTCCCACCGCCGACCCAGACCTTCGGGAAGAGCGGGGGGTTGTGCGGGCTTCGGGTGTGGCGTCCCTCACATATGGCGTGGGGGCGGGTGTCGTGTTCGTACGAGTACGCCACGGGCCGCCGTACCAGGGCTGGGTGAGGCCGGCGACCCGCTGCCGCACGGGGACCGTCATCCTGTGCGGGGCTGGGGCCCGTCCACTCCTGCCGGGGCGCACGGGGAGAGTGCGCGTGCCACGGGCGCGTGCGCCCCGTTCACACAGGCGCGCCTCCCCGCCGCCGCTGTGGGCAGGCGTTCCTCCCCCAGTGCCTTGGAGCTAGGCGTCTTGCGGGCGGTCTCGCCGGTGAAGCCGAGTTCCGCCAGTGCACAACGGGTCTTGTCGCTGTCGTAGCCGCGGTCCAGGTTGACGCTTACCTGCTCGGGCAGCGGCCCAACCTGGGTCTTCGCGGCTTCCAGGGTCGGCACCAGCAGGGGCGAGTCATGCCGGTTGGCCCCGCTGGGATCAGGCCGAGTGGGACGCCGCGGGCCTCGGAGGCCACCGAGCGCTTCTGGTCCTGCTTGCCCCGGTCCACCGGGGAGCGTCCGGCGGCCTCGCCGCCGCAGGGCGCCTTGGTGATGCAGCAGTCCACGGACAGCTCGCCGAGCTCCAGGCCGATCATGCGGTCGTACGCCTGCAGCGCCAGTGTGTGGACCTGCGCGGATATCCCCAGCTCGGCCCAGTATGTGAGGCGCCGCCGGTGGTGCGGTCCGAACAGCCGGGCCCGGCGATGCGCTCGAACACGATCCGGTCGGGGATGCGCGGGTTGTGGCAGCCCAGCGGGTGGCTGTCCACGTGCTCGGGCAGCAGCGCCGCGAATTGGTCCCACAGGGGGTCGAGCAGGCACGATGGCAGAACAGGCACGAGCCCTCCGGTGATCACTGAGCGTAGAGAACTCCATGATCACCGGAGTTCGTGCCTGCTCTTCGTTCGGGGCACCCTCCGACCGCCGGTGCACGCCTACTGCCGGTCGCCCTTAACGGCGTTCTTCCGGTGCCTAGCCTTCCCCGTCACCAGTTTGGAAGATCCCGTAGGTGCTTCCGGTTGACCTGCCAGTTCGCTGACCTGCCGGGGGAGCGGCCTCGTCACTCTTGTTCCCCGCGGCTCCCCGCTCGCCTCCGACCGGTCGGGCACGCGCGGGGCACGCGGCACCCGCCAGGAGCGCCCATCGCCGGATCAAGCATCATGTGCGCATGCTGCTGACCTTCGGTCCCGACCGCCAGACGCGCGAGTTCACCTGCGACTGCTGCAATGCGCCCATTGAGCGGGCGTGGGACTTCATCTATGCCGACGGTGCTCCGCACGCCGTGTACTTCGCGAACTGCTACCACCACACCGACCGAGACCACGATGCCTGGATAGACGTCATCTTCGGGTCGTGGGGCGAGGGACCGGACCAGTGGAGTGACCACGTCGCCTTCGCCTGCCGCATCGGTCCGGTGGTGGGGCAGACCACGCCTGCCTCCACGCTTGTGACCGCAGGCCTGACCCACCCCGACGGGCCGCTCTTCGGGCTGAAACTCGATCGCGAAGCCGCCTTGCAGCACCCGCGCTTGAACGAGTTCTGGAAGGTCTCGGACTTCATCCTGGAGAACGACCCACTGGTGCGAGGGCACATCTACGGCCACTAGGAAACGAGGTCGGCGGAGTCTTAATGACCCAGTCAAGCTGCCGAGGCAGCCGTTGGTGGGGCTGTCGTGAAGCGCCGACTGTCTCGGAGTAGGGCCCAGAGGACGTTGACGCGTCGGCGGGCGAGGGCGATCACGGCTTGGATGTGTTTGCAGCCTTCGCCACGCTTCTTCAAGTAGTAGTCGCGGTTGGGGCCTTCGCGGATGATGCTGGTCTGGGCGGACAGGTAGAAGACCCGGCGGAGGCGGCGGCTGTAGCGCTTGGGGCGGTGGAGGTTGCCTGTGCGGCGTCCGGAGTCCCTGGGGACGGGCACGAGTCCGGCGGCGGAGGCGAGGTGGCCGGCGTCGGGGTAGGCGGCCAGGTCGCCTGCGGCGACGATGAACTCGGCGCCGAGGATGGGGCCCATGCCCGGCAGGGACTCGATGATGTCGGCCTGGGGGTGGGTGTGGAAGGTCTGCCGGATCTGTTGGTCGATGTGCTTGAGCCGGTCGTCCAGGGCCAGTACCTGAGCGGCAATGTCTGCGACGATTGCGGCGGCGATGTCCTGGCCCGGCAGCGTGGTGTGCTGGGCCTGCGCGGCGTGGAGTGCGGTGGCGGCAACCGAGGCGGGGTTGCGCACCTTCCGGCCTGCCAGCCAGGCGGTGAGGCGGGCCTGGCCGCGGCGGCGTAGGGCGCTTTCCAGCGTGGGGAAGATGCCGGTGAGCACGTCGCGGAGCCGGTTGAGCATGCGGACTCGATCGGCGATCAGATCGGTTCGGCGGGCGGTCAGCAGTGCCAGGTCGGCGGCGAGCTGGGCGGGCACCTCGATAGAGCTGAAGTCTCGCCGCAATCGCGCGGTGTCGGCGATCACGTAGGCGTCGCGAGCGTCCGTCTTGGCTTCACTGCGGTAGGCGCCGGACATCCGGTTGACCGTCCGGCCGGGAACGTAGACGACCTGTTGGCCGTGGGCGGCGAGTAAGGCCAGCAACAGCGCGGATGCTGTGCCGGCGATGTCCACGGCCCAGTGCACCTCGTCCGCGAGGTCGAGAAGCTCGCCGAGTGCGGTCAGAATCGCGGCTTCGTCGTTGTGAACTTTCCGGCTCCAGGCCGTTGCCCCGGCGTCGTCGACCGCGGCCAGCCAGTGATGGGCCTTGCCTGCGTCGATCCCGACCCAGAGGCGGGTCACATGCTCGGCCATGTGCTTCTCCTCAGCGTCAGGCAGCATGCCGTTCGGTCCGAGGAACACCCGCCGTCAGCTCCGTAAACAGCGACCAATGCGCACATCTCAATCAGCGGCCAGGGCGTCCCGGAGAGTCGGGCGGCCACTCCACCGGAGCCACCTATGGGCAAGCGGTTTTAGAGCCACACCCGACTCTCCCGGACCACCGAACAACTTACGGAGCGGCTTTGGGCGGGAGCTGCCATGGGGCGAGAGATCGGGGCCGGTGAGCTTGCCGCGACTCGGGCAGTCTGTGGACCTGCCCGCTAGAGCCCGATGTGGTCTCCGATCTTCGAGGCTCGCCCCATGGTGGCTGCCTAAAGCCGTGGAGCCGGCCGCCCCAGCCCCATCCGGGTTCACCGCCATCAACCCTTCGTCGTTGGCGTGCGGTCGGCGCCCGGGCCAGAGCGGGGCCAAGAAAGGAGCGCCGCCCGAGTCGCCGGACCGCGCGACGCCGCGCTGTGCGCGAGGCAAGCGCCTTGACCTCGTAGAGAAGGCTCTTACTCACTTCATCCCGAGCGGCTTCGGGCACGAGCCGACTCGTGAACCCTTGGGCGCACAGGCGCTCGTAGGCTGCCGTGACATCGGCAGAAACACCCTGGCTGATCAGGGACTGCGCTGGGTACATCGGGAGCCGCTGAAAGGCTCCGACCAGCATGTCAATGACCAGATGGGACCACCGCCGCCACTGTCAAGGTGGATGTCAAAGGCCCCCAGCCGTGATCGGCTGGGGGCCTTCGCACTGGTGGGCGCGGACGGTTTCGAACCGCCGACATCTGCTTTGTAAGAGCAGCGCTCTACCCCTGAGCTACGCACCCGTGGATGCGCCACAGCCTACCTTGCGCACACCCCCCACCTCCAAACCCATGGGCGACCTGGGGGCCGGCCCCACCCCCGATGCGGTGGGCCGCCGTATCGAGACCCGGCCGGAGGGCTCGTAGCGTGGGCGCATCAGCCGTGCCACCTGGGGGAACGATCGCCATGTCCGTCATCCGTCATCGCCCAGCCCGCGTCGCGCTCGCCGGCGCCGCCGTTCTCGTCGGCGTCCTCGGCGTCCATGGGTGCGGGAGCGCCGATGCGAACGAGGCTCCCGTGGAGAGGAAGGCGTTCGCCTTCGGGGGCAAGGCGCTGACCGTCGACGCCGACGGCTCCGCACTCGAGATCGTGCCCGCCGACATCGACGACGTGCAGGTCACCCGTCAGGTCGACGGGTGGGTGATGTTCGGCAGCGGGCCCTCGGCCTCGTGGGGCATGCGGGACGGGACGCTGACGCTGGACGTGACCCTGCGAGGCCGTCGCCAGTGACTGCGAGGCGCGGCACCGCGTCAAGGTGCCCCGTGACGTCGCCGTCACCGTCGACGACGACAACGGGAGCGGCACCGCCGACGGGTTCACCACCCCGCTGAAGATCACCTCCGACAACGGCAGCGTGACCGTACGCGACTCCAGCGGGCCGCTCACGCTCGGCAGCGACAACGGCAGCATCGTCACGGAGCGTGTCACCTCCAGGATCGTCACCGCCACGTCCGACAACGGGTCCGTACGGCTCGGGCTCGGCGCCGTGCCCGAGCGGGTCGAGACCGTGAGCGACAACGGACGCATCGACATCGAGCTGCCCGCTTCCGGCGCTCCGTACGCCGTCAGGGCCGAGAGCCGCAACGGCGACGTGGACATCGCCGTGCCGACCGACGACGACAGCAGGCACATCGTCACGGCACGCAGCGACAACGGGAAAGTCGTGGTGCGCAGCATGAACTAACAGGCCCGTGTGTTCGTCCTTCTGGTGGGAGTATTGACCGGAACGGGCACGGCGGACACGGCACGGGAGAGGCATGTGACGGCGAGACACGCGCGGCCGCACCGCGAGGCGCGAGCGAGCGCCGTCCGGGACGTGCGGGACGCCCTCGCGCTGGTGCTGCTCCCGCTGCCGCTCCTCGCCGCCGCGCTGCCGGCGGCCTTCGCCGCGGGCGGCACGCGGCGCTGGTTCGGCGGGCGCGGCGAGAGCCAGCGGGCCGACGCCCAGGCCGCGAAGGACGCGGCGGCCGCCGCGTTCTACGAGCTGGACAGCGCCCAGCGCGATCTGCGGATCTCGATCGAGACGATCAGCGCCGTGGACAGTTCGCCGGGTGCCCGCCGCGCGGTGGACGACTTCGCCTCGCTGGGGCGCCGTATCGACGAGGTGAGCCACACCTACATCACCGCCGTCGACGCGCATGACCTCGACCGGGACGATCTGGAGGCGTCGGTCGCCGCCCGGGCGCGTACGGAGCTTCACCGGGCCAAGGACGAGCTCGTACGGGTCAAGGGCGAGCTCGACCGGTTCGCGCAGGGGCTCGGGCCGCTGCTCGACAAGGCGGAGACGCAGCTCGCCCGGCTCGCGCCCGCCGTGGAGCGTGCGCGACAGGCGCTCCTCTCCGCGAGCAATGCTCTCGATTCGGTGCGCAGCTCCGGACTGAGAGCGGACGATCTCGCCGGCCGGCTCGCCGCCCTCGGCCCCGAGCTGACCAAGCTGAACGAGGGCGCCGGCCGGCACGGCGTGACCGAGACGCTCCAGCGCGCCGACCGCGTGCTGCGCGACGCCGAGGCCGTACGGGCCGAGGCCGAGCGGCTGCCCGAGCGCGCGGCCGAGATCGACCGGCGCCTGGTGTCCCTGCGCACCCGTGCCCAGGCCCTGAGCACCCGCGCCGATTCCGTCCAGCCCGTCCTCAGCGAGCTGCGGCGGCGTTTCTCGGCGGAGTGCTGGCAGGACCTCCAGCCCGTTCCCGAGCAGGCCGCGGTCGGCATCCGCCGGGCGGAGGAGAAGTTGAAGGAGGCCGGCAAGGCGCGCGAGGAGCAGCGCTGGCCCGACGCCACCGCCCTGCTCAGTACGGTCCGCGCCCTGCTCAACGCCACGGACGAGGCCGTCTCCGCGGCCGGCGGCCGTCTTCAGCGGCTCAACGCCGTCGCCAAGGATCCGCAGCAGGAGATCGAACGGACCCGGTTCGCGATCCGTGACGCCCAGCGGCTGGCCATGACCGGGCGGAACACCCCGGACCCGCGCCATGCCCGGCCCCTGGACGACTCGGTAGCCCGCCTGGAGCGGGCGGTGTCCGGGCTGGAGGGCCGCCACCCCGACTACTGGCACTTCCTGCAGGAGACGGAGGCGGTGCGGCGCGCGGTCGCGCATGTCGTCGAGCGGATCCGCGAGGAGCGCGGCGGCGGCACCGGGCGCGTCTGATCCGCGGGGCGCTCGCCCCCGACCGGCAACGGCGGCAGCGGAAGGGGCCCGACACCGGACGCGTCTGACCCGAGGGCGCTCGCCCACGGCCGGCAGCGGCGGCGGAAGGGGCCCGGCCACGTACGCCCCCGCCCCGAGGCCCGGGCTTGTAGCGCCCGCGACCCGGGCGGATCCTGAAAGCCGGGGCACGCGTACGGACGAAGGAGGCCGGTGATGGCCGCAGGACACGTACTGCATCCGAGAGCCGGAGACCGGGCCCGCCGCCGCAACCGCATCAAGCTCGACGAGCATCTGCCTGTCGACCACCGGCTGAGCCGCTTCTACCGCATCGGCGCCGGGCTCATGGGTCTCCTGCTGGTCGCCTTCGGCATCCTGGGGCTGATCGACCGGATCGGCTTCTTCGACACCCGCGGGGACACCGTCGCCGGTCTGAACACCAACGGCGCGCTGAGCGTGCTGTCCATCGCGGTCGGGCTGCTGCTCTTCGCCGGCATGGTCGTCGGAGGCAACTTCGCCTCGACCGTGAACATGGTCCTCGGCGTGCTCTTCATCGCCAGCGGGTTCGTCAACCTCGCCCTCCTCGACCGCAGCTTCAACCCGCTCGCCTTCCGCATCCAGAACGTGATGTTCAGCTTCGTGGTGGGCGTGATGCTCATGTTCTTCGGGATGTACGGGAGAGTCAGCGCGACCCTGCCGCACGACAACCCGTACTGGAAGGCCCGGCACCCGGAGGAGGCCGAGCGGGAACAGCGGGCAAGGCGCCGCCGTGAACTCGCCGAGCGGCGGCCGCAGCCGCCGCTCCGCAGGCCCCGGTAACCTGAGCGCATGCCGCGTTATGAATTCCGCTGCCGGTCCTGCGACAACACGTTCGAGGTGAGCCGGCCGATGGCCGAGTCGTCCGCTCCCGCCAGCTGCCCGGCCGGGCACGACGACACGGTCAAGCTGCTGTCCGCGGTCGCCGTGGGCGGCACGAGGTCCGCGGGACCGGCGCCCGGCGCCGGTGGCGCGGGCGGCGGCGGTGGGTGCTGCGGCGGCGGCTGCTGCGGCTGACGCCGAGACGATCCACGACGCCGGTCGCCCCCCGGCTGCCGCAAACGGGCCCTCCCGGCCCGGGGGGTCGGAGCCGCGCCCCGGCCCCCTGCGAGCCCCAGCACCGCCGGCACCCGGCGTTCGCGACCGCCCCCAGGCGTTCGCGCCTACCCGGTCGTCAGCCGGGCGTGTCCCCCGAAGCGGCGCAGGATCTCCTCGCCGGCCGCCACTCCCGCCTCGGGGAGCGCCTCCACGTGGGGGGCCGTCCAGCCGGCTTCCGCCAGTTCGCCGTGGGCGGGGCGCCAGGCGCGGTCGGCGCACAGGAGGAGGTCCGCGTCGAGCAGGGAGTCGCCCGCGGCCAGGGTCAGGCGGGCGCCGGTGCGGCGGGCCACCTCGCGGACCGCCGCGCTCTTGGTGAGCGGCTTGGGGACGGCGTAGATCTTGCGGCCCTGGAGCGACACGGACCAGCCCCGTTCCTCCGCCCAGCCGCTCAGGTCCTTGAGCCAGCCCTCGGGCAGCAGCGCGCGCTCGATGACGAGGTAGGCGAACAGGTCCTCCGCGACCCGTTCCTTCCTGAGCCACGTGGGGTCGGACGCGGCGGACAGGTGGGCGCGGATCTCGGCCAGCGGCGCGCACTCGTCGGCGAGCCGCACGTCGACGGCATCGCGCCAGTCGCGGTCGCTGACCCCGTCGACGAGCAGGTGCCCGCCGTTGGCGCAGATCGCGTACCGCGGCGCGGCACCGGGCAGGCTGATGCGCTGGTACTGCTTGCGGGTGCGGGTGGTCGTGGGGACGAAGACCGTGTCCTCGGTGAGGCGGGCGAGGAGACCGGCCGCCGTCTCGGTCATGTACGACAGGGGCTTGCGCTCGTGCACCTCGACGCACAGCAGCCGGGGCGCCTCCGCGTCGGGCATGGTCAGCGCGAGGGCCGCGTTGGAGTAGATCAGCGTACGGTCGAGGTCGCTGGCGACGAGGACGCTCACTGGCCGGTCACCGCCCTGCCGTCGGCGCCGGTGGCGCCCCGCGTGTACTTGGGGTGGATCAGCCCCACGCAGGTGTAGGGGAGGTCGTCGACCTCCTCGACCGGTACGCCTCTCTGCTCGGCGAGCAGCCGTACGTGGTCGAGGTCGGCGCCCGCGCCGCGCTGGGCGAGGATCTTCCAGGGGACGCGGCGCAGCAGGACGCGCGTGGTCTCGCCGACGCCGGGCTTGACGAGGTTCACGTCGTGGATGCCGTACTCCTCGCTGATCCGCTCGACGGCCGCCCAGCCCTCCCAGGTGGGGGCGCGGTCGGCGGCCAGCAGTTCCTTGACGTCGGCGTCGACGGCGTCCGTCACCTCGTCGAAGCGGGCGGCGACGGTGTCGAGGAAGTGGCCGGAGACGTCGGCGGGGGCCAGTTCGCGGTAGAACTTCGCGCCGTGGAAGTCGTCGGGTCCCACCAGGTCCGCGCGGAGCACGGTGCGGGATATGAGGCCGGAGACGGTGGAGTTGAGGCAGGCGGAGGGGATGAGGAAGTCCTCGCGCGTTCCGTAGGTGCGCACGCAGCCGCCCGGGTCGGCGAGGACGGCGATCTCGGGGTCGAAGCCGTCGAACTCGCGCAGCGCCTCGGCGAGTTCGCGGGTGATGGCGCCCTTGCCGGTCCAGCCGTCGACGAACACGACGTCGGCCGGGTCGTGGTGGGCGGCGAGCCAGCGCAGCGCGTTGGCGTCGATGCCCCGGCCGCGCACGATGGAGACGGCGTAGTGCGGGAGGTCGAGGCCGTGCCGGTGCTTCGCCCAGCGGCGCATCAGGACGCCGACGGGCGTGCCGGCGCGGGCGAGGGACACGAGGACGGGGCGGGGCTCGTGGGGGTGCCTCCCAGGCCGCTCGTGGGGGCGCCTCCCGGGCCGAACGCGCTGGGGGAACTCCGCGAGGACGGTCTCGGTGACGGTGGCGACGGCCCGCGCGATCCGGGCCGCGGACGTCTCGAGCGCGGCCTTGAACAGCGCCTGGTACGCCTCGCTCGGCTGATACTCGACGGGCAGGGACTCGGCGTAGTGCGCGCCGCCGCTCTGGATGGCCTCTTCGCGCTCCTCCGTGGGCGCCTCCAGTTCGACGTCCGACAGGTCCTGGAGCAGCCAGCCGACCTCCTCGGGCGCGTAGGACGAGAAGGCGGGTCCGCGGAGCGGCTCGGGCAGCATGGAGGCCCTTTCGGGTGCCGGGGGGACGTACGAGGGGACCACCGCGAGCAGCACGTGCGGTGTGTGGGCCGCGAGGCGGGCGAGCAGCCCGTCGGGGCCGTGCAGCTCGGCGGTGTCGGCGGTGGAGTCGACCACCGCGACGACGGCGTCGAAGCCGCCGCCCGCCACGTTGTAGGCGTAGCGCTCGCCGGGGCCGTCGGCGGGGTCGTCGTGGGCCGGGAAGACGAGCCGGGTCCGTATCGCATAGCCGGGGTCGTCGACGGCGAGGACGGGCGAGCGGGTGGTGGTGGAGTAGGACACGTCGGCGTCGGCGTGCTGGTCCAGGGCGACGCCGATCCGCAGCGGCGCGTACATCAGCTCCTCGAAGCCGAGGACGAGCACGCGGCGGCCGGTGCCGCAGGCCTCGCCGAGCGCGTCGGCGATCCGCAGCGCCATGGCGGGCAGTTCGGCCTCCAGGGCGCGCCGGTGCTCGGGGGTGAACCCGTGGCGTCCGCCGTCGGGGACGCCGGCGGGCCAGTCCAGGTCGATACGGGTGAGGCGGCCGGCGGCCGGGGCCGGGCTCACGGCGGGGGCCGTGGGCTCGTGCTCCGCGACGAGCGCCTGGCCCTTCTCCAGGACGCCCTCCGGCAGGCGGACGGTGCCGGAGGCGAGGGACACGAGGTCGACGCGCGCGCCGATCTCGTCCGCGAAGGCGGTGAAGCGCCGCCGGTCCGCCTCGGCGCGCATGTCGACGAGCGCGACGATCACATACTGCTTGCGCGGGAAGCGCTCGTGCAGGTCGCGGATGGTGTTGAGGACGGTGTTGCCCGTGGAGAACTCGTCGTCGACGAGGATCAGCGGGCCGTCGCCCGCCAGCAGCCGCGGGTCCTCCGGCAGCAGCAGGTGGGTGGTGGCGTGCGAGTGGGACTCCTCGAACCCTCCGGCGCGGGCGACGCCGTCGACGGGGCGCCGGGTGGAGTGCAGATAGGGCGCGAGGGCCACACCGTCCGCGACGGAGTGGCCAAGGCCGGTCGCGGTCTCGGCGTAGCCGAGGACGACCGCGCGGCGGGACGCGGCGTCACCGAGCAGTTCGCGCACGCGGCGGCCTAGGTCGTACCCGCACTGCCAGACCACGCGTGGGTTCTGCGGCACGTGCTTGCCCAGCACGTTGGACACCAGCAGGTGGGCCCGCTTGGGGTTGCGGCGCAGGGCGAGGCCCAGGAGCTCGGGCAGCCGTTCGTCACCGTCGAGTCCGACTCCCAGCCGGTCCGCGACCCAGCTGCCCGACCACACCACGCCGTCCTCCTCCTTCGTCATGAGTCGGCGACTCCCGCCCGCAGCAGGTCCACGAAGCCGATGTCCTCCTTGGCGACGCCGAAGACCTCGGCGCGCTGGAGCGTCCGCTCCGCCCAGGCGCGGTGCGGCTTCACCTCGTTCATCTTGTTCGTGTACGCGGAGCGCAGCACGCCGCCCCCGCCGCGCTCGGGGCGCAGGAGGTCGCAGGCGTCGCTGTACTCCTCGTGGCTGACCACGGACAGGGCGTGGACGGGCAGCACGTGGGAGGGGTGGATGCAGGTCTTTCCGAGCAGGCCGTTGGCCCGGTCGAGCTCGATCTCGCGCAGCAGGCCGTCCATGTCGTGCTCGATGAGCGCGGTGCGCAGCTCCTCGGCCCGCCCTTCGAGGAAGGGGCTGCGGCGCAGCTGGGGCTTGAACATGCGCTCCTGGGTGGGGAAGTACTCCCACACCGGACCGGTGATGGTGAAGCCGGTGCCGTCGGAGCGGCCGAGCACGTTGACCACGTCGGCGATGACGGAGGTGACGATCCGTACGTCGTACGCCGTCATGTCGGGCGAGCGGCGCAGTCCGTAAGCGGAGCAGAAGTCGGTGACGCCGAGGCGCAGGGCGAGGACGCGGTCGCGGTACTTGTCGACGGTGCGGGAGATGCCGACGAGCGTGTCGGTCCTGCTCTCCAGGTAGAGCAGCTCGGGCGACTCCAGGACGGGCATCGCGAACAGCCGGCGCCCGCAGGCGGCCTCGGCGGTGGCGAGGGCCTCCAGGAAGGGGACGCCGCGCTCCTCGGTGAACTTGGGGAGCACGAATCCGGTCAGCAGCCGTCCCGCGGGTCCCAGGCGCTTCACGAGGTCGGTGATCTGGTCCGGGAAGCGGACTCTGATGAACAGCAGGGGCAGTTCGCCGCCGCGTGCGTCGAGGTCGGCGAACTGGCGGACCAGGTTGGCCTCGGCCGCCTCCACGTCCGCGTCGTCGATGGAGTCCTCCAGGCACAGCACCATGGACACGACGCCCCGGCCGGCCTGCTTGACCACGTCGTCGGCGAGCCGCGGGCGGGTGGCCGGGCTGTAGAGCGTGGCGCCGAGGGCGGCGGCGAGCGTCCTGGCCGGAGAGCCGGCGTCGAATTCGCACGGCTGCCGGTGGAAGAGTCTCGCCTGGACCGCGGGCGGGACCTGCCCGAAATGACGCATCTACATCCCCCGTACTGCCTCGACGGCCCTGACAACATGTGGCCGGTAATAGTACGTAAGCGCGGGTGTCGAGAGTTCCCCATGTGCATGAAATGCAGGTAACTCGTCCGCTTCGCACTCGTGCCGCCCGGCCTGCCGGACCGGCACGCACAAGGGCCCGCAACAGGGCCCCGCGTTGTCCCGCGCGGCCTCGGGCAGGCAGGATGACGGGCATGACGCACGCGATGCTGAAGGGCTCGAACGTCCCTCTCGATGCCACGGCCGTACGGGCCGTGCTGCGCTGGACCCCGGGCACCGGGGTGCCGGACGTGGACGCGTCGGCGCTGCTGCTCGGCGCCGACGGCCGTGTGCGCTCCGACGAGGACTTCGTCTTCTACAACCAGCCGCGCCATCCCTCGGGTCTGGTGCGCCGGCTGCCGAAGAAGCGGATCGCCGAGCACCTGACGGACACCGTCGAGGCGGACCTGGGGGCACTGGACACCTCCGTCGATCAGGTCGTGATCGCCGCCTCCTCCGACGGCGGCACCTTCGAGCATGTACGGGATCTGCGCATATCGCTCCACGACGCGGCCGCGCCCGGCGCGGAGCCGCTGGCCGTCTTCGACGTGAAGCCGGAGACCGGCGAGGAGACGGCGATCATCTGCGGCGAGCTGTACCGGCGCGGGGACGGCTGGAAGTTCCGCGCGGTGGCGCAGGGCTACCCGACGGGCCTCGTGGGGCTCGCGACCGCGTTCGGCATCTCGGTGGACGAGGCGGAGGCGGCCGCGGAGCCGTCCGCCGAGCCCTCCGCGGAGCCCGGGGCAGCGGCCCAGGCGGCCCCGCCCCTGCCGGCGCAGCCCGCGCCCGCCTACGGCTATCCGCAGTCGGACGCGACCCGGCCCGCGTACGGCTACCCGCAGACCGCCCCGCCCCCGCAGACGGCGCCGCCCGCCTCCGGGTACGGCTATCCGCAGCCCGCTCCCCTGGCCGCGCACGCGCCCGACCCGAACTTCCGGCTGCCTCCGATGGGCCCGCAGTTCCTGCGGCCGTAGGCCCTGTACGCCGTAGGCCCGGTACGAGGCGCTCACCAGCGCCGGGCGCGGCCGCCCGGCGCCTTCGTCAGACCCGGCTCTTGTAGCCCCGTCCCCACTGCAGCCCCCATCCGTACAGCCGGTCGAGCTCTGCCTGGAAGCCGTACACGAACTTCACCTCGCGGCGCACGACCAGCTCTCCCTTGACGTTCTCCACGGAGAACACCGCGCAGGAGCGGGCCTGGGGCGCGCGCTCGTCGAGCTCGATCTCCACGCGCGGCCCGTTGCTCGGGTAGAGCGTGCAGTGCGCGTGCGTGCGGTCGAAGGCGGGCGTCTGGTCGTAGATGTAGACGAAGAAGAGCAGGCGCTTGATCTCGTCCCGGTGGTCGAGGTTGACGAAGATCGTCTCGCCGGAGGGGGCGCCGAACCGGTCGTCGCCGCTGAGGCGTACGTACGGCGGTTCGTTCAGGCTGCCGAAGAAGCTGCCCAGCGGCTGCACCACGCCCTTGCTGCCGTCCGTCAGCTCGTACAGGCAGCCGAGATCCAGGTCCACGTTGACCACGCCCTGGGTGTGGGCCTGGACCACGTCGGGCTGGAAGAGCTTGAACGGGTGGCGCAGGAGCCGGCCGCCCTGGCGTGAGCGCCCCTCGATGTCCGAGGTGCGCATCCGCCAGGAGAGGTTGACGCGCAGATTGCCGGTGGCAGCGCCCTGCTTGGTGAGCGAGACCGTCGGGCGCCGTTTGGTCAGCTCTATGGAGTTGGTCGCGGCGCTGCCGGAATCGAACTGCGCCGCGCCGCTCCCCCGAAACAGGTTGTCCCAGAAGGCCATGCCCCACCCCACACTCGGTCGTCAAGTCCCCGCGTCATGCCGCGAGGCGGTCCCGAGGCTCGAGAACCTCGTGACCGCCCCGTTCAGAGCGTTCCCTCCCCCCGGAGGGTGTCACACCCCGGACGACACTCCGGCTTTGTCGCCCGAGTCAGCTTTTCCCTCGGCCGCCGCGAGCGCCTTGTTGCGCCGCAGCGAGGACCAGAAGGAGGCGGCGATCAGGAACACACCGACGAGGCCGGTGATGATCTCGCTGATCTCGTGCTGGATGGTGACGAGCAGGATGACCGCGAGCGCGCCGATCGCGTAGTGCGCGCCGTGCTCCAGGTAGACGTAGTCGTCCAGCGTGCCCTGGCGCACCAGGTAGACGGTGAGCGACCGGACGTACATCGCGCCGATGCCGAGGCCCAGCGCCATCCAGAAGATGTGGTTGGTGATGGCGAACGCGCCGATGACGCCGTCGAAGGAGAAGGACGCGTCGAGCACCTCGAGGTACAGGAAGAGGAAGAACGCCGCCTTGCCGGCCAGGCCTACCGCGGAGACCTGCTTCCCCTCGCGCCTGGCCTGCTCCTCCTCCTCGTGCTCGCGCTCCTCCTCTTCCTCGAGCTTGTCCTCGAAGTAGCCGGAGAGGCCGCCGACGACCAGGTACGTGATCAGACCCGCGACACCGGACAGCAGCACGGTGGCCGACTTGTCGGCGTGCCCCGTACTGGTGTGTGCCTGGGTGGCGAAGGTCATGGCAGTGATCATCAGGACGATCAGCGCGATGCAGACCGACAGCATGTCGACCTTGCCGAGCTTGGCCACCGGGCGCTCCAGCCAGGCCAGCCACTTGTGCTCGCGCTCCTCGAACATGAAGTCCAGGAAGATCATCAGCAGGAACATGCCACCGAACGCGGCGATGGCCGCGTGCGCGTCCGTGACGAGGTCCTCGTACCGCCCGGGGTTGTCCATGGCGAGCTGGACCGCTTCGATCGGTCCTACCTTGGCGCTGATGGCGACGATCACGACGGGGAAGACCAGTCGCATACCGAAGACGGCGATCAGGATGCCGATGGTCAGGAAGATCTTCTGCCAGAAGGCGTTCATCTTCTTGAGGATTCCGGCATTGACGACCGCGTTGTCGAACGACAGCGAGATCTCGAGGATCGACAGGATCAGTACGATCCCGAACGCCTCCCAGCCCCACTGCCAGGCGGCGAATGCGAGGCCGAGCGCCGTGACGGCGAACGACCAGCCGAAGGTTTTCAGAACCACTGGCTACCCAATCGTGTAATGGTCCCCCGGGCGATGCCCGAGGGAGGGTCTCCCCCGCGCCGCACGCGGCTTTACGAAACGTTGACCCCGAAGTCTAGAGCGATGCCCCGCAAGCCCGACGCGTACCCCTGTCCTACCGCCCTGAACTTCCACTCGCCCCCGTAGCGGTAGAGCTCGCCGAAGATCATCGCGGTCTCCGTCGAGGCGTCCTCGCTGAGGTCGTAGCGCGCGAGCTCCTGGCCGTCGGCCTGGTTGACCACGCGGATGAAGGCGTTGCTCACCTGGCCGAAGGTCTGGCCGCGGTTGTCGGCGTCGTGGATGGAGACCGGGAAGACGATCTTTTCGACCGTGGCCGGCACCTTGGAGAGGTCCACCAGGAGCGACTCGTCGTCGCCGTCGCCCTCACCCGTGAGGTTGTCCCCGGTGTGCTCGACGGAGCCGTCGGGGCTCGTGAGCTGGTTGTAGAAGATGAACCACTCGTCGCCGAGGACGCGGCCGTTCTGGCAGAGCAGGGCGCTGGCGTCGAGGTCGAAGGGTGCTCCCGTGGTGGAGCGTGCGTCCCAGCCGAGCCCCACGAGGACCTGGGTGAGATTGGGTGCGGCCTTGGAGAGGGAGACGTTGCCTCCCTTGGCGAGCGTGACGCCCATGATGGTGAGTCCTCCCCTGGCTGGGCTTGGTTGCGAGGCACGTCCGGCGCCGCACCAGAAGGAGTGCGGCGCCGGGCATGGGAACTGCTGGGCTCAGACGTTCACACCGAAGTCCTGCGCGATGCCGCGCAGGCCCGAGGCGTAACCCTGGCCGACGGCGCGGAACTTCCACTCCGCACCGTGCCGGTAGAGCTCGCCGAAGACCATCGCCGTCTCGGTGGAGGCGTCCTCGGAGAGGTCGTACCGCGCGATCTCGGCGCCGCCGGCCTGGTTCACGACGCGGATGAAGGCGTTGCGGACCTGGCCGAAGGACTGCTGGCGGGTCTCGGCGTCGTAGATCGACACCGGGAAGACGATCTTGTCGACGTCGGCGGGGACGCCGGCCAGGTTCACCTTGACCTGCTCGTCGTCGCCCTCGCCCTCACCGGTGAGGTTGTCACCGGTGTGCTCGACCGAGCCGTCGGCGCTCTTGAGGTTGTTGAAGAACACGAAGTCCTGGTCGTTGCGGACCTTGCCCTCCGCGTTGACCAGGATGGCGCTGGCGTCGAGGTCGAAGTCGGTGCCGGTGGTGGTGCGGACGTCCCAGCCCAGACCGACGGTGACGGCGGTCAGGCCAGGGGCCTCCTTGGTCAGCGAGACGTTGCCGCCCTTGCTGAGGCTGACTCCCACGAGTCCCTCCATTGGATGTTCAGGGGCAGCGCCCCCGTCGTTCGTTGCTGTTGGGATCAACGAAAGGATCCTAGTGACCGGTTCCCGGCCGCTGTGCTATTTCCGGGCGATCCCCGGGAAACCCCTGCGGTTCGCGGCGGCCGGTGCGCCGGGAGCCTCAGAGCGCGCCGAGGGCCTCGACGTACTCGTTCAGGTCGCGCGCGTCGGGCAGGGCGTTGACGACGGTCCAGCGCACGACGCCCTCCTTGTCGATGATGAAGGTGCCGCGCACCGCGCAGCCCTTCTCCTCGTCGAAGACGCCGTAGGCCCGGGAGGTCTCGCCGTGCGGCCAGAAGTCGGACAGCAGCGGGTACTCGAGCCCCTCCTGCTCGGCGAAGACGCGCAGGGTGTGGATCGAGTCGTTGGAGACCGCGAGGAGCTGGGTGTCGTCGTTGACGAACGTCGGCAGCTCGTCGCGCAGGGCGCACAGCTCGCCGGTGCACACGCCGGTGAAGGCGAACGGGTAGAAGAGGAGCACCACGTTCTTCTCGCCGCGGAACTCGGACAGCGTGACGGTGCGCCCGTGGTTGTCCTTGAGCTCGAACTCCGGAGCCTTGTCACCGACCTCGATGGCCATGGAAAACGCATCCCTTCTGTGAGCCGGTCAGGTGAACGACCACCCTACGCAGAAGGCGCGGGCCCCATGCGCGAGGCCCCCGCCGACCGCTCCCACCGGGTCGTGGGAGGTGTCGACGGGGGCCTCGCGATGCTGTCGGATCGCACCCGGCGCCGCGGCCGGCGCCACTTCGCGGCTAGCGCTTCTTCGCTGCGGCCTTCGGCGTCACGAGACGGGTGCCCGCCCAGTCCTTGCCGGCGCTGATGCTCTTGGTCTGCGACAGGCCCGCGGTGGTCGCAGCCTCGCCGATCTCGCTGGGCTCGACGTAGCCGTCGCGGCCGGTCTTCGGCGTCAGCAGCAGGATCTGGCCGCCTTCCTCCATGTACGCGATGGCATCCACCAGCGCATCGGTCAGGTCCCCGTCGTCCTCACGGAACCAGAGCACCACGGCATCGGCCACGTCGTCGTAGTCCTCGTCGACGAGCTCGGTGCCGGTGACCTCTTCGATGGCCTCGCGGAGCTCCTGGTCGACATCCTCGTCGTAGCCGATCTCCTGGACCACCTGGTCGGGCTGGAAACCCAGCCTTGCGGCCAGGTTCGTCTCCGCGTGGTCCGCGGTCGCGCTCACGGCTTGCCTCCTGATCTTGTTCTTTGGGAATGCCTTGAGGCCACGCGCGCACGCGTGGCATTGGCCGTAGTCCACACGGGCGGGACGGATCGCGCAAGTACCCGGCCGTACGGACCGCCGAAACGGTGACGTTTGGGGCCGTCTCGGCGCAACTCCAGGCAGCGCCCGGTGACCCATGCGTGAAGAGCGCCACGCCTTTTGGCCATCTTTGCCGCATACCTACCCTCGATCCCCCAATCGGAACCGAACGGCCGAACGAAACGCATGGCCGGGTTGAGCGTATGGTTGCGATTTGGCAGGGCCGGCACCCGGGGTCCTGGCCCGATGTCACGAAGTCCGGGGGTTACCCCTCGGTAGAGGTGACGTACGCCTCCCTGCGGTACACGATGGAGGCGGTGCGACAGCTTCCCCGACATCACGTCAGCGCGTCTTCCCGTGATCTCGTCGCGGCAGACTCCCGAACAGCGAAGGAATAGCGTGGCTTCCGGATCCGATCGCAACCCGATCATCATTGGCGGCCTTCCCAGCCAGGTCCCGGACTTCGATCCCGAAGAGACCAAGGAATGGCTGGACTCTCTCGACACCGCCGTCGACGAGCGGGGCCGCGAGCGCGCCCGCTACCTGATGCTCCGCCTGATCGAGCGGGCGCGCGAGAAGCGCGTGGCCGTGCCCGAGATGCGCAGCACGGACTACGTCAACACCATCGCCACCAAGGACGAGCCGTTCTTCCCCGGCAACGAGGAGATCGAGCGCAAGATCCTCAACGCCACGCGCTGGAACGCCGCGGTGATGGTCTCCCGCGCGCAGCGCCCCGGCATCGGCGTCGGCGGCCACATCGCGACGTTCGCGTCCTCCGCCTCCCTGTACGACGTGGGCTTCAACCACTTCTTCCGCGGCAAGGACGACGGCAAGGGCGGCGACCAGATCTTCTTCCAGGGGCACGCCTCCCCCGGGATCTACGCCCGCGCGTTCCTGCTGGACCGGCTCTCCGAGCGGCAGCTCGACGCGTTCCGCCAGGAGAAGTCGAAGGCGCCGTACGGCCTGTCCAGCTACCCGCACCCGCGGCTGATGCCGGACTTCTGGGAGTTCCCGACCGTGTCGATGGGCCTCGGTCCGCTCGGCGCGATCTACCAGGCGCGGATGAACCGCTACATGGAGGCCCGCGGCATCGCCGACACCTCCGACTCGCACGTGTGGGCCTACCTCGGCGACGGCGAGATGGACGAGCCCGAGTCGCTGGGCCAGCTGTCCATCGCCGCCCGCGAGGGCCTGGACAACCTGACCTTCGTCGTCAACTGCAACCTGCAGCGCCTCGACGGCCCGGTCCGCGGCAACGGCAAGATCATCCAGGAGCTGGAGTCGCAGTTCCGCGGCGCCGGCTGGAACGTGATCAAGCTGGTGTGGGACCGCACCTGGGACCCGCTGCTCGCGCAGGACCGCGACGGCGTGCTGGTCAACAAGCTGAACACCACGCCGGACGGCCAGTTCCAGACGTACGCCACCGAGACCGGCGCGTACATCCGGCAGCACTTCTTCGGTGACGACCACCGTCTGCGCGCCATGGTCGAGAACATGAGTGACCACCAGATCCTCATGCTGGGCCGCGGCGGGCACGACCACCGGAAGATCTACGCCGCGTACGCGGCGGCACGCGCGCACAAGGGCCAGCCGACCGTGATCCTCGCCCAGACGGTCAAGGGCTGGACGCTCGGCCCGAACTTCGAGGGCCGCAACGCCACGCACCAGATGAAGAAGCTGACGGTCGACGACCTCAAGCGCTTCCGCGACCGCCTCCACATCCCGATCACCGACGCCCAGCTGGAGTCCGGCCTTCCGCCGTACTACCACCCGGGCCCGGAGTCGGAGGAGATCCAGTACATGCACGACCGCCGCAAGGCGCTCGGCGGTTACGTGCCCACCCGCGTCGTGCGCTCCAAGCCGCTCGTGCTGCCCGACGACAAGACGTACGCGGCTGTGAAGAAGGGCTCCGGCCAGCAGTCGATCGCCACCACGATGGCGTTCGTCAGGCTGCTGAAGGACCTCATGCGGGACAAGGAGATCGGCAAGCGGTTCGTGCTGATCGCGCCCGACGAGTACCGCACCTTCGGCATGGACTCGTTCTTCCCGAGCGCGAAGATCTACAACCCGCTGGGCCAGCAGTACGAGGCCGTGGACCGCGAGCTGCTGCTCGCGTACAAGGAGTCGCCGACCGGGCAGATGCTGCACGACGGCATCTCGGAGGCGGGCTGCACGGCCTCCCTGATCGCGGCCGGTTCGGCGTACGCGACGCACGGCGAGCCGCTCATCCCGGTCTACGTCTTCTACTCGATGTTCGGCTTCCAGCGCACCGGCGACCAGTTCTGGCAGATGGCCGACCAGCTGGCGCGCGGCTTCGTGCTGGGCGCGACGGCCGGCCGCACCACGCTGACCGGCGAGGGCCTGCAGCACGCGGACGGCCACTCCCAGCTGCTCGCCTCCACCAACCCGGGCTGCGTCGCCTACGACCCGGCGTTCGGCTTCGAGATCGCGCACATCGTCAAGGACGGTCTGCGCCGGATGTACGGCGGCGACGCCGAGCACCCGCACGGCGAGGACGTCTTCTACTACCTCACCGTCTACAACGAGCCCATCCAGCACCCGGCCGAGCCGGCCGACGTGGACGTCGAGGGCATCCTCAAGGGCATCCACCGCTTCCGGCGCGGCGAGCAGGGCGCGATCCCGGCGCAGATCATGGCGTCGGGTGTGGCCGTGCCGTGGGCGGTCGAGGCGCAGCGGATCCTCGCCGAGGAGTGGAACGTACGCGCCGACGTGTGGTCGGCGACCTCGTGGAACGAGCTGCGCCGCGACGCCGTCGAGGCCGAGGAGCACAACCTGCTCCACCCCGAGGAGGAGCAGCGCGTTCCGTACGTGACGCAGAAGCTGTCCGGCGCCGAGGGCCCGTTCGTCGCGGTCTCGGACTGGATGCGCTCCGTACCGGACCAGATCTCCCGCTGGGTGCCGGGCACGTACACCTCGCTGGGTGCCGACGGCTTCGGCTTCGCGGACACGCGCGGTGCGGCCCGCCGGTACTTCCACATCGACGCGCAGTCGATCGTGCTGGCGGTGCTCACCGAGCTGGCGCGTGAGGGCAAGGTGGACCGCAGCGTGCTGAAGCAGGCGGTGGACCGCTACCAGCTGCTCGACGTGTCGGCGGCGGACCCCGGCGCGGCCGGCGGCGACGCGTAGCCGCTCCCGTTCCTGGGGGGTGTGCGGGGTTCGTCCCCGCACACCCCCTTTACGATGCGCCCCATGAAGGAACGAACGGCGCAGATGCGCTGGGAGGCGCGCACCCAGGGGCCGCTGCTGGGTCTCGCCGTGGTGTTCGCCGTCGCGTACGCGGTGCCGATCGTGGCGCCCGGCGCGGACGCGTGGGTGCACAGGCTGTGCACGGTGACCGAGTGGGCCGTGTGGGCGGCGTTCGCGGCGGACTATCTCGTACGGCTGGCCCTGGCGCCGGGCAGGTGGCTGTTCGTGCGCAGCCACCCGCTGGACCTGCTCGCGGTGGCCCTGCCGCTGGTGCAGCCGCTGCGGCTGCTGCGGCTGGTCTCCACGCTGCTGCTGGTGGGGCGGCGGGCCCGGATGGCCCCGCAGATCACGCTGACGACCTATGTGGGCGGAGCGGTGGTGGGGCTGATGATGTTCGGCTCGCTCGCCGTGCTGCGGGTGGAGCGGGACGCGCCGGGCGGCAACATCAAGACGCTCGGCGACGCGGTGTGGTGGTCGTTCACGACGATGACGACGGTCGGCTATGGGGACCACGCGCCGACGACGGGCCTCGGCCGGCTGCTGGCGGTCGGGCTGATGATCTCGGGCATCGCCCTGCTCGGTGTGGTGACGGCGAACATCGCGGCGTGGTTCATCGCCCGCTTCGAGAGGGACGACGCCGAGGAGCGCCGGCAGACCGCGCTGCTGGAGGCGCTGACGACCGAGGTGAAGCAGCTCCGCGCCGAGGTGGCGCGGCTCTCGGGCACGGAGGCGGGTGCTTCCGTGCCCGGGCAGGCAGCCGCTCCCCCTAGTTCTCCCAGATCTTGAACGCCCGTACCCGGTACGGCGATTCGGGCACCCAGGTGCCGCCGCCGGGGTAGGTCTCGAACTCGCCCGTCTCCGCGCACTCCGCGGACTGGTACGTGGTCACCGGGCGGCCCGTCCGGTTGGCGAGCGAGACCGCGGTGGTGCCGGCCGGGAGCGGCACACAGCTGTCGATGTCGGTGCCGGCGAGTTCGTGGGCCGTGCGGGCGCCCTGGAAGCCGCTCTTCGCCCAGAGGCACAACTCACCGGCGGCGCAGGCCCCGAGGCGCGGTGGCGCGGCCGCCGGGGCCGCGGACGCGGCGGCGGGTGCGAGCAGGGCGGTGGCGGCCAGCGCGGCCGCCGCGAACACAGTCGTACGCATACGGATCGTCCCCCGTGTCGTGTGGATCACTTGGCCGCAGCCTGACCTGCGGTGACACGACAACGGAAGAGGGCGGTCGCATGATCACCCGGATAGGCGAGAGCCCCGGCGGGGCTGTCCGTCGGGGCTCTCGCAGGCGCTGCGTTGACGTCAGATGTGGGCGCCGCCCGCACCGGCCTCCGCGTTCTCGCCGCGCTTGGTGAGCGTGGCGACCAGGGCGGCGACGACCGCGACGACACCGGCGACGGTGAACGCCAGGCCCATGCCGGACATGAACGTGTCATGGATGACGTCACCGATCCTGGTGACGAGATCCGGCGTCATGCCGGGCGCCTTCGCCAGTTCCGCGGGGACGGCCCCGAACTCGGCGGCCTCCTCCAGCCGCGGGTCCGGCGGGACGGGGATGCCCGCGTCCTGCCAGTTGTCCGCGAACTCGGCGCTCACCTTGGAGGACATGACGGCACCCAGTACGGCGGTGCCGAGCGCGCCGCCGACCTGCATGGCCGCCTGCTGGAGGCCGCCTGCGACACCGGAGAGCTCCAGGGGCGCGTTGCCGACGATGACCTCGGTGGCGCCCACCATGACCGGCGCGAGACCGAGACCCAGCAGGGCGAACCACAGGGACATCACGAACGTGCCGGTGCCCTCGGTCAGGGCGGTCATCCCGAACATCGCGACCGCCGTGCAGACCATGCCGCCGACGAGCGGGACGCGCGGGCCGAACTTGGTGATCAGCGCGCCCGCCAGCGGCGAGGACACGATCATCATCGCCGTCAGGGGCAGCAGCCGCAGACCGCTGTCGACCGGGCTGAGGCCCTTGACGCCCTGGAGGTAGAACGTCACGAAGAACAGGCCGCCCATGAAGGCGAAGGCCATCAGCACCATCAGGACCGTGCCCGCGGCGAGGGGGACGGAGCGGAAGAGGCCGAGCGGGATCAGCGGCTCGTCGACCTTCGTCTCCCAGAGGGCGAAGAGGACGAAGAGGAGGATCGCGCCGCCGAGGCAGAGCCAGGTCCGGCCGCCGCCCCAGCCCCAGGACTCGCCCGCCTTGATCAGGCCGTAGACCAGCGCGCCCATGGCTCCCGAGAGCAGCACGATGCCGGGGATGTCGAACGAACGCGGCGCGTTCTCGGCGCGGTGGTCCCTGAGGATCACCAGGCCGAAGACGAGGGCGACGACGCCGACGGGCACGTTGATGAAGAACACCGACTGCCAGCTGACGTGCTCGACGAGCAGACCGCCGAGGATCGGGCCACCCGCCGTGGAGGCGCCGATGACCATGCCCCAGATGCCGATGGCCATGTTGAGCTTCTCGGCGGGGAACGTGGCGCGCAGCAGGCCGAGCGCGGCCGGCATGAGCAGCGCGCCGAAGAGGCCCTGGAACACGCGGAACAGGATGACGAGGGCGATGGAGTCGGACAGGCCGATCGCCGCGGAGGCCGCGGCGAAGCCCGTGATGCCGATCAGGAACGTCTGGCGGTGGCCGAAGCGGTCACCGAGCTTACCCGCCGTGATCAGGGCGACGGCGAGGGCGAGCAGGTAGCCGTTGGTGATCCACTGGACCTGGGACAGGGATGCGCCGAGGTCCTTCTGGATCGCCGGGTTGGCGATCGCGACGATCGTGCCGTCGAGCGCGACCATCATCACACCGATGGCGACGGCGAACAGGGTCAGCCAGGGGTGGCCGCGCAGCCCCTTGACGGGCGCCGGGGCGGAGTCCTGGGAACCTCCGGGGTCTCTCGGCGCCTTTGCGACGGTGGTCTGACTAGTCATACGGCGAGGCTAATGTCAGCGACTGACAGTTGACAAACGAGTTCACCAGTCAGTAACTGTCACGCCGCTCGCAGGTACGCTGAGCTGGACGAATGCTGGGGAAAGAGGACGATGACGTGACGGTCGAGCCGACCGGACTGCGCGCCCGCAAGAAGCAGCGCACCCGCGACGCCCTGGTGCGCGTGGCCCTCGAGCTGTTCACCACGCAGGGATACGAGAGGACGACGGTCGACGAGATCGTCGACGCGGTCGAGGTGTCCCAGCGCACCTTCTTCCGGTACTTCGCCAGCAAGGAGGAGGTCGCGTTCGCCGTCCAGGAGCTTGCGGAGTCGCACTACGTCGCCGCCCTGCGCGAACGGCCCACCGGGGAAGGCCCGTTCGAGGCGATGCGCAACGCCGTCTCCGCGTCCTGGGACACCATCGGGGTCGCCATCGAGGAGATCGTCCCGCTCGACCTGTACATGCGCAGCTTCCTGATGATCGAGTCGACGCCGGCGCTGCTCGCGGCGCACCTGCGGCGCTCCGCGGACATGGAGGACCTGCTCGCCCGCCTGATCGCCGAACGCGAGGGCCTGGACGTGGACGCCGATCCGCGGCCGCGGGTGGCGGTGGCGGCGTTCGGCGGGGTCATGCGGGTGACCGGCCGCCTGTGGGGCCGGGGCGAGGACCCGAGCGTGGAGGCGATCCGCGCGCTGACCGAGGCCTACCTCGACCACCTGGGCCCGTCCCTGGCGGGCAACTGGCGCGCCGGCGCCTGACGAGGCCGGGCTGCTCGCACAGGCGCCCAGGGGCACCTGGCGGCCCACGGCGCCGGGCGCGGCGCGACACGCGGCGGACGGCGGCTCGGCGCCCCGCGGGCGGCGGCTCGCGGTGCGATGCCCGGCGCACGCACGAGGCCGGCGAAGGCAGCGGGCGGCAGATGGGTGCACGCGCCAGCGACGGAACAGCGGGGCCCGGCGGGCGGCGGCTCGCGGCGCCCGGGTCACACGGCCGGCGGGACAGCGGCGCCGTGTCGCTCGGCGCGACACGCGCGCAACGCCCGGCAGGACAGCGGGTGTCCGGCGGTACGCGCGGGCGCGGGGCACGGTGTCAGGCCCGGTCGGACCCGGCGCAGGGCGCTCAACGCGGCGCGGAGGCGCACGAGTTGCGTCGATGCGTACGCCGCGCGCACGGAACGTCACCCTCCTGCCCGTTCATTCCCCCTTCACACGTGATCTGCCTCACCCTCTTCGCGCCCGCGGCCACCCTTCTCCTAGGGTGTCCCGCAGTGACTTCTTTCGACGCCTCCCCCGCCCCGACCGTCTGGCGTGCCCTGCTCGCCCTGACGGTGGTCCTCATGATGCTCGCGACCACCGGATGGACCGCCATACGAGATCAGGGCGGCCCGCGCACCGCACTGGCCGCCGAACTGGCGGGCTGGCGCAAGGCCCGGATCGGAGCCGAGGCGCTGCCCGCGCCGGACTCCGCGCCCGCCCGGCTCGCCGCGTTCTTCGCGTCGATCGGCAGCGCCCGGGGCAAGCGGCTCGCCGCCGACTTCCCCCATGTGGTGGGCAATCTCAACGGCGCCCCCGTCACCCTGCGTTACCGGGCGAACCGGCAGGCGCTCGCCACGTCCCTCGCCGCCGAACGGCGGCGGGTCGCCGACCCGGACCTCACCGCGGAAGGCCATCACGAGGCGGTCCGGCGGATGCACCGGTTCCGCGCGCTGATGGACAGCGGCCGGCAGATCCTGGCCTTCGACCCGACGGGTCCTGGCCGGGTCGCCGAGGTCTTCGGCGACCTCGACCGCGCCGAGCGGGTGTCGGTGATCGTCCCCGGCGTCGACACCAACCTGCTCACGTTCCAGAGGACGGCCCGCAAGTACACCGCGCCGGTCGGCATGGCGCAGTCGCTGTACGCCGCCGAACGGGCCGCCGCGCCCGGCGTGCGTACCGCCGTCATCGCCTGGGCCGACTACACCTCGCCGGTCGGCGTCGGCATGGACTCCGCGATCGGCCGGCTCGCCGAGAGCGGCGCCGTGCGGCTGAACGCCCTCACCGAAGCGCTGCCCGGCGACTCCAGGGTCGCGCTCTTCTGCCACAGCTACGGCTCCGTGGTCTGCGGGGTCGCCGCCCGGAACCTGCCCGAGCGGGTCGAGGACATCGCGGTCGCCGGCAGCCCCGGGATGCGCGCCCAGAACGTCTCCGAGCTCGGGACCAGCGCCCGCGTCTGGGCCACGCGCGACAGCGACGACTGGATCCAGGACGTGCCGCACCTGGCGGTCGGCGGGCTCGGGCACGGCGAGGACCCGGTGACGCCGGAGTTCGGGGCGCGGGTCGTCTCCGCGGAGCGCGCGACGGGACACACCGGCTATTTCGAGCCGGGTACGGAGAGCGTGGACAACTTCGCCGAGATCGGCGTGGGTTCGTACGAGGGCATCAGCTGCGCAGGCGACACCGACACGTGCCGCAGTGGTATTTACGGCGAGGCCGCGGGCCAACGCGCGTAGAGCGTCGGGGAACGGGCTTGTGACCGAGGGGCGACGGAGAGGCGTCGGCCGCATACGATGAGGCACATGGGTGATGTGCTGGCGGGTATTCAAGCCACCTGGGAGTTCGAGACCGACTCCGTGCTCATCCGCTTCGATCGGGGGATCCGCAGGCCGAGGCTCTTCTCCGCCCTGCGTGAACGGCGTGTCCCCCACGAGGCGTTGACCGCGGTGACACTCACGCCCGGCAAGGCCGGGACCGTCGTCCTGCACGCCGTGCCGAGACCCGGAGCCGACCCGCTGATGGACGCAGCGGCGGGTCAGCTCAAGGACGCCAGCGATCCGTACCGGCTGGTGCTGCCGGCGGAGCGCGAGACGCTCGCCGAGTACTACGCGGACGCGCTGCGCGACGCGCTCGGCCCGGACGCGGACCGTCCCGCCGAGCGGTACACGGTCGCCGCGCCCCCGGCGCCGCTCGGCTTCAAGGCGTACGACGGGAAGGCGTCCTTCGACGGCTCGCGCGTGAGATTCCGCTGGTCGCGCACGGCGGCGTCGACGGCCAAGTGGAACGCGGGGGACCAGAGTTTCGCGGTGTCCGAGCTGACGGGGGTGGAGTGGCGCTCCCCGGAGGCGTTCGACGGCTATCTGCGCCTGCTGCCGCGTCCCGGCGCGTGCGCGCCCGCGGCCACGCCCGCCTCGCAGGCGGACCAGGATCCGGCGGCGGTGGTGTTCGGGCTGGGCTACGGCCCGGTGCACGAGTCGCTGCCGTTCGCGGCGGCAGTACTGGAGTCCGTCCGCGCCCAGTCCCCCGCACCCGCCCTGACGGCACCCCCTGCCCGCCGCGACCCGGCGGACATCGCGGACCGGATACGGCACTTGGGGGACCTGCACCTGGCGGGACTGGTGACGGACGAGGAGTTCACGAAGAAGAAGGCGGAGCTGCTGGCGGAGCTCTGAGCATGCCGCCCTCGGGCGTGGCCGGCGCGGGCGACCCCGGCTTCCGGTGGGGTGACCGCGCATGGCTGCCCGGTTCGCCGGCTCTCAATGGCGAACAGGGGCGCAGGGCAGTGGAGTTGCTGGCCCCCCGACTGGAGTGGCTGGGGGCGCCGGCAGCCGATTGAGTTCACAGGAGGGCTGGGGCTCGCCCCAGGAAAGCGGCCCCGTCACTCCCGTACCGTCGCCGTCGACGACATGTCCGGGTAGCGGTCCCCCGCCACCCGCCCCGCGATCGGCTCCAGCGCCGCCAGGTCCTCCGCACCGAGCGTCAGCCCCACCGCCGCCAGGTTCTCCCTCAGGCGCGTGGCCCGGCGCGTGCCGGGGATCGGGATCACCGTCAGTCCGTGGACCTGGGCGCGCTGGTGGACCCAGGCCAGGGCCACCTGCGCCGCCGTCACCCCGTGCGCGGCGGCGATCTTGTGGACGGGCTCCAGCAGCGCCGCGTTCGTCCGCGCGTTCTCACCGGTGAAGCGCGGCTGGTACCGGCGGAAGTCACCCTCCGACAGCGCGCCCGCGTCCGTGAACGCGCCCGTGAGGAAGCCCCGCCCCAGCGGCGAGTACGGCACGAGCGCCACACCCAGCTCCGCCGCCGCGCCGACCGCGCTGCGTTCGACGTCCCGGCTGAACAGCGACCACTCGGACTGGAGGGCGGCGATGGGGTGCACGGCGTGCGCCTCGCGCAGCTCGGCACCGGTGACCTCGCTCAGGCCGAGGTGCCTGACGAGGCCGCGTTCGACCAGCTCCGCCATCGCGCCGACGGACTCGGCCAGCGGCACGGCCGGGTCGCGGCGGTGCATGTAGTAGAGGTCGATGACGTCGACGCCGAGCCGGCGCAGGCTGCCCTCGACGGCCTGCCGGATGTACGCGGGGTCGTTGCGTATGCCCCGGTAGTGCGGGTCGTCGGTGCGCTCGATCGCGAACTTCGTGGCCAGCGTGATCTCGTCACGGTGCGCGGCCACGAACGGCGCGAGGAACTCCTCGTTGGCGCCCCGCCCGTACACGTCCGCCGTGTCGAAGAGCGTGACGCCCTCGGCGAGCGCCGCCTCCAGGGTCTGCCGCGCCGCGGCCTCGTCCGTGTCGCCGTAGAACTCGCTCATGCCCATGCAGCCGAGGCCCTGGACGCCGACCGGCGGGCCGTCCGTTCCGAGCGGCACCTGCGGGATCCTGTTGTTGCTCATCGGGGTCAGTCCCTCTCCGACGCCGCGCGGGCGTCCGCGTAGAAGTGAATCTTGTGGTCCAGCACCGCGAGCGTGTCCTGGAGTTCGGCGATCCGGTCGAGGACGTCGCGCCGGGTGCGCTCCAGCAGCTCCGCGCGGGCCTCGAAGGTGTGCTCGCCCTCGCGGACCAGCTCGGCGTACCTGACCATGTCCGCGACGGACATCCCGGTCAGCCGGAGCTTGCCGACGAAGGTGAGCCAGTCCAGGTCGCGGTTGCTGAAGCGGCGCTGCCCGGTGTGCGAGCGGTCGATGTGCGGCATCAGCCCGATCCGCTCGTACCAGCGCAGGGTGTGTGCGCTGAGTCCGGTGAAGGCGACGACCTCACTGATCGTGTAGCGGTCCTGGCCCTCGGGGCGCGGATGTGCGCGGGGTGGGGCCTTGCAGAGATCGGTCCGGGCGGTCGCGGTCGTGCTCTCGATCACCGTCATGCGCTCCACGCTAAAACCCTGGAGTGCACTCGAAGCAAGCACAATCCCGTGGCGATCCGGGAGGAGCCCGGACTAGCCTCCCGGACCATGAGCCCCGCACGCCCCGCCGTCCCCGCCGACGCCGAAGAACTGGTCCGCCTCCGCAAGGTGATGCAGGACTCCTGCCACGGCCCGAACCCGGATGTGAGCTGGCAGCCCGCCGCCGTGGCGACGCTGCGCGACCGGCTGGCGGACCGGTCCGGCGACCTGGCCGCGTACGTCGTCGACCGGCCCGGCGGCGGGCTCGCCGCCTGTGCGGTGGGCACGATCGAGTACCGGCTGGGCGGTCCGGGCAACCCGCAGGGCACCACCGGCTACGTGTTCAGCGTCGCCACGGACGAGGACATGCGCCGGCGCGGGCTCTCCCGCGCCTGCATGGAGGGCCTGCTCGGCTGGTTCCGCGAGCGGGACGTGCGCAGGATCGATCTGCGCGCCTCCTCGGACGGTGAGCCGCTGTACGCGTCGCTGGGCTTCGTCCGCACTCCGGACCCGGCCATGCGGCTGAGCATGTAGCACCGTCTAGGCTCGTACGCATGCAGAGCCTGGCGATGATCGAGAACTGGCCGGTACCGACCGCGGCGGCCGCCGTCGTGCGCGCCGACGGGACCGTGGCCGGTTCCCACGGCCCGACCGACCGCCGCTTCCCGCTCGCCTCCGTCACCAAGCCGCTCGCGGCCTACGCGGCGCTGGTGGCGTACGAGGAGGGCGCGATCGAGTTCGACGAGCCGGCCGGGCCCGACGGCGCGACCGTCCGTCATCTGCTCGCCCACACCTCGGGGCTCGCCTTCGACGAGCACCGCGTGACGGCCGCGCCCGGCACGCGCCGGATCTACTCGAACGCGGGGTTCGAGGTGCTCGGCGACCACATCGCCAAGGCGACCGAGATCCCGTTCGCCGAGTACCTGCACCAGGCCGTGCTGGAGCCGCTCGGCATGACGTCCACCACGCTGGAGGGCTCGCCGGCGAAGGACGGCGTCTCGACGGTCGACGATCTGGTGCGGTTCGCGGCCGAGGTGCAGGCGCCGCGGCTGCTGGATTCGCGCACGGTCCTGGAGGCCATGTCGGTCGTGCACCCGGGGCTGTCCGGGATACTGCCGGGTTACGGCCACCAGAAGCCCAACGACTGGGGCCTCGGCTTCGAGATCCGCGACTCCAAGTCGCCGCACTGGACGGGCGCCTCGTCCTCGCCGCGCACCTTCGGCCACTTCGGCCAGTCCGGCACCTTCCTGTGGATCGACCCGGAAGCGCGGGCCGCGTGCGTGGCGCTCACGGACCGGGCGTTCGGGCCCTGGGCGATCGAGGCGTGGCCGCCGTTCACGGACGCGGTGCTCGCGGAGGTGCGTCGCTAGAGGTGGCCGCGGGGGTCTCGCCGGCAGGAGTGCTCCGGCGGACCGAGCCCCAGGGGTCCTTCTCCGGTTCCGGGTCCGCCCGGCGCGGCACGTCCGTCGGCACGGGGCCCGACCCCGCGTCGCAGCGGGCCGGATCGAGCGTGCCGTCCACCCCCCGCAGGGTCACCTCCGTCTGCCCCTCGGCGTCCTCGGCATAGGCGATCGTGCAGACGAGCTGCCGCCGCGCGGGCCCGGTCAGGCCCCGGACGGGGGCGGCCATCGTGACGACCACCGTGTCCTGGCCCGGTTCGACCTCCGGCGCGGAACCGAGGGCCGGCAGGGCGACGGCACTGCGGAGCCCGTACCCGTCCTCCTCCGCGTTCGGTCCGTTCAGCAGCGCGGCGACGGTCTTGGCGGTCGACATCCGGGTGCGCTCGACGGCGGAGTCGCCGAAGGGCTCGCCCGTGTAACGGCTCACCGGCATCAGCGTGCCCTCCGGTGAGTAGAAGAACAGGAGCATCCGCACCTCGCGCGCGGGAAGCACGTCGAGGGTCGCCGGGCCGCCGGCCTCGATGACGTCGGACTCCTGGATGCCGCAGGCCGTGAGCGACACCGCGCCCGCCAGTCCCGCCAGGGCGGCGCGTACGCGCTTCCTCGTGCTCATGCCCTCACTCCCGCCTTCCGTGGTCCGCGGGGATCTCGACGGTGAACACCGCCCCGCCCCCGGGTCCGTTGGCCGCGCGGATCGTGCCGCCGTGCAGCCGTACGTTCTCCTGGGTGATCGCGAGACCCAGTCCACTGCCCGCCGACCGGGTACGGGCCGCGTCCGCCTTGTAGAAGCGGTCGAAGATGTGCGGCAGCGCGTCCGGGCGGATGCCGGGCCCGCTGTCGGTGACCTCGGTGACCAGCAGCGGTGTGCCGTCCGCCGCCGTCGTGGTCCGAAGCGCCACGGTGACGGGCGCGCCGCCGTGGCGCAGCGCGTTGCCGACGAGGTTGGCGACGACGACGTCGAAGCGGCGGGGGTCGAGGCGGAAGCGGATGCCGTCGGGCAGATCGGTGCGGACCCGGTCGGTCCAGTGCCGGTTCTGCAGGGTCTTGCGTATGGTCTCCGCGGCGTCGACCTCGTCGGTGTGGAGCTCGGCGGCGCGGGCGTCGAAGCGGGAGATCTCCATCAGGTCCTCGACGAGGACGGCGAGCTTGCCCGTCTCCGCGCTGATCAGCCGCACGGCCCGCGCGGTGTCCGGGTCGAGGGCGTCCGCGTCCTCGTCGAGGACCTCGGTGACGGCGAGCATCCCGGCGAGCGGGGTGCGCAGTTCGTGCGAGACGTCGGAGGCGAAGCGGCGGGCGCGTGCCTCGGCCTTCTGCAGTTCGTCGACGGATCTCTCCAGTTGGGCCGCCGACTCGTTGAACGTGCCGGCCAGGTCGGCGAGTTCGTCACGGCCCCGGGTGCGGATGCGGGTGTCGAGCCGGCCGCTGCCCATGGAGCGGGCGGCCTCCCGCAGTTCGCGGACCGGCCGCAGGACGCTGCGCGCGGCGATCAGCGCGGGTACGAGCGCGATGGCGAGGCCGGGCAGTGCGCCGTCCCGGGCCGCGGCGACCAGGGCGTCGATGTTCGCCTGTTCGTCCGACATCCGCATCACGGCGTACAGCACGAACCCGGTGGGCAGCGTTCCGCCCGCGCCGACCTTCACCACCACGGGCATGGCGATGGTCAGGTACGGCACGCCGTCCTTGACGACGCGTTCGAAGCTCCCGTGCGGGGAGCCGGCGCGGGCGGCGCGGCGCAACTCCTCGGTGATCACGGTCGAGGTGGGGCTCGTGCCGGAGGAGACCCGCAGTGAGCCGTACTCGGCGAAGACGACCCAGGGGTGCGGTTTGGCCTTGCGCGCGATGCCGCGCAGCAGCTCCTGCAGCACGGTGCGGTCCATGGGCAGCCCGACGCCGAGTGTCTGGACCTGCTCGCGGAAGGACTCCACCGCCGTGTCCTGGGCGCTCGCGAGGACCGCGTTGCGCGCCTCGCGGTAGGTGAGCGCGGCGGTCGTCCCGGCGCTGACGACGGCCACCAGCAGGAAGGCGATGACCAGCCGGGTGCGCAGTCCGAACGCGGCGATGCGCCCCCGGCCGCCGCTTCCGGCGCCGCGCCTGCCCGGCCTCCGGTCCTCGCCGCTCCCCGGGCGTCTCACAGGGGCCCGAAGCGGTAGCCGAAGCCCCGCAGGGTCTGGATGTACCGCGGGGTGCCCGAGCCGTCCTCGATCTTGGTTCGCAGCCGCCGTACGCACGCGTCGACGAGCCTTGCGTCGCCGTGGTAGCTGTGCTCCCACACGTGCTCCAGCAGTTGCTGGCGGCTGAACACCTGCTCCGGGGCCGCGGACAGGTGGAGCAGCAGCTTCAGCTCCGAGGGGGCGAGGGCGAGCGGCCGGCCGGCCTTGGTGACGGTGAGACCGGCGCGGTCGATGGCGAGTTCGCCGTGGGACTCGACGGCGGGCTTACCGGCCCCCGGCCCCTCGATGCGGCGCAGCACGGCCCGGATACGGGCCTCGATCACCTCGGTCCGGGCCGGTTTGACGATGTAGTCGTCCGCGCCCGCCTCCAGGCCGACGACGACGTCGAAGTCGTCGCCGCGGGCGGTGAGCATGATGATGGGCAGCTGGCTGTTCTCCCGTACGCGGCGGCAGACCTGGACGCCGTTCATGCCGGGCAGCATCAGGTCGAGCAGCAGCAGGTCGGGCCGGAAGGCGTGCAGGGCGTCGAGTCCGGCCTCGCCGGTGGCGGCGGTGCGGACCTCGTGGCCCCGGCGGCGCAGCCCGAGTTCGACCCCTTCGCGTACCGAGGGATCGTCTTCGATGAGGAGGACGCGTGGCATGGGCGGGGTGTCTCCAGATCGTGGTCAGCGTCGGACGGTGCGGCGGCGGAGCCGGGCCGTGGCCCCGGACAGCAGCGCGGTGGTCCCGTCCAGCCGCAGGGGCCGGGCGAGCAGGACGAGGACGGCCGCGATCGCGAGGACGCCCGCGGCGGTGGCGGCGAGCGCGCCGGCCGGGGCGGCCCAGCGGGCGGCGAGATGAGCGGCGGCCGTGGCGAGCGCGGCGGCGGCGAGCAGCCGCAGCTGCCCGCGCAGCGTCGCCGAACGCCACAGGGCGCCGCTGCCGCCCGCGAGCCTGCGGTGCAGGACGTACGCCGTGACGGCCCAGCCCGTGAACAGGGCCAGCGAGTACGCCCCGGCGATACCGGTGACGGCCCAGCGCGCGGGCAGCAGGGCGTACGCGGTCGCGGACAGTGCCGCGTTGAGCCCGGCGATCACGAGGTTGAGGAGGAAGGGGGTGCGGGTGTCGGACAGGGCATAGAAGGCGCGCGAGAGGACGTACTGGCCGGAGAAGGCGACGAGTCCGGGCGCGAACGCCATGAGGATGCCCGCCATGACGGCGGTGTCGTCGGCCTCGACGGCGCCGTACTGGAAGACGAGCGTCATCACGGGCCCCGCGAGGGCGAGCAGCGCGCACGCGGCGGGGACGATCAGGGCGGCGCTGGTGCGCAGCGCGTACGCGACGTCCCGGCGCACGGCGGCGGTGTCGCCGTCGGCGGCGGAGCCGCTCATACGGGGCATGAGCGCGGTCACGAGGGAGACGGTGACGATGCCGTGCGGCACGGCCCACAGCATGTAGGCGTTGTTGTACGCGCTGAACCCGGCGCCGTCGATGTGCGCGGCGGTGGCCCGCGCGCCGGCGGCGGTGGCGAGTCTGGTGGTGACCCAGTACGCGGCCTGATTGGTCAGCACGAGCAGGACGAGCCAGCCCGCGGAGCGCAGGGGGCGGGTGAGTCCGCTGCCGCGCCAGTCGAAGCGGGGGCGGAACCGGAACCGGGCGGCGCGCAGGAACGGCAGCAGGGCGAGCGCCTGGACGGCGATGCCCGCGGTGGTGCCCCAGCCGAGGAGGGCGGTCTCGGCGGGGGTCAGCGTGCCGCCGTCGCCGGCCGCGAGGTACAGGCCGAAGACGGCGATGACGACGAGGTTGTTGAGGACGGGCGTCCACATCATGGCGCCGAACCGGCCGCGGGCGTTGAGCACCTGCCCGAGCAGGGTGAACACGCCGAGGAAGAAGATCTGCGGCAGGCAGTACCGGGCGAACGCGACGGTCATGGCCGCCTGTTCGCCGCGGTAGTCCGTGTACGCGTCGACGATCGCGGGTGCGGCCCACACGGCGGCGGCGGTGAGGCCGAGCAGGGCGAGCACGCAGACGGTGAGCAGCCGGTCGGTGTAGGCGGCGCCGCCGTCGGGATGCTCTTTGGCGGCCTTGACGAGCTCGGGCACGAAGACGGCGTTGAGGGCGCCGCCGAGGAGGAGCATGTAGACGATGGTGGGGACGGAGTTGCCGACGGCGTACCCGTCGGCGGCGGCCCCGACCCCGAGCCCGGCGGCGACGACGGCGGACCGCACGAACCCGGTGGCCCGCGACACGACGGACCCGGCGGCCATGACGGCACCGCTGCGCGCGGCGGACGCCGTCGCGTCGGCGGCAGGCGCGGTCTCGGAGGCCGCGGAGCCGGCCGGACCGGCCGGGTCGCGGGCTTCAAGGCCAACGGCCCCCGAGGCGGCCGGTCCCGCCGGCACGGCGGGCACGCGCCCGGCGTCGGCACCCGCCCCGGCGGAAGCGAAAGCGTCCCGGAACGGCTCCGGGACGGCGGCGGCCGCAGCGCGGCCCGGCACGGCCGGAACCTCCGCCCCGGCGGAGCCGGCCGAGTCGCCCGGAACGGCCGGGCCGCCGAGCGGCGCGGCGCGGCCCGGCGCAGTCGGAACTCCCGTCTCCTCGGCCCGGTCGCCGGTCTCAAGGCTGACAGGCCCCGAGGCGGCCGGTCCCGCCGGCACGGCGGGCACGCGCCCGGCGCCGGCACCCGCCCCGGTGGAGCCGGCCGAGTCGGCCGGAACAGCCGGGCCGCCGAGCGGCGCGGCGGCAGCCGCTCCCGGCGGCACGGCTCGGGTCACCGGGGCCGAGGGTGCGGCGTGGCCCGGCGCGGGCACGTGGGCGGCGGACATGCGCGCGTCGCGCGTCATCGGCGGGCCAGGTACGCCTGGAACGCCCGGTACAGCGCGTGGTTGGCGGTGCCGTCCAACGGTCTCTCCCATTCCCCCAGGGTCTCGACGACCTCTCCCCCGGTGCCGAGCTTCCAGCGCAGCAGTCCGTACCCGCGGTCGCCGGGGTCGAGGGTGGAGGGTACCCCGCGCATGTCGTAGACGTCCGCGCCGAGAGCGTGGGCGTCCTGCATCATGCGCCACTGCAACAGGTTGGACGGCCGCACCTCACGGCGGTGGTCGGCCGACGCACCGGTCTGGTACCAGATGCGGCGGCCCACCCTGATCATGGTGTGCGCGGCGAGGATCTCCCCCTGGTGCCGGGCCAGGTACAGCGTCATCCGCCCCGGTTCCTCGGCGTTGAGCGCCGCGTACTGGCGCTCGTAGTACGCGAGCGAGCGGCCGAGCCGGAAGCCGTCGCGCTCCTCGGTGATCCGCAGCAGCCGGTAGAACTCGGGCAGGTCCGCCGCGCTGCCGACCACCGTCTCGACGCCCGCCTTCCGCGCCCGCCGCACATTGCGCCGCCACTCCTGGTTCAGGCCGGACCACAGGTCCTCGACGGTCCGCCCGACGAGCGGCACGCGGAACACGTACCGGGGCTGCGCGTCCCCGTCCTCCTCGCCCCCGCACCTGTGCCAGCCGCGGGCGCGCAGCCGTTCGGCGACAGCCGTCCCCAGCGGGTCGACCTCGCGGGCGAGCACGTCCGCGAGCCGCCGGTCCGCCCCCGCGGCCGCCTTGAGCCGCGCGGCGTCCCAGCTGCGGTGGCCCGGCGACGGACCGATCCGTACGGCGAACGCGCCCGCGGTGCGCAGCAGCCTCAGCAACGGGGTGAGCCAGGCGTCCATGCCGGGATCGGCCCAGTCGGCGACGGGCCCCTCGGGCAGGTACGCGAAGAACTTGCGCGTGCCCGGGAGTTGGCGCAGCAGCACCAGAGCCACTCCACTGAGCTCCCCCGCCTCAGGCCGTGGCCCCCAGCCGACGAGCAGCGAACGCCATCCCTCCTTCACCTCGGCCCAGGACGGGCACTGGAGGAAGCCGGGCCCGAGGGCAATCCCGGCACGGGACGCGAGGAAGACGCGGTAAGCCTCTTCGGTGATGGGACCGAGCGGTGTTTCCTGGCCGCGGTCGGCCGGCACGAGCAGCGCAGACACGGTGTGGGACCTCCCTGTGGTCGCGGAATGCCGTGGATGCTCACAGCCGTCCGTGACCGGTCCACGCGGTGAATGTGACCGGACGATGACCGTTCGACCCCAACCGCCGTCACACGGCCCTACAGCCCTTCACCTGCTATTTCTCCGTCCTACGCTCGTCGCATCCCACCTCATTCCGCGACGACGGAGGACCCGCCCATGCCTGCGCCCATGACTGTGAGAAGCGCACCCGCTCGCCGTATACGCGTGCGCGTCGTGGCGGCCGCCGTGCTGCTGGCCCCGCTCGCCGCCTGCTCCCCCGGCTCCACGGACGCGCCGGCCGACGACGCCAAGACCGGGGCCCGCGCCGCCGACGACCGTCCGGCGACCGTGACGGTGTCCCCGAGCGGGCGCGCGGTCCGGGCCGGGCAGCCGGTGAAGGTGACCGCCTCGGGCGGCACGCTCGCCTCCGTCACGGTTACCGACACCGAGGGCCGCACGCTGAAGGGCTCGGGGGACACCGGCAGTTGGCAGTCCGACCGCAAGGCCGTCCCCGGCGCCACGTACACGGTGAAGGCCACGACCCGTACCGCGAGCGGCACGGAGCGCACCACGTCCACGTCGTTCACGACCGCCCCGGCCGGCAAGGTCAACAAGGTGGACTGGCGGCCCGGCGCGGGCGCCACCGTCGGCGTCGCCCAGCCCCTGTCCCTGGTCTTCGACAACCGGGTGACCGAAAAGGCGGAGGTGGAGCGGCAGTTGAGGGTCAGCACCTCCGACGGCACCGAGGGCTCCTGGGGCTGGATGAAGGACTGGTCGGGCCGCGACAGGGTCGACTGGCGGCCGAAGGCGTACTGGAAGCCCGGCACGAAGGTCACCCTGGAGGCCCGGCTGAACGGCACCGACTCGGGCACGGGCGGAGGCTGGTTCGTCCGCGACTACGCGACGTCGTTCACGATCGGCGCCCGCCAGATCGTCGAAGTCGACCTCGATCGACGCAGGTTGACGCTGGAGCGGGACGGCCGGACCGTGCGGACCATACCCGTCTCCGGCGGAACTCCCGGCGGCGACAAGCGCTCCTGGCGCGGCACGGCGGTGCTGATGTCGAAGGAGGGAACGATCAACATGAACTCCGAGACGGTCGGCCTCGCGGACGCCTACGACAAGATGGTCGACTACTCGATGCGCCTGACCTGGTCGGGTATGTACGCGCACGCGGCGCCGTGGAACGACAAGTGGATGGGCAAGGCCAACAGGAGCTCCGGCTGCATCGGCATGAGCGACGCGAACGCCGCCTGGTTCTACGCCCAGGTCCGCCCCGGCGACCCGTTCGAGATCACGGGCAAGGACACCAAGGGCGTCCCCGCGCCCGGCAACGGCTTCGGCGCGTGGAACCTCTCCTGGGAGGAGTGGAGGGCAAAGAGCGCTCTGCACACGCCAGTTGTGTGATTCGCGTCACCACGCTGCGACAGCACGGTTACGCTCGGCTACGTACCGGAAACCGGAGGTGCCGACCGTGGCCAACGTCCAGTCACTCGACCCCAGCGCATCCCCGTTGGACTACTACGGCTGGGAACTGCGCCGCCAGAGAGAGGCCCACGGCCTCAAGCAGAGCCAGCTCGGCGACATCATCTACTGCACGGGCTCGCTGATCGGCCAGATCGAGACCACGAAGAAGGTCCCCACCCGCGACTTCTCGGAACGGGTGGACGCGGCGCTCGGGACGGACGGGGTGTTCTCGCGCCTGATCGGCCTGGTGCTGCGCAGCCAACTGCCCAACTGGTTCCAGCCGTACGCGGAGATGGAGGCGAAGGCGGCGTACATCTCCGCGTACCAGGCGCAGCTGGTGTACGGGCTGCTGCAGACGGAGGAGTACGCGCGGGCGGTACTGGCCACGGGCATGCCCGATGACCTGGAGGGCCTGCTGGCGGCCCGGATGGAGCGCCAGCGCATTCTGGAGCGGGAACGGCCGCCGCTGGCCTGGGCGATCCTGGACGAGGCCGTGCTGCACCGGCCGATCGGCGGCCGCGCGGTGATGCGCGCGCAACTGGCCCGCCTGTTGGAGTTCACGGGCCACAGGTGGATGCGCATCCAGGTGCTGCCGTACGCAGCGGGTGAACACACCAGCCTGGACGGAGCATTTACCACCATGCGCTTCGACACCGACCCGGACATCATCTACACCGAGGACCTCATCTCCGGCCATATGACGGCCAACCCCGAAACCATCAGGGAAGCCGCGCGCCGTTACGCTCACCTTCAGGCCGCCGCCCTCTCCGTCGAGGACTCGGCGGCACTGATCGCCCGCGTGATGGAGGAGCGCTATGGAGACCGGCCCGAGCAAGGTGCAGTGGCGTAAGTCCAGTTACAGCGGCAGCACTGGCGGCGAATGCGTCGAGTGCACCGTCACCGGCGGCGCCACGTGGCGGACGTCCTCGTACAGCGGCACCAACGGGGGCGAGTGCGTCGAGGTCGCCGACGGCTGCCCCGACGGCGCCGTCCCCGTCCGGGACAGCAAGAACCCGGACGGTCCGGTGGTCGTCGTCGGCGCAGGCGCGTGGCGGGCGTTCGTGGACGGCCTGCGGTAGCGCCGCCACGACCGCGGCCGGCCGCGCGTTCAGCCGGTCCGGTCCGGGCAGAGCGCGGCGAGCACCTCGCGGGCGCGGGCCCGGAGCCGTTCGTCGGCGCGGACGATCTCGCTCTCGACACCCGACCGGATCACCCGCAGGTCCCGTTCCGCGAGGTCCGTCAGCCGGCGCACGTGATCGGCCGACAACGCGTCGGCGCCCAGGGCGAGCAGGGCGTCGCACGCCTCCAGCGCGCCCGCCTCCTGCTCGGCGGAGGACAGCACGGTGTCAGCCAGGGCCGGGCGGTCGAGGGTGTCCGGGCCGGCGACGGCCGCCAGGGCGAGCACGGCCGCCGGCGCCTGTGCGGGTTCGTCGAGCAGCGCTGTGAGCCGGGGCACCAGGGGCCGGCCGGCCGGGCCGAGCAGCGCGGCCGCGCGGGCGGCGCGTATCGCGGTCCAGCGGAACCAGTACTCACCGGACGCCCGGGCGAACACCGAGTCCAGCACGGCGACCACGGTCTCGGCGTCCCCGGTGATCCGCCACAGGGCGTCGGCCAGCGCCACGTCCGCGTCGAGCACGGGCGAGGTGTCATGGGCGTCCGCGCCGCTGAGGGCTCCGCGCAGTGCGTCCGCCAACCCCGTTGCCGCCGCACCCAGCCGGCCCGCCACCTGGGCCGCCCAGGCCGCGTCGCCTGATGCGTCCGAGAGCTCCTTGGCGAGCCTCGCCAGGAGAACGTCTGTCTCACCGGTCAGTTCGAAGTGGGCCTCCGCCACCGGGAGCGGCCCGTCGGGGGCCTGCGCCCGCAACGCCTCGGCCGCACGCCGACGTTCGCCGGGCGGGCACTCGGCGGCGATCGCGGCGACGGCCGGGGCCGCCGGCAGCGGGAACCGGGTGAGCAGTTCGTACAGCTCGGGCAGCGCGTCGGCGGCCCGTCCGCCCCACTGCCGCAGCAGGCGCATCAGTTGGATGGGCTCGTTCCCGGTGAGGTCGTCCTCCGCCAGCCTGGCCCGGACCGCGGTCAACAGCTCGGGGTGGAACGGGAAGGGCACGTCTTGCGGTGCCCGGAACCCGGCGGCGGCGTCCAGGCCCCAGGGGCGCTTCCCGAGGCCGCGGGCGAGCAGCGGAGCCGCCCGGTCCGGCGCCACCAGGGCAAGCACGCCGAGCGCGCGGTCCGCGAGATCGTCGTCGTGGCCGGCTTCCGCGAGTTGGACCAGGGCAGGCGCGGCCTCCGCCGCGATCGGTCCCAGCTTCCCGAGCAGGGACAGCACGCCCCGCGCGTCGCCCGCCGTGACCAGCGGCAGCAGTGCGGGCAGCAGCCGCTCCGGGGCGCTGCGGGACATCTGGCAGGCCCGGCCGGCGGCCCACGCGGCTTCGGCCCGCACATCGGCCCGTTCGTCCCGCAGGGCGGCGTCGAGCAGGTCCCCGGCCGCCGTGGTGTCCGCGTCGGTCCCCCGCCGCAGCAGCTCCTCGACGACGGCGCACAACGGCTCAGCCCGGTCCAGGTCGAGCCGTTCCCGGCCGAGCGGGCTCGCGGGCAGCGACAACAGCATCGCCCGGTGGTGTGCGGCGTCCCACGCCTCGCCCGCGTCCAGGCGGGCGAACACGGCGGCGAGCCGCAGGTGCGCGGGCTGTTCCGGCCCAAGGGCCGCCTGCGCGAGGGTGGCACCGGCCGCCGGGTCCAGCCCTGCGATGGCGCCGAGGAGTTCGGCCCGCACGAGCGGTTCGCGCTCCGTGTCCCACCGGCCCAGCAGCGCGGGCAGCACCGTGTGGGAAGCCCGCGTCTGCGCAACGGCCCACACCGCGGCCTGACGCACCGCGGGATCGGGATCATCCAACGTCGGCGTGATCAGTGGCAGTTGCGCGGTGACGGCCTTGCGCACGGTGCCCGGTTCCACCCCGTACTCGTCGTCGCTCCCGGCCATGTCGCCGAGCAGCCTCAGCAGATCGGCGGACTTGTGGCCGGCCGCCGCGATCCGGGCGAGGAAGGGCGCCACGTCGGCAGTGGCCGCGTAGACGGTCCCCTGGTGCAGGACGCTGCCGTAGAGCTCCGACACCGCTTCGTCCGCGGCTTCCTCGTCGTCCCCGGCGAGCGCCCGCAGCAGCTCCGGCAGGTCCTCGGCACTGCCGTAGGCATGGGTGGTGTCGGCCCATGGGTGTGTGTCGAGACCGTCGAGTGCGTGTGCGAGATCCATGCGCGGATCATGGCAGGCAGGTCCGACACCCGGCTGCCCTCGCCGTGCGGGACGCGCGGGCCGGGCCGGACCGGACCCGTCAGCCGGCGGCCATCTCCCACATCAGCACCTCCGCCGCCCCCTCGGCCACGATCTCCAGCCCCTCCGCGTCCGTGATCCGTGCCGCGTCCCCCGGACCCAACTCCTCGCCGCCGAGCGCCACTTCGTCCCGCACCACATGCACGTACACGAACGGCGCGTCGGGGACGGCGGTGCGCTCGCCGGGAGCGAGGCGGCGTACGTGGAGCATCGCCCCGGCCTCGGGGAGCGCGTACGGGGTGGAGTCGGCGATGCCGCGCACGATCTCGTACGACGGTTCGCCGCCCGGGTCCTTCGGCGCGAGCCACATCTGCACGAAGACCAGCGGGTCCGGCCCGTCGTTGCGTTCCACGTGCCGGACGCCGCCCGCCGAGCTGAGGCGCTGGACGTCGCCGGGACGCACGAGGGTGGCGTGGCCCGCGGAGTCGCGGTGGGTCAGCTCGCCCTCGACGACCCAGGTGACGATCTCGGTGTGGCTGTGCGGGTGCTCGTCGAACCCGGCGCCGGGCGCGAGGCGCTCCTCGTTGCAGGCGAGGATCGCGCCGAAGCGCAGATTGTCGGGGTCGTAGTGGCGCCCGAAGGAGAAGGCGTGCAGGGACTCGATCCCGGCCGCCGGGTCGCCGCCCGGGTAGCGGTCGGCGGAGCGCCGGATGGAGGTCCGGATGGCAGTCACGCGGACCACCGTAGCGGGGCCGCCGCAGTACACGCCGTGATGAGGGAACCCCGGCACTTAGACCACGCGTCCTGATAAGGCAGTCTTGTCCCCGTGCCCGAACCTGCAGCGAACTCCTCCCATCCGCACTCCGCCACCCTGCGGCGCCTTGAGCAGTCGTCCGGCCGGCTGGCCGCGAACGCCATCGCCCGCATGGACGAGTCGCTGCCCTGGTACCGGGCCATGCCCCCGGAGAACCGGTCCTGGATCGGACTGGTCGCGCAGGCCGGCATCGCCGCGTTCACGGAGTGGTTCCGGCACCCGGAGACCCCGCAGGCGATCTCGACCGACGTCTTCGGCACGGCCCCGCGTGAGCTGACCCGGGCGATCACGCTGCGCCAGACCGTGGAGATGGTGCGCACCACCATCGAGGTCATGGAGGCGGCGATCGAGGAGGTCGCGGCCCCCGGCGACGAGTCGGTGCTGCGCGAGGCGCTGCTGGTGTACGCGCGGGAGATCGCGTTCGCCACGGCTCAGGTGTACGCGCAGGCCGCCGAGGCGCGGGGCGCCTGGGACGCCCGGCTCGAATCCCTCGTCGTGAACGCGGTGCTGTCCGGGGAGGCCGACGAGGGCGCGGTGTCCCGGGCCGCCGCGCTCGGCTGGAACTCGCCCGAGCACGTGTGCGTGATTCTCGGCACCGCGCCCGACGGGGACAGCGAGCTGACGGTGGAGGCGATCCGCAGGGCCGCGCGGCACGCCAAGCTGCAGGTGCTGACCGGTGTGCTCGGTGACCGGCTCGTCGTGATCGCGGGCGGCAGCGACAATCCGCTGCACGTCGCCAAGGCGCTGATCGGCCCGTACGCGGCCGGGCCCGTGGTCGCGGGCCCCATCGTGCCCGACCTGCTGGCCGCGACCCGGTCCGCGCAGGCCGCCGCCGCGGGCCTCAAGGCGTGTTCCGCCTGGCAGGACGCGCCGAGGCCGGTTCTCGCGGACGATCTGCTGCCGGAGCGCGCGATCGCCTCGGACCCTGCGGCGCGTGAGCAGTTGGTGGAGGAGATCTACAGACCGCTGGAGGAGGCGGGCTCGGCGCTGCTGGAGACTCTGAGTGTCTATCTGGAGCAGGCCAGCAGCCTCGAAGGCGCCGCGCGGATGCTGTTCGTCCATCCCAACACCGTGCGCTACCGGCTCCGACGTGTGACGGACGTCACCGGTTGGTCACCCTCTGATGTCCGCTCGGCGTTCACTCTGCGGATCGCCCTGATTCTCGGGCGTCTGGCCGACGGGGACAGCCAGCCATAGACTTTTGTGGAACACCGACAATTCCCCTGACGGTTCTTCGTCCCTGTCCCCACGGGCGGGTACGGCCGTCCACAAGAGAGAGTGTGAGGGTGCTCGTACTCGTCGCTCCCGGCCAAGGCGCCCAGACGCCCGGCTTCCTGACTCCCTGGCTCGAACTCCCCGGCGCCGCCGACCGCATCGCGGCCTGGTCCGACGCCATCGGGCTCGACCTTGCCCACTACGGCACGAAGGCGGACGCGGACGAGATCCGCGACACGGCCGTGGCCCAGCCGCTGCTCGTCGCCGCCGGACTGCTGTCCGCCTCGGCGCTCGGGGACGTCGCCCCCGGCGCGGTCGCCGGCCACAGCGTCGGCGAGATCACCGCGGCCGCGTTCGCCCGTGTCGTCGACGAGACCGCAGCGCTGCGTCTCGTGCGCGCCCGGGGCCTCGCGATGGCCGAGGCCGCCGCGGTCACCGAGACCGGCATGTCGGCGCTGCTCGGCGGCGACCCCGAGGTGACGGTCCCGCACCTGGAGAAGCTCGGTCTGACCCCTGCGAACGTGAACGGCGCCGGCCAGATCGTGGCCGCGGGCACGACGGAGCAGCTGGCCGCGCTGGAGGCGGACAAGCCGGAAGGCGTCCGCAAGGTCGTGGCGCTGAAGGTGGCCGGTGCGTTCCACACCCACCACATGGCGCCCGCGGTCGCCAAGCTGGAGGCGGCCGCGCAGGAGCTCTCCCCGGCCGACCCGGCCTTCCCCTACGTCTCCAACAAGGACGGGCGGACCGTCGACACCGGTGCCGAGGTCGTCTCGCGCCTGGTCGGCCAGGTCGCCAACCCGGTGCGCTGGGACCTGTGCATGGAGACGTTCGCGGACCTCGGGGCGACCGCCCTCATCGAGGTGTGCCCCGGCGGCACCCTCACCGGTCTCGCCAAGCGCGCCCTCAAGGGTGTCCAGACGCTCGCGCTGAAGACCCCCGACGACCTCGACGCGGCCCGCACGCTCGTCGCCGAGCACTCAGCAGCCTGACAAGGAGCCGTAGCGCATGTCGAAGATCAAGCCCAGCAAGGGTGCCCCGTACGCACGCATCATGGGCGTCGGCGGCTACCGTCCGACCCGGGTCGTGCCCAACGAGGTGATCCTCGAGACGATCGACTCGTCGGACGAGTGGATCCGCTCGCGCTCGGGCATCGCCACGCGCCACTGGGCCTCCCCCGAGGAGACCGTGACCGCGATGTCGGTCGAGGCGTCCGGCAAGGCGATCGCCGACGCGGGGATCACCCCGGAGCAGATCGGCGGCGTGATCGTCTCCACCGTGTCGCACTTCAAGCAGACCCCGGCCGTCGCCACGGAGATCGCGGACCGGATCGGTGCGGTCAAGCCGGCGGCGTTCGACATCTCCGCGGGCTGCGCGGGCTTCGGCTACGGCCTCACCCTCGCCAAGGGCATGATCGTGGAAGGCTCCGCCGAGTACGTGCTCGTGATCGGCGTGGAGCGCCTCAGCGACCTCACCGACCTGGAGGACCGTGCGACGGCCTTCCTGTTCGGCGACGGCGCCGGCGCGGTCGTCGTGGGCCCCGCGAACGAGCCGGCGATCGGCCCGACCGTGTGGGGCTCGGAGGGCGACAAGTCCGAGACCATCAAGCAGACCGTGCCGTGGACGGACTACCGCGAGGGGTCCGTCGAAAAGTTCCCCGCCATCACGCAGGAGGGCCAGGCGGTGTTCCGCTGGGCCGTCTTCGAGATGGCGAAGGTCGCCCAGCAGGCGCTCGACGCGGCCGGCATCTCGGTGGCCGACCTGGACGTCTTCATCCCGCACCAGGCCAATATGCGGATCATCGACTCGATGGTGAAGACGCTGAAGCTGCCGGAGCACGTCACGGTCGCCCGTGACGTGGAGACCACCGGCAACACCTCGGCCGCCTCGATCCCGCTCGCCATGGAGCGGCTCCTGGCGACCGGACAGGCGAAGAGCGGCGACACCGCGCTCGTCATCGGCTTCGGGGCGGGTCTCGTCTACGCCGCGACGGTCGTTACCCTCCCCTAGGCACCCGTACGGATCTTCCGGACGGCTACAGCCACACCCTCTGATACACACCGAAGGAGCGCCAACATGGCCGCCACGCAGGAAGAGATCGTCGAAGGTCTCGCCGAGATCGTCAACGAGATCGCCGGTATCCCCACCGAGGACGTCCAGCTGGACAAGTCCTTCACCGACGACCTGGACGTCGACTCGCTGTCCATGGTCGAGGTCGTCGTCGCCGCCGAAGAGCGCTTCGACGTCAAGATCCCGGACGAGGACGTCAAGAACCTGAAGACCGTCGGCGACGCCGCGGACTACATCCTCAAGCACCAGGCCTGAGACTGACGCGCTCGTCGCCGCCCAGCGGTGGCGCCGTGCACATTCCGCACCCCCTACACGTGGAGAAAGAATTCCTGTGAACTCGACCAATCGCACCGTGGTCGTCACCGGTATCGGCGCAACCACACCGTTGGGTGGCGACAGCGCATCGACCTGGGAGGGCCTGATCGCCGGGCGCTCCGGAGTGCAGCTCCTGGAGGGCGAGCGCTTCGCCGACCTCCCGGTGCGCATCGCCGCCGCGGCCGCGGTCGACCCGGGCGAGGTCCTGCCCCGCCCGCTGGCCCGCAAGCTGGACCGCTCCGCGCAGTTCGCCGTGATCGCGGCGCGCGAGGCGTGGGCCGACGCCGGCTTCACCTCCCCCGCGGGCGAGGACGCCGCCGTCGCGCCGGCCCGGCTGGGCACCGTGATCGCCTCCGGCATCGGTGGCGTCACGACGCTGCTCGACCAGTACGACGTGCTCAAGGAGAAGGGCGTACGCCGCGTCTCCCCGCACACCGTCCCCATGCTGATGCCGAACAGCCCCTCCGCGAACGTCGGCCTGGAGGTGAACGCCCAGGCGGGCGTCCACACCCCGGTCTCGGCGTGCGCGTCGGGCGCGGAGGCGATCGGTTACGCCGTCGAGATGATCCGTACCGGCCGTGCCGACGTGGTCGTCGCGGGCGGCACCGAGGCGGCCATCCACCCGCTGCCGATCGCCGCGTTCGCCAACATGATGGCGATGTCCAAGAACAACGACGAGCCGACGAAGGCCTCGCGCCCGTACGACACGGCCCGGGACGGTTTCGTCCTCGGCGAGGGCGCGGGCGTCGTGATCCTCGAGTCGGCCGAGCACGCGGCCGCACGCGGCGCGAAGGTGTACTGCGAGGTGCTGGGCCAGGGTCTGTCCGCGGACAGCCACCACATCGCGCAGCCGGAGCCGACGGGCCGCGGTATCGCCGCCGCGCTGCGGAACCTGCTGGAGACGACGGACCTCAAGCCGTCCGAGGTCGTGCACCTGAACGCGCACGCCACCTCGACGCCGCAGGGTGACGTCGCGGAGATCAAGGCGCTGCGGTCGGTCCTCGGCGACGACCTCGACCACGTCGCGGTCTCCGCCACGAAGTCGATGACGGGTCACCTGCTGGGTGGCGCGGGCGGTATCGAGACGGTGGCGACCGTGCTCGCGCTGCACCACCGCACTGCCCCGCCGACGATCAACGTCGACGACCTGGACGAGAGCGTGGACGCGGACATCGTCCGCGGCGAGCCGCGGGCGCTGCCGGAGGGCACGATCGCGGCGATCAACAACTCGTTCGGCTTCGGCGGCCACAACGTGGTGCTGGCGTTCCGCACGGTGTGACGCGCACAGCGCACATGCTTCGGGCCCGCCCCCTGTTGGGGGCGGGCCTCGGCATTTCCCCACCCCGCCCTCCCCCTACGGCCTGGCGGCCGTGGGAGGTGCCCCCATCCCGTAACCGGGGGCTCCGCCCCCGGACC